>DATNFM010000210.1:0-32640 GCA_035606435.1 Streptosporangiaceae bacterium | reverse complement strand
TTTCTCCTGCAGGCCGGCCAGGTTCGGGTCGGCCATCGCCGTCTCGGGCGCGCCGGCGAGGTCGTCCTCGAAGTTGCTGCCCCAGTTGACCTTCATGTCCTTGCCGGTCAGCGCGGAGATCGAGTGGGCGCTGGGATTACGGGTGCCGAGAGGGGCCTGGATCAGGGTCTGGTAGTCATACGTCCACGGGTCGCCGTAGTCGTCGATCGTCGGCAGGTCGGGGTTGTAGAAGATGGTGAGCAGCTTGCGCAGCCGCCCGCCGGCCTTGAGCTGCAGCCGGCCCTTGCGGTCCAGGGTCCAGCCGCCGTGCCACTGCTGCTGGTCCTCGTACCGTTTGGGGTAGCCGATGCCCGGCTTGGTCTCGACGTTGTTGAAGTACACGTATTCGGTGCCCGGCCGGTTGGTCCACACCTGCTTGCAGGTGACCGAGCAGGTGTGGCAGCCGATGCATTTGTCGAGATTCATCACCATCGACATCTGCGCCATGATCCTCACGAGAACTCGACCTCCTGGGCGCGGCGGCGGATGACGGTGATCTCGTCACGCTGGTTGCCGGTCGGGCCGTAGTAGTTGAACCCGTAGGACAGCTGCGCGTAGCCGCCGATCATGTGGGTCGGCTTGACGACCAGCCGGGTCAGCGAGTTGTCGCCGCCGCCGTGCCAACCCGACACCTCCGACCTCGGGGTCATCAGATGCCGGTCCTTCGCGTGGTACATGAACACCGTCCCCTCAGGCATCCGGTGGGTGACCACGGCCCGGCAGGCGACCACGCCGTTGCGGTTGTACGCCTCGATCCAGTCGTTGTCGCCCACGCCGATCTTGGCGGCGTCGGGCGGGCTCATCCAGATCACCGGGCCGCCTCGGAACAGCCGCAGCATGTGCAGGTTGTCCTGGTACTCGGAGTGGATCGACCACTTCGAGTGGGGCGTCAGGTACCGCACGGTGATCTCGGGACGCCCGTCCTCACGAAGGCCCTGCTCACCGAAGTGCCGGACGTAGTCAAGCGGCGGGCGGTAGGTGGGCAGGCACTCCCCGTACTCGGCGATCCAGTCGTGGTCGAGGAAGAAGTGCATCCGCCCGGTCAGGGTGTGCCAGGGCTTCTTGCGCTCGACGTTGACCACGAACGGGGAGTACCGGCGCCCTCCGGTCTCGCTGCCCGACCATTCCGGCGAGGTGATCACCGCCCGCGGCTGCACCTGGGTATCGGCGAAGCTGATCCGTTCGCCTGAGCGCTCCTCGGCCAGGTCCGCGAGCCGCACGCCGGTGCGTTCCTCCAGATCGCGCCAACCCTGGACGGCGACCTGGCCGTTAGTGGTGCCGGACAACGCGAGGATCGCCTCGGCGACATGAATGTCCCGGGTGAGCTTGGGCCGCCCGTCGGCTACGCCGCCGCGCACCCGGCCGTTGACGCGGCCGAGCAGGTTGACCGCCTCGACCGGCTTCCAGCTCACCCCTTTGACCCCGGTGCCCTGCGTCTCGATCAGCGGGCCGAGGGCGGCCATCTTCTGCGCGACCGCGGTGTAGTCGCGCTCGACGGTGACCAGTCGCGGCATCGTCACGCCCGGGATCGGGTCGCACTCCCCCCGCTTCCAGTCCCGCACCACCCCGCCGGGCTGGGCAAGCTCGTCGGCCGAGTCGTGCAGCAGCGGCGCCGCGATCACGTCGGTGCGGGTACCCAGGTGATCGGCGGCCAGCCGGGAGAAGTCCTCGCCGATGACCTTGAACACGTCGAAGTCGGTGCGCGTCTGCCACGGTGGCGCGATCGCCGGGTTGAATGAGTGCACGAACGGGTGCATGTCGGTGGTGGAGATGTCGTGCTTCTCATACCACGTGGCCGCGGGCAGCACGATGTCGGAGTAGCTGCAGGTGCTGGTCATCCGGAAATCCACGGTGGTGACCAGGTCCAGCTTGGCGCGCGGCGCCTCCTCGTGCCAGGCGACCTCGCTCGGACGCAGCCGCTCGGGCGACTCGCCGGCGCGCACCGCGTCCTCGACGCCGAGCAGATGCCGCATGAAGTACTCCATGCCCTTACCCGACGAGCCCAGCAGGTTGGCCCGCCACACCGTCATCACCCGCGGGAAGTTCGCCGGGTCGTCAGGATCCTCGCCCGCGAAGCGCAACCTTTCGGCTTTCAGCTCGTCCACCACGTAGTCGTTGATGCTCTTGCCGGCCGCGGCCGCTTCGTCGGCCAGGTCGAGCGGGTTGCGGTCGAAAGCCGGGTGTGACGGGGTCCAGCCCATCCGTGACGCCTGGGCGAGCGTGTCGACGAAGGCACGGCCGCGGAACAGGCCACGCCCAAGGGGGCTGGCCAGCTCGTCGGCGCCGAAACTCTCGTAACGCCACTGATCGGTGTGCAGGTAGAAGAACGACGTGCCGGTCATGTGCCGGGTCGGACGCTGCCAGTCCAGCCCGAACGCGACCTGCTGGAACCCGGTCAGCGGGCGGACCTTCTCCTGCCCGACGTAGTGGGCCCAGCCGCCGCCGTTGACCCCCTGGCAGCCGCACAGCATCGTCAGCGTGAAAAAGGTGCGGTAGATCTGGTCGGAGTGGAACCAGTGGTTGGTGCCCGCACCCATCGCGATCATCGAGCGGCCCTTGGACAGTTCGGCGTTGCGGGCGAACTCCCGCGCCACCCTGGTCACCGCCTCGGCCGGTACCGAGGTGATCACCTGCTGCCAGGCCGGCGTGTAGGGCTGCGGGTCGTCGTAGCCGGTCGGCCACTGGCCAGGCAGCCCGTCACGGGGCACCGCGTACTGCGCCATCAGCAGGTCAAACACGGTGGTGACCAGCCGCCCGCCCACCCGGCGGATCGGGACCCCGCGCCGGATCACGCCGCCGCCCTCCGTGTCACCGACATCGAACCGGGACAGGTCGACCGCGACCGCGTCCTCGTGCCGGCCGTAGAGGCTGAGCACGGGGTCGATCCCCCCAAGGTCGAGGTTCCACTTTCCCTTGCCTGCCTCGGCAAAGTGCGTGGCCAGGGTGCCGTTGGGGAAGAACGGCTCGCCGGTGGCCGAGTCGAGCAGGACGCTCTGGTGGGCTGCCGCCACATCGTCGACGCCGAGGTTCGCGGCGGTCAGGAACCGGTCAGGGACGTAGGCGTCGCCGTGCTCCCGTAGGGTGACCAGGAACGGCAGGTCCGTGTAGATCTTCACGTAGTCGACGAAGTACGGCACCTGCCGATCCCGGAAGAACTCAGCCAAGATCACGTGGCCCATCGCCATCGCCAGCGCCCCGTCGGTCCCTGGGTTGCAGGGCAGCCAGTCGTCGGCGAACTTCGTGTGGTCGGAGTAGTCCGGGCTGACCACCACCACCTTCTGGCCGCGGTAGCGCGCCTCGACCATGAAGTGCGCGTCCGGGGTACGCGTGATCGGCAGGTTGGTGCCCCAGATCATCAGATACGACGAGTTCCACCAGTCGCCCGATTCGGGGACGTCGGTCTGGTCGCCGAACACCTGCGGCGAGGCGATCGGCATATCGGCGTACCAGTCGTAGAACGACAGGATCGTGCCGCCGATCATCGACAGGAACCGAGTTCCGGCCGCGTAGGAAACCTGCGACATCGCCGGGATCGGTGAGAACCCGACGACCCGATCCGGCCCGTAGCGCTTTACCGTGTGCACGTGCGCGGCCGCGATGAGCTCGCTGACCTCGGGCCAGCTCGACCGCACGAAGCCGCCCATCCCGCGGGCGGACTTGTAGCGGGCAGTGCGCTCGGGATCGGCGATGATCTCGGCCCAGGCCAGCACCGGATCATCGAGCCGGGACCGGGCCTCCCGCCACATCTCCAGTAGCGGGCCACGCACGTACGGGTAGCGCACTCGCGACGGCGAGTAGGTGTACCAGGAAAACGATGCCCCCCGCGGGCAACCTCGCGGCTCGTACTCCGGCGAATCCGGCCCCACCGACGGATAGTCGGTCTGCTGGGTCTCCCAGGTGATGATCCCGTCCTTGACGAAGATCTTCCACGAGCACGAACCGGTGCAGTTCACCCCGTGGGTCGAGCGGACCTCCTTGTCGTGCCGCCACCGCTCCCGGTAGAACTCCTCCGCGCCACGGCCGTCGGCACGGTGCAGCTCGCGGTGATCCTCGGTCGGTGTACCAGGCAGGAAGAACTGCGCCCTGCGCAACAGCGATTCGACCGGCTCACCGCCGGGCAGCAGCGGCGCCAGCACGCGCCGCGGGCCCGGGGGTGCATCACCGGCCGGGCTGTCGCCATGCGCATCGGGACCGCGTGCCTGTGCCATGCCAAACACCCCGGGATCCTGTCTACGTCGTCTCATGGATCATTGCTCGTTCCGGCCCATCGCCGACCCTAACCATGTGGCTGACCATCCGGCGGGCCCCACGCCGTACCGAGCCAACCGCGTCGGCCCGGTCCCTGTTGCGGTGTCCGCTCCGCTCGACGATCTTCGCATTAGCCCCGACGCCAGGGCACGGTGAGGTGCGGGCAGTTGCGCTCTGACCGTCCGTGGCCCTGAACGGGCAGGCCGTGACCTGGAACCCTCAGTCTGTTTTCACTGGCGTTTACCGTTATAACGTTAGTTCCCGTGGAGAAGGAAGAGTTCGGCCTCACCAGTGAGGTAACCGACCCCTCCCGTCACCGGGCGCTGGCGGCGGTCCCGGTGACAATCGAGGTTGGACGTAGGCTGGCGGGCCGGGCCCGGTGGCACCGCCGCACCGCCCTCGTCTCTCTCGGGTACCTCGTCGCGATGGTGGCGGTCAGCCTCGCACACCCGGTCGTGCCGCAGAGCCGGTGGCTGCTGATCCACCTGCTGCTGCTCGGCGCGGTCACCAACGCCATCCTCATCTGGGGCAGCCATTTCACCGCCGCGATCCTGCGCACCCCCGGGCCGGCGAGCCGGCGAGGCGAGGCGGTCCGGCTGATGGTCCTCAACGCCGGGGTGCTCACGGTGTTGGCCGGCGGCAGCCTCGGCCCGGCCTGGCTTGGCGTGGCCGGCGCCGCCGCCGTGTTCGCCGCGGTCACCGCCCACCTGTGGGTCCTCGCCGTCCGGCTGCGCCACGCGCTTCCGGCCCGGTTCGCGGTCACCGTGCACTACTATCTCGCCGCCGGCGTGACCCTGCTGGCCGGTATCCCGGCCGGGGCGTGGATGCTGCTGCTCGACGACGCGAAGCGGCCCAGGCTGCTGCTGTTCCATGCGCACGTCAACCTGCTCGGCTTCGTCACCCTCACCGTGCTGGGCACCCTGCTCACCCTGTGGCCGACCGTGCTGCGCACCCGCATGGTCGACGGCGCCGCCCGCGCCGCCACCCGGGCGCTGCCGCTGAGCCTGGCCGGCCTGGCCTGCCTCGGGGTGGGCACCCTGGCCTGGTGGCCGGTGCCCGCCGTGGCCGGGCTGGCCTGCCTGGCCGGCGCCGTCATCGAGATGGCGGTACCCGCCGTCGCTACCGCCCGGCAACGCCCACCGGCGTCGTTCGCCGCCTGGTCCATCGCCGCCGGCCTGTGCTGGCTGCTGGTCGCCCTGGCCTGGGACGCGGTGGCACTGCTGACCGCGCCCAGTGCCGCGGTCGCCGCGGACCGGTTCGACACCATTGTGGTCCCGCTCGGTGGTGGCTTCGTCGCCCAGGTCCTGCTCGGCGCCCTGTCCTACCTGCTGCCCATGGCCCTGGGCGGCGGCCCCGCCCCGGTCCGCGAACGCACCGCCCTGCTCGACGCGCACTGGCCGCAGCGGGTCATCATGGCCAACCTCGCCCTGGCCGTTTACCTGCTGCCCGTCCCGCCCTACGTGCGGATCACCACCGCCCTGCTGGTGCTCGCCGCACTGATCCAGTTCCTGATACCGGCGGCACGCATCCTGCTGTCCCGAACGAGGGGCTCGGAAGCGCCGAGCCCAAAGAACCCCGACCGGACTGCCGGGTATCGGTGAACCGCTGCTCGCTATCGGCCAGCCTCGCGGACAGAACGAGTCAGGGCGAAACTCGCGCCGGTAAGACCTTTATTTAGCAGAAAGCTTTGCCCCCGCCTTCGGCCGGCTCGAAAACAACGCTGCCGCTTCCAGTGCATCGGCGAGCGTCCTGGAGGCTACTGTTGGCCCTGACCAAGCCCAGCGGCGGTCCGGGCCAGAAACTGGCCCGGACCGCTCGCAGTCGTCCGGAGGGGCGTATGCGCGTCAGCCTCGGTGATGTGTCCCTCTGGTTCGACGTATCCGGCCCGTCGGTCGTCCCGCAGGGAGACACGACGGCGGAGCGCCCGGTCCTGGTGGCCGTCCACGGCGGCCCCGGCCTGGACCACATGACGGTGAAGTCCGCGCTAGAGCCGCTGGCTAGCGACTTCCAGGTCCTGTACTTCGACCTGCGCGGCCACGGCCGCAGCGACCGCAGCAGCGCCGAGTCCTGGAACATGCGAACCTGGGCCGATGACCTGAGGCGGCTGTGCGACGCGCTCGGGCTGCGCAAGCCGGTCATCCTCGGCAGCAGCTTCGGCGGGGACGTCGCGCTCACTTACGCGGCCCTGTTCCCCGATCACCCTGGCGGCGTCATCCTGGCCAACACGACCGGCGGCCACCAGGATCATCAGCGCGTCATCGAGGCATTCGGCCGCCTCGGCGGCCCGGAGGCGGCCACCCTGATCCAGCGCATCTACGCCGATCAGGGCGGAGACCTCCAGGCCGAGTTCAACCGCGTCTGCTACCCGCTCTACAGCGCCACGCCGGACTGGGCCGACGAATCCCGCCGCTTCCTCGCCCGGATGATCAGGAACCCTGAAGTCGCCTCGCACTACCGCAGTAACGAGGCCCCGAGCTTCGATCCGTGGAGCCTGCTCGGCACGGTCCGGTGCCCGATCCTGGTCCTCGCCGGCGAGGACGACCCCATCTGCCCGCTGCCCGTGGTCGAGGAACTAGCCAGCCAACTGCCGGCCGACACCACCCTCCTCGTGCGCCTTCCCGGAGCGCGTCACACCATCTTCCGCGACCGCCCAGACCTCGCCTTCCCCGCCGTCAGGACCTTTGTCGCTCAGATCACGGAAAGCCAGGACGCCAGCTGAACCGCCGTCTGCGCGGACCGGCGTCAACTTACTGCCCCGCTCGCGCGTCCAATTGACAAGCTGAGTCAAAGCGCGCATTCGTTGGCGCACTATCGATAGGTGGTGATCTGGCGTGCGGAGCTGGAGATCTATCACGGTCGCGGCAGTACTAGCGGCAACCACGGCAACACTGGCGCCACTGACAATGAGCGCTCCCGCCACCGCGATGCCAGCCCGCCAGCCTGGTGTTGCGAGCGTCAGCGAGCTGAACTCGGTCTGGTGCTCAGGCCCCGGATACTGCCTGGCGGTCGGACCGGACACCCCGGTTTCGGTGGCCTGGAACGGCACCTCGTGGCGTTCGGTCCCGGCCCCGGCGTCCACGCTTGACCTGACCCAGATCAGCTGCTGGTCCAGGACCGGATGCATGGCGGCCGGCACGGGCCGCAAGTCAACGGGCGTGATCGACCGCTGGAACGGCAAGTCCTGGCAGTCGCAGGGATCAGCGATCATCAAGACGGCCACCCCGGCCGCTATCTCCTGCGCGACCGGTAAGGCCGGCCCCCGGTGCGTCACCGCTGGCGGCCGCAATGACGCGCTGGCCTGGAACGGCAAATCCTGGCGCAAGGTCACGATGGCCCAGCCGGCCGGCGTGATCAACTTCGAGGTGACCAGCGTGAGCTGCGCCAGTATCACCAGCTGCGTAGCCGTCGGCAGCTACAGGAAGAACTTTGCCCAGCACGGCATAGCCTTCGTCTGGCACGGCTCCCGGTGGCGGCGCCTGCAGGCCCCGCCAGCGACCACCAACGCCATCTCCTGCGCCAAGCCCGGCCACTGCGTCGCCGTCGGCGACCAGGCGTCGATGATCTGGAACGGCCGGACCTGGCGCAAGGTCCCCGTCGGCGGGATCAGCGTGGTCGAGGTTCTCGATCACATCTCCTGCCCGAGCCTGCAATTCTGCATGGCCGAGGCCCCGGATGCGGTCGTGGCGTGGAACGGCACGACCTGGAAGACGCTGCCGGGCACCAAGATCGACGGCAACGCGGGGCTCTGGTGCACCAGCCCGAGATTCTGCATGGACGTGGGGCAGCAGGCCAGCCGGTGGAACGGGCGCACCTGGACGCCAGTGCGACTTTCGAAGTTCGACCAGCTACGGGCCATCTCGTGCGCCAGCTCAGGAGACTGCGTCGCGACCGGCCTCTCCGACGCCGCCCGGTTCGCGGGCACCACGCTAGCCGAGAGCTGGAACGGCACCGCCTGGCGAGTCCTGCCGGTACCGCTGGAGTCGATCCAGGCGATATCGTGCCCCACCGCGACGTTCTGCCTCGCGATGATGGACACCATCCCAGGACCGCAGAAGGCCCAGTCCTGGGATGGCACCAAGTGGAGCGCGCTGCCATCGCCGAGCGACCTGTCCGATGTCCAGGCCCTGTCGTGCAGCAGTCCCAGTAACTGCGTCGTCGTGGGCAGCAAGACAGCCTCGATCTGGAACGGCACTTCCTGGCAGCCCACGAGCGCCTTCAAAGGCAAGAACGTCTTCATGGACGCCGTCTCGTGCGCATCGGCCACCATGTGCATGGCGATCGGCGTCGACTTGTCCACCCACGGCCTGCTCGCCGAGAAGTGGGACGGATCGTCGTGGTCGGTCAGCTTCGACACCGCCAACGACAACGCCGGCCAGCAGGGCGACGAGGTCTCCTGCCCGACCACGACGTTCTGCATGGAAAACACGGGCACCACCACGATGTCCTGGGACGGCAGCAACTGGCACCAGCAAAACGCCGACGTGCCCGAGTTCTCCCTGACCGGCCTGTCCTGCGGCAGCTCCAGCAGTTGCGTCCTCACCGAGGACATCGAGAACTCCCAGTCAGGTGCCGTCAGCTTCGCCGCCCGAACCTGGAACGGCCTCTCCTGGCAAGCCTCCGACCTGGCCCACCCCGTCAGCCGGCTGGCAGGCGTGTCGTGCGCCACCGCCACCAACTGCGTGGCCGTCGGCAGAAGCCAGAACCTGGCCATGGCCCAGCACTGGAACGGCTCCACCTGGAAGCTGCTCACGCCGGTCAGCCCGTAGGCCGACTCGCCTCGGGTGCTTCAGCAATGGGCAGAGCTAAAGATCAACGGCGCTGCGCCTGTCAGTTCTGGGAATTGTCGGAGGTCAGCCAGCCGGCCTCCGCCGCGCGCATTCCGATCTGGAAGCGGCTACGGGCGCCGAGCCGACTCGCCAGTTCCGCGACCAGCCGCTGCGCGGTCCGAATGGAGATGCCCAGATTGCGCGCCACCATAGCATCAGTGTTCCCTTCGGCCAGAAGACGCAAAATCTCGCGCTCCTGAGCCGTGAGCCCTTCCTGGTCGCGCCGACGCGGAGCGCCCAGGTCCAGCGCGAACGACCAGGACTGCTCGAAAAGCGTGCAGAGCGAGCGCAATAGCTCCGTTCCCTGAACTAGAACGGCTCCGTTACCGCTGTACTCGGGTTCGGTCGCCACGAGCGCCGTTCTGCGGTCATAGATCGCCATGCGGGCGGGCAGGTACGGAATGGTCCGCACCATGCCTCCCATCTCTCTCAGCCACAGGGCGTACGCGATTGTAGGCGGGTCGTTGATGATGCTGTCCAGATAGAGGCTCCGAATCCGGATGCCACGTTCAAGCAGCGCCGTATCCAGCGGCCTGCTGGCGTTCATATTCTCTTGTGTCTCCGAGCCGCCAGTGGCGAAGGTCATTACCTCGGAGGAGCAATTTGAGGCCAGCTCTTCACTGGATAGCCGAATCATATCGAGACCGATTACCTCCTCGGCTGACTCGACACGTCGCGTCTGGTGTACTCTCGCGTACTCGGCGATCAGGCTCGCCGCAGCCATCCTGCCGTCTACTACAGCCTGCTCGTGCTTGGACAGCGCTGCTTCCCACTCTGCCAGCAGCGGCGCTAGGGCGACATCCGGGCTGACCAGGCGAAACTCGCTGGGCTTCTCCCATGATCGCCGAATCAGCGCTAAATGCTTGAGGTGGTCAAGTGCATGATCCAGGCGATCCTTGGGCCAGCCAAGACGCAAGCCGAGATCTGTGACCGTCGTTTCCGCGTCTGCGATCAATTTCTGATAGATGAATCCCGCGTCTGTCCCAGCATCAAGGAAAGCCGCGCTTCCGTGGGCCTGGGCAAGCTCTCCGCATTCGTAATGCCCATCGCACGTGTCCGGCACGGATAGATTTCCCACCTAGTAGGCCCTAAAAGGGTCATTCGGCGCAAGAGTTCTCAACGAAAAGTCACATCCTGCCTCGGTTGCGATTATAAGTTAGACTTATTGGCATGTCAAACCGCGCGCGAATTTCACCCGGCGAGCGACCTATTTAAGCATCAATGCTCTGCTTGTTACGTTACCGCCATCAAAGGCTCAGAAGTCAATCCTTAGTGCGGCGAGGGGATTTCTGGGCCCAAGTGCCGAGTCCCCATATCACTTTAATGGGGCGTTCGTTGATCATCTGTAATCATCGGGTGCGAAGGCGGCAGGAAGTCCTCGATGCTTTCGCCCATATCCCGCCGTACTGCCTCAGCCAGTACGAACTGCGCCAGCGCAAGGTCCAGGATGCCCAACCCGAACGGTGAGAAGATCGCGATCTTGTCGTGATCGCGGTGAAACTCCGCCGGCCTGCTGAGGATCTCGCCTATCGAGGCGGCAATGAACTCACGTCCTCCGGTGGCCTGCTCGGCAAGATGCAAAGAGGTGCGCTCCCGGCAGACGTGGCTAGCGTCATCGACCACATTCTGGGCGGCCAGGATCGTCTCGACAGTGAGATCACGCAGCGAAAGGTGCAGCACGGTGGCCCCCGAACGGCAGGCGTCCAGGTTCATGTGCGGCTCGCTCGCAGTCGTCGCCATAGCGATCAGGCGGTGCGCGGCTAGCACCTGATCCAGGTCGCGCGCAACCGTAAGAGTGACCCCTGGCACGGTGCAGCTTCGCGCGAACCCGGTCGCGCGCTCGGGGCTGAGATCGAAGATTGTCGCCTCCTCCAGCGTGGGCAGCGCCGCTTTGAGGAACCGCAGGACCTCCATATTGATGACTCCGCAGCCGACGATGCCCACTCCGGTCGGATCGAGACCAGCGCCCGGCTCGCCCGCGAGCGCGGCGGCGGCAACGGCAGCGCTCGCCGCGGTGCGCTTAGCCGAGATCAGCGAAGCCTCTATGAACGCATCCGGACGACCCGTTCGCAGCGAGTTAAGCACGATAACGGCGCTGGCACGGTCCACGCCCGCGTGGATGTTGCCAGGAAAGGAAGCAACCCACTTCACTCCGGCGACGCCCGGTTCGCCGCCCAGATATGCCGGAAGCGCGACGATCCGATCCTGGGGCTGGTCGTGCAGCCGCAGGAAGCACGAGTGCGGCACCTCCGACTTGGCCTCATCGTGCAGCCGGTAAGCCGACCTGACGAGGTCGGCAATCTCGTGTTCGCGGTCGCGCATGATGTCTCGTACTTCCGCGTGGCGCAGGATTAGCATTCGTTCACGACCGTGACCTCGGAATCCTTCCAGAGTTGAGAGACCTCGCCAAAATGCGCGGTCACCCAGTCGTCTGAGTAGATGGTGTCTAGATAACGCTCACCGCTGTCAGCAAGAATCAGCACGCACGTCGCGCCGCGCGGAATCACCCCGCTCAGCTTCTCGAAGGCGGCGATCACCGCTCCTGACGACCCGCCCGCCAAGATCGCCTCCCGGAGGATCAGCCGCCGGCACCCGACGACGCACTCAAGGTCAGTGACATGAACGACCCTGTGCGCCGCCGATGGATCGAACAGCTTCGGCCGCACGGACGCTCCGTGGCCGGGGAGCAGGCGGGTGACGGCCGGCTGAGGCCCGAACAGGACGCTGCCCACGGCATCCACCGCCACGATCGTGGTCGGCAGCCGATGCTGCCGCACGTATTCCGCGCAGCCCACCAGCGTTCCCGTAGTACTCGTCGCGCAGAACAGATAGTCGACTCTCCCGTCGCACGCGTCCGTGATCTCCCTCATTGTCTGCTCATGCGCGCGGGGGTTCAGGGGGTTTTCATATTGATTCGGCCAGAACGCATGCGGGGTCGTGCCCATCAGCTCCCGCACTCGGCGCAGCCGGACTGACAGGTACTCTCCGAGCGGATCTGGGTGGGTCACCACTTCGACCGATGCCCCGTACGCCTGAAGGATGGCGATATTGAGGTGAGTCGTCTTTCGATCCACAACACAGATGAATCTAATCCCGTAATATCTGCAAATCTGGGCAATGCTGATGCCGAGGTTGCCCGAACTCGACTCGATGACCACTGACCTGGCAGGCTCCAGCTCGCCGGTGTGGATTTTCTCGAGCAGCATGCTCGCTGCGGCCCGGTCTTTGATGCTCCCGCCCGGATTAAACCGCTCCACCTTGGCGAAGATGCGTGCTCCCGACCCAGGCATTAGCTTCTTCATCTCGACGATCGGGGTGTCGCCTATGGTCGCGAGGATACTTCCAATGGCTCTTTTCTTCATTGCACCCCTTAGCCGGCCGGTACTATCACAATGGAAACCTGCGCTATAACCGAGCTATACGCCCATGTCAGAGCTCACCCTGGTGGCGGCTTGGCGTGGATCACAGCTAGCGTCCCGCCCGAGGACGCCGGATCATTGCGCAAATATAGAACCCCGGTGGAGAGTCGATTCCATGGCTGGCCGAGGGAAGCGTCTGGCTGAATACATCAGCCTCCAATCCATGCCCGAATCACAGTAATTCGAGGTCGCGTTCAGGAAGTGAAATGACTTGGAACTGGATGCCGTCAACGGCGGCCTGCCTGCCATCGGGACTTATGTCCCGCGGACCGAACAGTCGCCGGACCATGTCAATCCCGACGCGCACCGGGATTTCATGAGCTGCTTTCCCACCGGCATCGCGGTCGTCACCACGGTGGCGCGCGACGGGACTCCGCGTGGCCTCACGTGCTCGTCGCTGTCGAGCGTCAGCCTGAGCCCGCCGATCCTGTCTGTCTGCATGGGGTTGTGGAGCAGGACCCTGGCGGCGGTGCGCGACCACGGAAGCTTCGCGGTCAACATACTGAGCGTGCACGGCCTGGCGGCGGCCGAGATCTTTGCCTCGGCCGCGCCCGGCCATTTTGATCGCGTGCAGTGGCGGTCGGCCGACATGGCCGACCTGCCCCGCCTCGAGGACACCGCTGCGTTCGCCGCCTGCCGGGTGATCGCGACCTACGAAGTCGGCGATCACATCGTCGTATTCGGCGAAGTCACGGCGGTGAACTGCGGCGAGGACATTCCGCTTCTCTATGGGCTGCGGCACTTCGCGGCCTGGCCGGGCGACGGGTTCCGTGCTGCGGTGGCTGACCCGCCAGTCACCTGTGCGGACCGCAAGGGAAGCTGATGGCATCACGCGCTGAGGATGGTCCAGTCCGGAATTGGCCTGGCAGTCGCCTCAGGGTCCTGACAGGAATGGCAGCCGGGCTGGTGGTCCTAGCCGCAGCGCTCGTGACGTGGGGATCGAGCCTGTTTGGCGGCAGCGTGAAGGATAACGCCACCGACCCGGTCTTCCGCTTCCTCCTGGTCGCAGCGGTGATCCTGCTTCTGTCCCATCTGCTCGGCGCCGTGCTCGCTGGCGTCCGCCAACCCCCGGTGGTGGGTGAGATGATGGTGGGCATCTTGCTGGGACCGTCGATCCTGGGGGTGGTGTGGCCTGAAGCCCGCCAGTGGCTCTTCCCGCCGGCGGTCCTGAACGTCCTTGGCCCTGTCTCCCAGCTCGGACTGGTGATTTTCTGCTTCCTGCTCGGATGTGAGCTACGAACCGACCTGGTGCGCACCCGGAGCCGGACGGTCATCGGCGTAGTAACCGGGGGAATGGCTCTGCCGCTGATTGGCGGGATCCTCATCGCGTTCCCTGCCCGCCATCTGATCGCCGGTGCGTCGGCGAGTCCGTGGACTTATGAGCTATTCGTCGGGCTAGCGCTCTCGATCACCGCGCTGCCCGTACTCGCCCGCATCCTGGTCGACCTGCGGCAAGCTCACACGCCGGTTGGGACGATGGCGCTGGCCAGTGCCGCCTTCGGCGATGGGATCGGATGGACCCTGCTGGCGATTGTCGTCGCGCTGCACGGCGGCACCGGCAAAGGCCGGCTTCCGATAACGGTCGGGGCCGCGCTCGCCATCGTCACTGTGGCCGTCTTCACCGTCCGCCCGGCATTGGCCCACGTCACGCGCCGGGCGGAGGCCGCCGGGAACGTGCGGATCCTGTTTCCCGTGCTGTTCGGCGGGGCGCTAATCTTCGGGGCGGCTACCCAGCTCGTCGGCCTGCATGCGGCCAGCGGCGCCTTCCTGTTCGGCACGATCGTCCCTCGCCGAGTGGCGGTCGTGTCCCAGCTGAACCAGCAGATGCAGGGGTTCGCTGTAGGCATCCTGCTTCCGTTGTTCTTCGCCAGCGTGGGCCTCGACGTCGTGATCGGGTTGGTCGGCTCGCCGACGCGCGCCCTGCTGTTCGCGGCCCTGCTGCTGGCAGCCTGCGCTACCAAGTTTGTCGGCGCCGGCACGGGCGCACTCCTGACCGGGAGCACCAGGAAGGAGTCAGTTCAGCTCGGTGTCCTCATGAACTGCCGTGGCGTCACCGAGCTGATCGTGGTGAGCATTGGCTGGCAGGACCACATCATCAACACTCTCGGTCTCACCATCATGGTTCTGATCGCGGTGATCACCACGATGATCACCGCTCCGCTCGCGCATTGGCTGGCCCGCGGCTCACCCGGCCGGCCCGCGACCTGGACCGGCAACGGGCCGGGCGCGGGTGGGGTGACCCAAGCAGGCGAAAAGGAGCCCGAGCGCTTGGGCTCGTTACCGTAAGCAATGCTTACCGCAACCCTGCGATCCTGGCGCTCGCAGTCGCTAACCCGCTTCCGTCCGTGCGGGATTGCGCCGCGAGCGCGCGGACGAGCTTCGGAAAGCTGTAGTGGTCGGGGTTGGCGGTGTCGATCTTCAGTAGATGCGCCTCCACCAGTTCTTCCGCGAAGTTCTCGGCGTCCGCCGACGAGACGTCAAGGTGCTCGGCAGCCGTCCAGGACGAGAAGGACGACGGTTCAAGCCTGGACAGCACTTGCAGTGCCTGGCGGGCGCCTTTGCTCAGGGACCAGCAGCTAGAGGCGAGATCCGCGCCGACATCCAAGTCCGCCAGCCGCAGCTCGTCGAGCATGTGGGGTGCGTCCGCCAGCCGATCTGCCAGCCTGGCCAGCGACCAGTGCGGCCGGGCGGCGAGCCGGGCGCCGCTGATTCGGATCGCGAGCGGCAAGTTGTCGCATAGATCCGCGATGCGGCGGGCGTCTTGTTTCTGAGCCTTGACCCGGTCCCGGCCCGCGATCTTAGCCAGCAGCTCAATCGACTGGTCCGAGGTAAACACGTCGAGATCGATCCGGCAGATCCCGTCCAGCGCCGTGAGGCGCGAACGGCTGGTGATGATGACTCCGCACCCAGCCACGCTGGGCAGCAGCGGACGGACCTGCCGCTCGTTTTCCGCATCGTCCAGAAGCAGGAGCGTCGGTGCGGCGGAGAGGTTATCGCGGTACAACGCCATCAGATCGTCGAAGTTCTTGGGCATCCGGCGCTGATGAGTCCCCAGCACTTTCACTACCCTGGCCAGAACGGCGGCCGGGCTCAGCGGCCGCCGGCGGCGGCCGCCGAGATCGATGCGGATCTGACGGTGCGCAGAGTGCTCCCTGAGCTGCCTGGCTACATGCAGGGCGAGCGCTGTCTTGCCGACGCCGCTCATGCCGGTGATCGCGCACGTGAACGCACCGGCTCCGTACTCTTGTGACGCGGCCTGGTGCGCACGCAAGCGAGCGCCTTCGACCACGCGTCCGGTGAAGTCAGCCGGCTCCGAGGGAAGAAACGGGACGCTCGGCAGAGCCTCCGAGTTCTGGCCGACGAGCACTGGCAAGAGCTCAGGGTCACTGGTCAGGATCGACTGGTGGAGTTTCCTTAGCTTTTCTGACGGGTCCAGGCCCAGCTCGTCGGCGAGGATCCGCCGGAAACCGTGGTACGAGGCGAGAGCATCTGCCGTCCGGTCAGATCGGTAGAGGGCGAGCATCAACTGGGCGCGAGGGCCTTCGCGCAATGGCTGCTCCGCTGTCAGGGCGGTCAGCTCGGTGATCAGCGGGCCATGCAGCCCGAGGGCCAGGTCGGCCGAAATGCGATCTTCAAGGGCGCTCAGCCTGGCCTCTTCCAGCCGTGGCTGCTCGAAGCTGGCGAGGTGATCGGTGACGTCGGCCAGCGCCCGGCCCTGCCAGAGCGCGAGCGCGGTCCGCAGGATCTCTACGGCAGTCAGCATCTCATTCGCCGCCAGGGCCGCATGGCCCAGTTCCGCCAGCCGTTCGAACTCCATGAGATCGAGGTTGAGCAGCCCAGACAGGATGTCGAGCCGATAGCCAGGATGTTGCCGCTCGATCCGCACGTCGGGACCCAGCAGGCCGCGAAGGCGAGACACGTAGGTCTGGATCTGCGCTTGGGTGGTCGTGGGGGGATTCCCTCCCCAGAGCATCTCGATCAAGCTAAAGTCAGAGACGACCCTCCCGTGAGAGAGCAGCAGCACCGCCAGGACCGTGCGCATCTTCGATCCGCGCACTTCGATCCGGCAGCTGTCATCCCATGCCTCGACCGGCCCGAGCAGCAGAAACCGCATCAGACCCTCCCCCGGCCGGATATTCATGCGACCCGAGACCATTCTTTTCCATGAAACGCGGCCAAAGCCGCGCGATCAACGGCAGGTTCACGCACTGGCAGGAACCGGCCATCGTCCAGTCACTCAGCGTATTGCCGTCATCACCTTGCAGTGTCACTCTCGGAGGTCGGCGAGCTCGCCGACGGTGCCCCGCAGCACCCGCCCTGCGGCCAGGACGGAAACCGTGACTGCGACGACCGCGCAGACCGCGGTGATCTCGAAGATAAGCGCCCACGGAATGCTGAGCGTGGTCGTTCCTGCGAACTTATTCATCGCGACCACCTGGCCTATGACCGTTATCACAGTGGCCCCGGTGGCTAGGATCGCCCCGATCCCGGTGATCAGGGCCGCCTCGGCAGCGATAAACCTGAGCGTCTGGCGGCGGGTGGCGCCGGCGAGGCTGAGGGCCGCGATCTCGCGCTTACGGCCCGCTGCGGCCGTTACCAGCGTGCTGGCCACGGCGATGAGGCCATAGATGAGCGCGATGCCGAGGATGACGGTAGTGGCCTGCCGGGTCTGAGACTCCTCCGCCGAGCGCAGCGAGTCGAGATAGGCACCGACGGGTGCGATCTCGGCGCCATCGCCACGGACGGCAGCGCGCAGCCTCGCTCCCACGGTCACCGGGGATGTACCCGGCCGGGCGGTGACCGCAATCTGAGCGGGCGCGCCCTCGCCGGCGCCGGTGGCGCCTAGATACACGGTCTCATCGGTCACGCCGGTCCTGATGACGGCGGCCAGCCGCAGCTGGACGAGGGTGCCGCCGGGCAGATAGGCCCGGACAAGCTGTCCGGCCATCAAGCCGTCGGCCTTGGCCGTGGACTGGTCAACGATCAGGAAATCGTGACCCAGGTGGGAGAGCGACCCAGCGACCGGAGTGAGCCGCTGGGTCGCGATCAGGGCGGCCGGATCTACCGCCAGCGACTGATCCAGCGTGTCGATGTACACATTCTTCTCGCTAGCCAGGACTATCGGAACGGCCCTGTACACGGCGACACTGGCCCCAGGGACGCTGCTGATGGCGGCGACGGCCCGCGGGCTCAGGCCGGTGCCGCTGGTCGGCACGACGACGAAGTCGGCTCGCGCCTCCCGCCTTACCGCGGCGTTATGGCTGGCGTTCGCCACGGCCTCGAGAGTGAGCATCGTGCCTGCTAGCCCGAGCGCAAGCACAATCGGCGCCACGGAAGCCGCTGTCCGTCGCCCCCCGGTCAGCATGTTCTGCCGCACCACCAGAGAGCCGGCGCCCAGGTGGCCCAGCGGCCAGGTGGCAATGCGGGTGACGGGCTTGAGTATCACGGGGGCCAGCAGCGCGAACCCGACGATGATCGGCACGAACGCGGCCAGGTCATTTTTCACGGTCAGCGCGTCGCTGGGGTAGTGGATGATCGTCCTGATACCCACGTAGATGCCGAGAGCGAGCAGGCCCACTCCGAACAGCCAGCGCGGGATAGACATGATCCGGCGGCTCACCGCAGCGTCCCTGAGCGCCTCGGTCGGGCGCACCCGCGCCGACCGCCATGAGGAGGCGACGGAGCCGACGATCGCCGAGGCAAGCCCGACGGCGAACGCGATGATCAGCGGAGGCGCCGTGATATGCGTGGTGAACCAGGTCGGCGCCACTTGGTGGTCGATCATCCAGGTCTTGAGCGACCCTGCGCCTAGTATGCCAAGCGCGCATCCCACGGCGGATGCCACGACACCGAGAGCGACCGCCTCGACGATGATCATGCGGCGCACCTGGCGTGGTGTCGCCCCGACCGTACGCAGGAGCCCAAGCTCGCGCCGACGCTGGTCGGTGACGAAGGCGAAGGTGCCGATCATCACGAAAATCGCCACGCAAATGCCCAGGCCGGTCGAGGTGCCGGCCGCGGCCACAGTGTTCATCAGCTCATTGGTGCCGCCGCTTGGATCGGGATCCGCCTCCTTCCTGGCATCGCCAGTGAGCACTTGCGTGGGGCCGGCGGCGGCGGCCTGACGAACCGCGTCCAGCGGTCCGTAGGCGACGACCGCGTCGACCGCGGGGGAAATGCGGGCAGCGGTCGCGTCGCTGAAGAAGATTGCTTGCTCGAACCAGACCGGCGCCGTCACCCCGGTAACGGTGTAGGTGCTGGTGCCTGCCGCCGTTGTCACCGGCACCTGGCTGCCTACCAGGTCAGGATTCCCGCCTCCGACCACAATCTCGGTGCTGGCGACCGGAGCCCGGCCGCGCGTCAGCCGGTACGGCGTGAACGAGGCCGCCGACCACGCGTGTCCCACCTGGCCGGACGGGCCGCCGGCCTGCTGGGCCGGAAACGTGCGATCCACGACGGTCCGGCCGGTGGCGGCCAGTCGTGTCAGCACCGCAGCGGCAACCCCGCCGGGCTCAGGGACTGATTCCTTCGTCGGGGCGCCATCCTCGATCACCGTCACGGTCTTGCCAGGCACCACCACGGCCGGCGCCGCCGCGAACCGCTGCGGGCCCGGGAACGGAACTGCCGAGGCCGTGAACAGGGTTGTGATCATCATGGCGACGAGACCTGTTCCCAGGGCCAAAGCGAGAAAGGCACCCGCGAAGCTCACCCACCGGTTCTGCAGCCCGGACAGCGCGACCCTCAGCACGGCACGTCCTCAAGAGTGGCTAGCCGGGCGGCGACCGTCTCGGCCGTCGGGTCGAGCAGCTCGCCGACCAGGCGGCCGTCTCCCAGGAAGATGACCCGTCCGGCAGCGGCGGCGGCGATGGGATCGTGTGTCACCATGATGATCGTCTGACCGCGGCTGCTCACCAGGTTGCGCAGGAGAGCCAGGACGTTTCGCGACGAAGCTGAATCTAGCGCTCCGGTCGGCTCGTCGGCGAAGAGCACCTTCGGCCGGGTCACCAGGGCACGGGCGATGGCCACGCGCTGCTGCTGTCCGCCGGAAAGCTGGCTCGGCCGGTGTTTCTCCCGGTCGGACAGGCCCAGTTCGGCGAGCGCGCTGGTGACCTGGGACCGCGGGGGGCGGTGCCCGGCCAGCCGCATCGGCAGCTCTACGTTCTGCCGGGCGGTGAGCGATGGCACGAGGTTGAAGGACTGGAAGACGAAACCGATCTGCTCGCGGCGCATGCGGGTCAGCGCGTTTTCCTTCAGGCTGGAGAGGTTTGTCCCGGCGATCACCACTTCGCCCGAATCCACGCGATCGAGGCCGGCCGCGCACTGCAGCAGCGTCGACTTGCCCGATCCGGAGGCACCCATGATGGCCGTGAAGGTGCCAGCAGGGAAGTCAGCCGTCACCTCGGTCAGCGCGGCCACCCGATTGTCCCGGGATCCGTAGGCCTTGCTGATCGAGCGGAGTATCACCATTTTCCGGTCGTCCACGCTGGCCGGGCCGGGACCAGCCAGGGACTGCTCCACGGCGCTGGATTTTACTCTCATTTTGCTGTCCGTTTCTGAGCACGGCTTCAGATGATCTTGCCAGAATTTGCTTCTCATTCCTAAGTATGCCACCTGGAATCGATAGTACGGTCCCAGCGTGCCGAGATCCGGAATCTGATAGTCATCGACCTAGCCGCCAGTAGCAGGGGTATAGCAGAAATATGGGCCTGGCGGCCAGGATAAATAATCGTCACGTCGCGGTGGAACTGGCTGTGCTGCCGAACGTCATTTCACTGTACGCCATTCACAATGCGGGCGGCAGTGACGGGAATCGTCAGGTAAATGGATCCCTTCGATACGTTCACCATTATGCGGGCACTGAGGAGCACAGATGGCCGTCGAGGAAACCGATGATCGCACCTATCGCGTGGTGCTCAACGATGAGGAGCAGTACTCCATCTGGTGGGCGGACCGCGAGCCGCCCGAGGGGTGGCATGCGGACGGGACAGAGGGCACCAAGGAGCAGTGTCTGGCGCACATCGGGCAGATCTGGACCGACATGCGCCCCCTCAGCCTGCGCCTCCGCATGGAGGCCTAGTCCGTGACCGTGACGAGCGTTACCACCGATGTCCTGCGTGATGAGATGCTGCGGCGCCGCCTGAGCGGTACCCGTTCCGCGGGCACTGGTCATTCGGCCATGGGTCGCGCTGACCGCGCCCGTCCGCTCCCGATGTCCTATGGCCAGCAGCAGATGTGGTTTCTCGGTCGGCTGGAGCCGGATAGCACCGAATATCTGGTTCCGATGTCTTTCCGGTTGCGCGGGCTACTGGACGCCACGGCACTGATACGCGCCTGGGACGAACTGATTGCGCGGCACGAAATACTGCGCACGCGACATTGCCTGGCGGACGGTCAGCCAGTGCAGATCATCGACGAGCCAGCCGGGCATGGCCTGGTTCTGGTCGACCTGACCGAATTGCCCGGCGCGGATCGGGAAAAACGCGCCGCCGAGCTCACGGCTCAGGAAAACGCGACGGGGTTCGACCTTGAGCACGAATGGCCGCTGCGAGCGAAGATGCTGCGGCTGGCTGCGGATGATCACGTGCTGGTCATCGTATTCCACCATATTGCGTGTGACGGCTGGTCAGCCCGCGTTATGGGCGCCGAGCTCGGCGCCTTGTATGGCGCGCTCGCCGAAGGGAGGCCGCCGCCGCTGCCGCCGCTGCCGGCTCAGTACGCCGACTTCGCGGCCTGGCAGCGTGCGCAATTGTCCGACGACAGCACGGCGGCCCACCTGGAGTACTGGCGGACCGCGCTCGCCGGGATCACGCCGCTGGATCTCCCCCTAGACCGGCAGCGACCCAAAGTGCGCGGCTACGGCGGGGCCGAAGTACCTTTCACCTTCCCGGCCGGGCTATCGACACGGGTCCACGAGGTGGGGATGCAACATGGCGTGACCCCGTTCGTTGTCCTGCTCGCCGCCTTCCAGGCCCTGCTGGCGCGCTACGCCGGGCAGCAGGATGTCTGCGTCGGCACCGTGGTCTCAGGACGGACTCGGCCAGAGTTGCAGGGGCTCATCGGCTACGGGGTTAACACGCTGGTGCTGCGAGCCCGATGGGACGGTGACATCTCGTTCGGCAGGCTGCTTGATCAGGTCAAGGGCGTCGTGCTCGACGCCTATGACCATCAGGCTCTGCCATTCGCCCAGGTCGTGGACGAACTGGAGCCGACTCGGGAGCTGTCAAGGACGCTGCTGTACCAGGTCGTGCTCACGCTGCACGACGCCGTCGGCGCCGACTTCTGCCTGCCGGGCATAGTCATGGAGGCGTACGCCTCCGGTGGCGTCGTCGCCCGGTGCGACCTTGAGCTTCAGGTGGGCCAGGCAGCGGACGGCGCGACTGCGGCCCGGCTGGTGTACGCCACCGACTTGTTTGATCACGCGACCGCCGAGCGGATGACGCGCCATTTCCTGCGCCTGCTCGAGGCGGCACTTGATGCTCCAGCGAGCCGCATGAGCCAGCTCCAGATTCTGGACGAGGCCGAGATTGCCCTGCTCAAGGGTGCGGCGGCAGACGGGGCGCCAGGTACGCCTGTACCCGTCGTGAAGTCTGTCCTTCAGTCCTTCGAGGAGCAGGCGGCCAGGACTCCTGACGCGCCCGCGGTCATAGCGGGTGGCACGCGCACCTCATTCGCGAAGCTGAATGACGAGGCCACCAGGATCGGGAGCTACCTGGAGTCCCTAGGAGTGGGACCGGAGTCGGTGGTGGGGGTGCTGCTCGATCGGGGCGCAGACCTGATGGCGAGCCTGCTGGGAATATGGAAGGCCCGCGGCGCCTATCTGCCGCTGGATCCCGGCTACCCGGCTGCCCGGCTGGGCTACATGCTTGCCGACGCGGGAGCGCGGTGGGTGCTCACGGATTCGGGCCTCGGCAGGCCGCTAGCCGAGGTTTTCGCCGGAAAGCAGATCCTCGTCGATCTCGATCGCAGGAAGATCCGGCGGCGTCCGGCCACCGGGCAGCCCCGACTCCCCGATCCGGACAGCCTCGCCTACGTGATCTACACCTCCGGCTCGACGGGACGGCCCAAGGGCGTGCAGATCGCTCACCGGAGCCTGGCCAACCACCTGGCCTGGGTCGTTGCTGAGTACGTCAGGGACGCACGGGGCGGCGCGCCCCTGTTTTCCACCGTAGCGTCGGACGTGGTCGTGCCGACCCTCTTCGGGCCGTTGCTGGCTGGGCAGCCCGTGCACCTGCTGCCACAGGACCTGGACGCGGCTGATCTGGGCGAGTGCCTGGCGGCCGCCGGGCCGTTCAGCTTCGTCAAATTGACGCCGGCTCATCTGGAGATGTTGTCGCACCAGCTCGACGCCACGTCGGCCCATGGCCTCGCCGCGACGCTGGTGACCGGTGGCGATGTGCTGCTCGGACGCACAGCAGAAAGATGGCAGGAACTGCTTGGCGGCGGCCGGGTAATCAACGAGTACGGGCCGACTGAGATCACCGTGGGAAACTCGATATTCCGCGCCGACGGCGCACAGGCCCGCGAGGTGGTGCCGATCGGCAGGCCGATCCCCGGCACCAGCATGTATGTCCTCGACCCGTCGCTGAATCTGGTTCCTCCCGGGGTCGTCGGCGAGGTGTACGTGGGAGGCGTGGGCGTGGCCCGCGGCTATGCCAACCGTCCTGGCCTGACCGCCGAGTTGTTCGTCCCCGACCCCTACGGTGAGCCGGGAACGCGGCTCTATCAGACCGGCGACCTGGCCCGCGTGCTTCCCGATGGCAACGTGGACTTCGTGGGCCGCAGGGATGGCCAGGTCAAGATCCGAGGATATCGGGTGGAGTGCGGCGAGGTCGAGGGCGTCCTAGCCGGGCACCCGGCGATCGCCGAGGCCAGGGTTGTCCTGCGCCAGGACGCTCAGGGGCCGCGGCTGGTGGCCTACCTGGTGCCGACAGCCGGGCTCGATCCGGTTGACCTGGCCGGGCTGGAGGGCTGGCTCGGGCAGAACCTGCCCGAGCACATGATCCCGGGCGCGGTCCAGTGGCTGGACCAGATTCCGCTCACGACCGGCGGAAAGCTGGATGTGGCGGCGCTGCCTGCACCGCAGCTTCGGGCGCCCGGCTTCGTGGCACCACGCACCGCCATAGAGGAGCAGGTGGCCGTGGTGTGGGCGCAGGTGCTCGAGGTGGAGCGGGTCGGAGTGCAGGACGGCTTCTTCGATCTAGGCGGGGACTCGATCCGCGCGGTCGCCCTGGTTGGCGCGCTGCGCGCCGAAGGATTTGACGTGTCCGTGCGGGATGTCTTTTCGCTCCGCAGCGTCGCAGGTCTGTGCGAGCTGATCACGGGCAAGCCCGCGCTGGCAACGGCACCGGAGGGAGTCCAGCCCTTCGCGCTGATCGGCAAGGAGGACCGGGCGAAGCTCCCCGGCGATGTCACGGACGCTTATCCGCTGTCACAGGTTCAGCTCGGCATGCTCGTGGAGATGCTGACCGACGCTCAGCACAGTTACCACAACGTCACGTCCTTCCGGATCCTGGACGGCAAGCCCTTCTCCGCGGCCGCCTGGACCGAGGCGGCCGCGACGGTGGTGGCCCGGCATGAGGTTCTGCGTACGTCCCTGCACCTGGCCGGCTACTCGGTACCCATGCAACTCGTCCACGCCACCGCGGAACTTTCAGCCGGGGTGCGAGATCTCGGTGAGCTGGACGCGGCCGCGGCCGCGAGGACGGTCGGCGAGTTCGCGGCGGCGGAGCGGTCCCAGCTATTCGACCTGGGTTCTGCTTCATTGTTTCGCATATTCGCGCACCTCACCCATGACGGCTCTTTCTGGATGACCGTCACGGAGTGCCACCCCATCCTGGAGGGCTGGAGTCAGCATTCGCTGCTGATGGAGCTGCTCGACTGCTATAGGCGGCTGCGGGACGGGCTTGAACCGCAGCCCTATGAGCCGCCGCGGGTGCGTTTCGCCGACTTCATCGCGGCTGAGCTGGCTGCCCTTGAGTCGGCGGACGACCGCGGTTACTGGCAGCGCATCGTGGCGGAGTACCCGGCATTCTCCGTTCCTGACGGATGGGGGGACACCGCCGCCCGCGTCGGGGAGAAGTACCTGGTACGGCGGGCACCCTGGGACGACCTGGAGGCCGGCCTGCGGGCACTGGCCGCCGAGGCGAAGGTGTCGCTCAAGAGCGTGCTGGTGGGGGCGTTCGTCAAGGTGATGAGCCAGCTCACTGACGAAAAGGCATTCCACGTCGGGCTGGTGTGCGATGCCCGGCCCGAGATGCTTGGCGCTGACCGGGTGTACGGGATGTACCTGAACACCGTGCCGTTCGTAGTGGAGCGCGATGCCGGCACGTGGCGGGAGCACGTGCAGCAGGTCTTCGAGCGCGAGGTCGAGCTATGGCCGCACCGGCACTACCCGCTCCCGCAGATGCAGCGCGGCGCCCCGCAAGGGCAGCGGCTCCTGAACGTCTACTTCAACTATCAGGACTTTCGTCAGGTCGATGCCGATCTCGTGGGCCGGGCGGGCAGCGACGACAGTCCGACAGAATTCCCCCTCAGCGTGTCCTCAAGGAACGGATACATCTGGGTGACCGCTGATCCGCGGGCCGTCAGCCCGGTAAACGCCGGCCGGGTGGCTGCGCTGTTCCGGGCCGTGCTCGAGGCGATGGCCGACGGCGGTGACGGAGATGCGCGGGCGGTCTATCTGCCGGCCGAAGAGCGACAGGCGCTGCTCGGAGTGACGGCGGCCGGGACGCTGACCTCGCCGGTGACGAAGTGCGTACACGAGCTCTTCTCCGCGCAGGCCGCGAGGACGCCGGACGCGGTCGCGATTCGCTGGGGCCCGGCCAGATTGTCCTACGCGCAGGTGAACGCCCGGGCGAATCGCCTGGCGCACCATCTGCTCGAACTCGGAGTGAAGCCCGAGTCACGGATCGGCATCTGCCTGGAACGCGGCATCGACCTGATCCCGACCGTGCTCGGCGTGCTGAAGGCCGGGGCGGCGTACGTGCCGCTTGACCCGGTCAACCCGGCCGAGCGGCTGGCCCATATCATCGCCGATTCCGACGTGTCGGTCGTGGTGACGCAGTCGGCGCTGGCACCGCTGGTCGAGACCATTCATTCCGGGAGCGCCATTGTGCTTGACCGGGACGCGGCGATCCTGGCCGCGCGGCCGGCAACCGACCCCGCGCCAGCGGCGGTCCCGGAAAACCTGATCTACGTCATCTACACCTCGGGCTCCACCGGCATGCCCAAGGGAGTCACCCTCACGCACGCGAACGTCGTTCGTCTTATCGCCACCGCGCTCGAGCATTACGCGTTCGATGCTTCAGATGTATGGACGCTGTTCCACTCCTACGCCTTCGACGTCTCCGTCTTCGAGATGTGGGGCGCTCTGCTGCACGGCGGGACCCTCGTGGTGGTGCCGCGCGACGTAACCCGGTCGCCCGATGAGTTCCTTGACCTGCTGGTGCAGGAGAAGGTCACGATGCTGAGCCAGACGCCTTCGGCCTTCCGTGGCCTGGCCGGAGCCGCGGCCGACGGCGACCCGCGGATCGATCGGCTCGAGCTGCGAGCTGTCATCTTCGCCGGAGAGAAGCTGGAGATCTACGAACTGCGGCCCTGGGCGGACCGGCTCGGCCTGGGCCGCGCGGCCCTGGTCAACATGTACGGCATCACCGAGACCACGGTGCATTCCACCTACCATCGTCTCGCCTATGGAGACTTCCTGCCCGGTGCGGGGAACCCTGTCGGGCGCCCCTTGTCTGACCTGCGGATACATCTCCTGGATGAATCAGGGAGCCTGGTGCCGATCGGGGTGCCCGGGGAGATATACGTGGGTGGCCCCGGAGTGGCGCGGGGCTACCTGAACCGGCCGGGGCTGACGGCTGAACGGTTCGTGCCTGACCCGTTCGGGTCGGCCGGGGCGCGGCTGTACAAGAGCGGAGACCTGGCGCGCCGTCGCCCTGATGGCAGCCTGGAGTTCCTGGGCCGCGGCGACAATCAGGTCAAGATCCGCGGGTACCGGGTCGAACTCGGGGAGATCGCGGCGGCTCTGGAGAAGCATCCCCTGCTGCGCCAGGCGACCGTCATGCTCCGCGACGACCAGCTGGTCGGCTATATCGTCGGTGTCAACGGGGAAGTCCCTGACCCCGCGGAATTGCGGACCTTGCTCCGCAGATCCCTGCCCGAGTACATGGTCCCGGCGATCTTCGTGCCGTTGCTCGAGCTGCCGGTAACCGCCAGCGGCAAGCTTGACCGGCGCGGGTTGCCAGACCCTGACCAGTCGGCGATGCGCGCACAGCGAGAGTATGCCGCACCCGAGACGCCGTGCGAGATGTGGCTCGCCGAGCAATGGCGGGAGTTGCTCGACGTCGAGCGAGTAGGCCGCGATGACTACTTCTTCGAGCTCGGCGGCCACTCGATCATGGCAGTGGAACTCATCGGCAGAGCCCGCGGGGTCGGGTTGCCGCTCTCTCTCCTGATGCTGAATCAGCACAGCTGCCTCTCCGAACTCGCCGCCGCCCTCGACGATGCCCGCGGCACCGCTGATCCGCCGGCCGGATCCCCGGCCGGAGAGCCGTCTGCGCCGCGTCAGCCGACGTTCGCGCCGCAGGCTCACCGCGATAGGAAGACGGTCGGAGAGCATGCGGCGCGACAGCGGGTGGTCGAGATCTGGGCGCCTCCAGTCCCGGCCGAGTCCATCTTCGCCGCGCTGGCTGAGCATGGCGTGCCGGGGGCCAGCATCGCCATGATCCATAGCGGCGAGCTGATGGCCGCGGCGGGTTTCGGGCGCCAAGGCACGGGAGAAGGGTCCTTCCCGGTCATCGCGGAGACAACCTTCGCGGTGGGCGCGCTGAGCCAGCATGTGACCGCGTACGGGGTCCTCAGGCTAGTGGACGCCGGAATCCTCGCCCTGGACGCCGAGGCCAACCAGTACCTGGCCGCCTGGCAGGTGCCTGGCGGGCCCGGTGATGCCCCCGTCACCGTCCGTCAGTTGCTCGGCCACGTCTCCGGGCTGACGCCGATCCCCGACTCGGCGATTGCCGCCGGTGACTCGCTGCCCTCCGTGCCCGACCTGCTGCATGGCAGATCGCCGGCGACGAATGCGGCGGTGCGGCGGGACCGGCAGCCGGGCGAGATCTTCAGCAGCGCGAGCGTCAATTACACCGTGTTGCAGCAGATCATGGCGGACGTCACCGGGCAGCCCTTCCCTGAGCTTATGCGCGCCTTGGTGTTCGAGCCTTTGAAGATGAACTGCAGCGGCTTCGGCCCGGCTCAGCCGCAACTGGCTGCGCTCGGAATGTGGACCACGGCGGTTGACCTGGCCCGGCTAGCCGTGGAGCTCCGGCGTTCGTTCCTTGACACAACTCCGGTGCCAGCCCAGCCCGCCGGTCTCGGCCCGGTCGCGTCGCTGCTCTCCGCGCAGCTAGCCAACCAGATGCTGACGCCGATCCCTGGCCACTCTTACGGCCTGGGCACGACGATCAGCACCGGCGGCGGTGAGGTGGAGTTCGGTCACGAGAGCCAGCCGGGAGGCCATTATTGCCGCTCGATCTGCCGCATCAATGACGGCAACGGACTAGTAGTCCTCACCAATGACGCAGCGGGCCGGAAGGTGACGGACATGGTCGTAGCGGCGCTCGCCTGGGCTGACGGCAATCTCACCGGCTAGATCTTCGACTCCGAACGCTCCAGCGCAATGAAGGGAATCCATGGAAGGCTCAAGACGGCACCTCATCTCACTGGATGACTTGACCGACTCTGACCTCGATTTCGTCGTGCGCCGGGCCGCGGCCTTCGCTATGCGGCATGGCATTCCGAAGGCTTCCGGTGAGAACGGCGGCCGGCTCCCGCTGGCGGGTGACGTGGTCGGGATCTATTTCCGCCTGAGCTCCACCAGGACCCGCACCGCCTTCAGCTCGGCGGCCCTGCGGCTAGGCGCGCAGATTATTGCCTTCGGGCCCGACGACCTGCAGACCAACACGGGCGAGACGGCCGAGGATACCGGCCGGGTGTTCGCCCGAATGCTCGATGTGCTTGTCGCGCGGACCGGTGATGAGCCGCAGGAAATGCGATGCTGGGCCGCGCAGCGCCGCATGTCAGTCGTCAATGCCATGACCGCGACCGAGCATCCCACCCAGGCGCTGGCCGACCTGACCACCCTGCAGCGGCATTTCGGCGATGTGCGTGGCCTGCGCGTTCTCTACGTCGGTGAAGGCAATAGCACCGCAGCGGCCTTAGCCCTGGCACTCAGCAGGATCTCCGGTTCTGAGCTGGAGTTGCGCACGCCACGGGGGTACGGGCTCACGGCGGACATCAGCGAACGGGCGCTGCGCCATGCCTCGCGGCATGGCGCCATGCTGGCGGAGACCCACGACATGGCGAATCTGCCCCGCGGTGTCGACGTCATCTACACCACCCGCTGGCGCACCACCGGCACGCGTAAGCCGGATCCGGACTGGCAGCAGATATTCGAGCCGTTCCGGGTGACCAAAGATCTCTGGGTGACGAGCCCAAAGGCAGTGTTCATGCATGACCTTCCAGCTCATCGGGGTGAGGAAGTAAGCACAGACGTAATCGATGGCCCCCTGAGCATCGTCTTCGACCAGGCTGAAAACAAGTTGCATAGCGCGATGGCGGCGCTCGAATGGTGTCGCCATGGTGCCACCATCAGTGCGGATGTCACGGAAATGGCTGACCTTAGATGAGGTTTATTAAGAAGAAGTCCCCGAATGCGACGGCGAGCACCATTCCTCCGCTTCGCAAGAACCGTGACTTCATGCTGCTGTGGACCGGCGCCGGATATGCGGCACTCGGCCGGCAGATAGGATTCATAGCGTTTCCGCTGCTGATGATTTACCAGCTAGGGTCAGCGGAGGACGCCGGGCTCGTGTCATTTGCCGCGCTCGTGCCGATGCTGGTGATCGAGCTGCCCGCGGGGGTCCTGGTCGATCGCTGGGACCGCCGTCGCATGATGATCATCTGCGATATCGCCGGGCTCGCGGCCATGGGCAGCGTCGGGCTCGCCCTGTTCCTCGGCCACGTGTGGCTGCTCCATGTCATGGCAGCCGCCTTCATCGAGGCTAGCGCGGGCATTGTCTACCAGCTCTGCGAAGAGTCCGCGGTGCGAAATGTCGTGCACTCGACCCACGTGTCGCAGGCAATCTCGCAGAACGAGGCGCGCAGCCGGGCAGCGAACCTGCTCGGGCAGCCGGCCGGGAGCGCCCTGTTCGCGCTCACGCGGTGGCTGCCCTTCGGCGTAGCCTCCCTGGGCCACGTGGCCGCGCTGATCAACCTGATGCTGATCAAGGTCAACTTCCAGACCGAGCGCACCAGGGCGCCCAGGAAAGTGCGGGTCGAGATCGCGGAGGGCTTTGCCTGGTTGTGGGGACAGAAGTTCGTGCGGTCCGCGATCGCCGTCGTCGCCGGGAGCAACCTGCTCTTCCAGATCATGACCCTCTCCCTGTACGTGATCATCAGGAACCACGGTGGTTCCCCGGCCACCATCGGAGCGATCAGCGTGGTCATGGGGGTCGGCGGCGTGCTCGGCGCCCTGAGCGGATCGAAGTGGCTGAAGTGGCTAAGCATCAGCACCCTGGTCATCGGCGCGCTGGGGCTCTGGACCATATTGACCACCGCGATGGCGTTCACGGCCAGCCCCTGGCTGCTCGGTGCGCTGTTCGGCGGCACGACTTTCGTGGGCGCGGCATTGAACGTCTCCGCCGGCACCATCATGAACCGGGTGACTCCGGATGAGATCCGCGGGCGCGCCATGAGCGTCGCCTTTCTCTTTGCCTTCGGCGCGAATTCCGTCGGGGCGCTGATCGGCGGCTTTGCGCTCAAGCAATTCTCCACGAGCCACGTGGTGCTTGGCGTGGGGACGGTGATGCTGGCCCTGACGATCATCGCGGCAGTTAGCCCGGCTATCCGGCGCCCCGACCTGCCACCGGAGGGGGAAGAAGCTCCGGTGAGCGGGGCGCCACCGGCCGGTCAGAGTACGGAGCCCCCTTACGAGAACGGCACGGAACCCACCATCGGCGTAGCCGCCGACCCGACCGCCATCCCGCACGATGACGAGTTGCTTGTCGATGACTAGACGGGCGGCCTGAGTCCTTCAGCAGAAGCCTGACCTTGTGAACGAACGGAAGAGATCCATGACAGTGCATCAGCAGGACACGCGGGCGCTCCCGCTGGTCATCGAAGGTGACCCAGGCGGACCCGACCTGCCGCAGCGGATCGCCGAAGAGCACACCCGCCTGCGCAAGCAGCTAAGCGATCACGGTGCCCTGCTCTTCCGCGGGTTCCCTGTCGCCTCCGCCGACGGCGTCGATGAATTCGGGCAAGTCGTCAGGGCGCTGTCCGGTGACCCGCTGGCGTACTCAGAGCGGTCCTCGCCGCGGACCTCAATCAAAGGCAACATCTACACCTCCACGGACTACCCGCCCAGCGAGGAGATCTTCCTGCACAACGAAAATTCCTATCAGTCGTCCTGGCCAAGGCTGGTGTATTTCTACTGCGACCAGCCGCCCGAGACTCTTGGCGCTACTCCGCTGGCCGACGTCAGGCAGGTGCATGACTCGATCGATTCTTCCGTGCGGGACGAGTTCGCCAGGCGGGGATGGATGGTGGTCAGGAATTTCCATGATCACTTCGGGATTACCTGGCGTCAGCTCTTCAACACCGATGCGAAGTCAGCCGTTGAGGAATACTGCCGGAGCCGGGCGATCCAGTTCGAGTGGCGGGGAGACGACGGCCTGCGGACCAAGGCGGTCAGGAGCGCTATCTATGCCCATCCGGACACTGGCGAGAACGTGTGGTTCAACCACGCGACGTTCTTCCACTACACAACGCTGCCCGCCGATGTGGGAGAGGGACTGCTCGCGCTGTTTGGCGAGGAAGGCCTGCCGACCAATACCTATTACGGCGACGGCGGCAAGATACCTGGCGACGTCACCGCGCACCTGCGGGACCGGTACCGCGCTGCCTCGCGCCGCTTCGACTGGCAGCAGGGAGACGTTCTCGTTGTAGACAACATGCTGACGGCGCACGGCCGCGAACCCTTCACCGGGCCACGTCGGATCGCCGTCGCCATGGCGGAACAACACCTGCCTCAGCTGGAGTCCTCGGTCGCGGCTGCCGCCGAGCCGGGCTCTCGGTTCCCCGCCAGCGGGCGGGCAGGCGGAGCGTGACGATGTCGCCTTACGCAACCGGTCAGCGCAATTGCTTCCGGATTTTCGTCCCGCGCCCGGAAGCTCAACTGCGGCTCGTGTGCTTCCCGGGTGCGGGGGCGGGCGCGAATCTCTTCCGCCGCTGGCTGGATGTGCTCCCGCCGTCGATCGAACTGGTGGCCGCGCAGTATCCGGGCCATGAGGACCGCTATAACGAGGCCTTCATCTCGGACATGGCAGTGCTGGCCGACGAGATCGGCAGGGATGTCCCGAGCATCGGCGCTCCGATGGCCTTCTTCGGCCACAGCCTGGGTGCCACCATCGCCTTTGAAGTCGCCCTGCGACTCCGGCCTCGCTTTCCCCTCCCGATCGTGCGGCTCTTCGTCTCGGCCAGAAAGGCGCCTGCCGATTGCAATCCCACTGATGGCCAGGCGTCCGTGGGTGACCTGGGTGACTCAGCGATGAAGGCATACATTCATCGCCTGCATGGTGCCGACTCGCCCATGCTGGAAGACGAACTGTGGCAGGTAACGGCGCCGGCGCTCCGCAATGACCTGCTGGTTTCTGGACGTTATCGTTACGTCCCCGGGTCGCGACTGACGTGTCCGATCACCGCGATCGTCGCGGAGCAGGACGCCGCCACCATCACGCTGCCCGAGGCGCAGGGCTGGGCAGAATGCACTATCGTCTCTTTCGACTCATATGCACTGCCGGGGGGGCATCTGTACCTGGAGGATGACCCGGCGACACTGATCTCACTCCTCGTTGAGAAATTGCGGAGTTCCTTGCGGGCGAGTGTGTAACGGTGTCGCCCTATGCAGCCGTTCAGGGCAACTGCTTCCGGACTTTCGTCCCGCGCCCGGAAGCTCAGTTACGGCTCGTGTGCTTCCCGTACGCCGGGGCGGGCGCGAATCTCTTCCGCCGCTGGCTGGATGTGCTCCCGCCGTCGATCGAACTGGTGGC
>DATNFM010000209.1:0-2152 GCA_035606435.1 Streptosporangiaceae bacterium | reverse complement strand
GTGTAGTGCTCTTCGAGGGCACGCCGACAGCCTCAGGCTGCTGGCCAGCCCGGCTGCCACCCCCGAGCAATCCGGCACCCTGCCTGCGCACGCCTTAGGGGCGCCGGGTCGATTCGCATGGCATGATCGCTTAGCAACGCTGGCGACCGGATTGACGGTGGATGTCTGGGGTGCACGATGGGGGACGCATGGCCGGGTTGAAAAAGGGCGACTGGTGGCTGATCGGCATCTGCGCGGGGCTGACTGTCGCGGCAGCGGTGACCAACTACGTCCCATCCGGGAAGATCGTTCCGTTCATCGTCTCCGCGCTCGCCTTGGCCGTCCTGGCTGCGCTGGTCGGGCGGTCGGTCGATGGCCTAGGTGACCGGCTCGGATCGGGAGCCACGGGGGTGGTCCAGTCCGCCCTGGGCAACATCCCCGAACTGCTCTTCGGGATCTTCGCCCTGCGTAAGGGCCTGGTGACGGTCGTGCAGGCGACAATCGTCGGCTCGATCCTGTCGAACGTCCTGCTCGTTCTCGGCCTGGCCTTCATCGTCGGCGGCCTGCGCCACGGCACGCAGCGGTTCTCGGCCGAAGGACCGCGCATGGTCTCCGTGCTGCTCGTGCTCTCGGTGGGGATCCTGATCATCCCGTCCATTACCGCCAGCCTGAGCCTGCCGGCGGCGGCCCACGAAAAGGTGCTCTCCGACGTTGCGGCCGTCGTCCTGCTTGCCATATTCGCGCTGACGATCCCCGGCTCGCTGCGCCGTACCGAAAGCGAGACCGTCCAGGAACCAGCACCAGGTGAAGCTGGCGGCGAGGGACACGGCGGCGCCGAGTGGCCGCTGTGGCTCGCCATCGGCATGCTTGCCGTGGCCGGCGTAGCCGCAGCGCTGGTCGCCGACTGGTTCGCTAGCTCGCTTACGCCCGCCCTGTCCGCGCTGCATATCTCCCAGGCCTTCGCCGGCCTGGTGATCGTCGCGATCGCCGGGAACGCCGTCGAGAACTTCGTCGGCATCCGGCTCGCGGCACGCAACCGGATGGACTATGCCATGTCGGTCACGCTGCAAAGCCCCGTCCAGATCGCCTTCGGCATCGCGCCTTTGCTGGTCCTGATCTCGGCCGGGCTCGGCGGCTCCCAGCTGACCCTGGTCTTCCCGCCGCTCATGATCGTCTCCCTGGCCCTGACCGCGCTCGTCACGACCCTGGTCGTCTTCGACGGGAACTCCACCTGGATCGAAGGCACCTGCCTGGTCGGCCTCTACGCGGTGATCGCGGCCGCCTTCTGGTGGGGTTAGCTTCTAACAGGCGCGTCCTGCCGGGCCAGCGGTTCGCTCTCCTGATGGATCGGAGATGACCGCTGGTCAGCTGGCGGAGGCTCGGGGATTTGAACCCCGGATGGGCGCGAACCCAAACCGCATTAGCAGTGCGGCGCGGTCTGGTTGGCCTGGTGGGGCCGGGTTGGGTTCTGGCTGGTCAGAGCCGGTCTCTGCGATTTTTAAGTAGGCCTTATGCGGCCCGGGTTGGGCTAGTGCTGCGCCGTTTGGCCCAGCACTGGCCCAACCCGACAGTCGCGGAACCGACCGACCAGGATGTACGACGATCGAGCTAATCGGCAAGCTCTCGGCAAGCGGGGGCGGCTTTCACCGCCAGGCCGTAGTCGACGGATCGTTGTGCCAATCGGAAGTATCAACGAACGCAATCTGCACTCCAGCCGCCGACCATCTCGAAGTGAACGTCGTCAGCCACGTGCCCCAACACGTTCGCGATCAGTACCTCAGATTGGCGGACACATCACCCCGGATACCTCGGCTTCGTTGAGACCGCCTCAGGTTCGGTGGGATAGGACACCCGGCCCACGGATGCCCTGATCCCGGCCTATCAGGTTGCGCCACCGCGCCGGGCCGCGCAACCCGGCCTCTCGCTGCGCTCGCCCCGGTCAGGCCAGAGATCTTTCCCTGAACCCGCGGCAGCCACCGGGAAACATCTTGGCCGCCCGGGACCGCCTGGGCTGGCGCGGCCGGCAGGCGCGGCGGCGCGGGCACCTGACTGCCGGGAAAGCACCGCAGCGCACGATGCCGCGATGGCGGCTGAGCTACTGCGGATTTAAGCGCGTTAGCGAATGCCAGGTCCCGGCTGCACGGACTCCTCTCCCAGTCTTCCGTCTCCAGAA
>DATNFM010000208.1:0-21028 GCA_035606435.1 Streptosporangiaceae bacterium | reverse complement strand
CCGAGCAGGGACAGAATCTTTAAGTAGTAGCTAATTTTCCGCTCACTGTGGCCGAGGCATCGGCGGCGATGCTGTAGAACTTTCCGCATGGAGCACTTTCTGACCAGCTACGGTTACCTGGCCTTGATCATCTTTGCCTTCGTCGAGGCCTGCTGCATCCCGATCTCCTCCGAGATCACGTTCGCGGCGGCCGGCCTGCTGGCTCACGAAGGTCACCTCAGCTTGCCGCTGGTCATCCTCGTCGGCACCCTCGCCGAGATGGGCGGCTCGCTGACCTCCTACTACATCGGCAGCCACGGCGGCCGGACACTACTCGACAAGTACGGCAAGTGGGTGCTGGTCACTCACTCGGATGTGGACCGGGCCGAGCGGTTCTTCGCCGGCAAGGGCACCTGGATCGTCGCCGTCGCCCGAGTCCTGCCGCTGGTCAGGTGCTTCGCCTCCTTCGCGGCCGGGCTGGTCGAGGTTCCGGCCGCGCCGTTCGCGATCTTCAGCCTTATCGGCACGGCCGCCTGGGCGACGGCACTGAGCCTGCTCGGCTACAGCCTCTACTCAACCGTGCACCAGTTCTTCCACTCGTTCTCGCTCATTGGCGCCCTCCTGGCCGTCGTGCTGATCCTCGGCCTGGTCGTGCACCGGTTGCACGCGATGAGGAAGGACGCCCACCGCAAGGCCGCCGCCATCGAAGTTCAGGCGACCGACGCCGGCCAGCCGACCCAGCAGCCCAGGGTCAGCAGCGGCCGCAGCGGCGGTGCCCACCGCTCCGGCCGCACCCCGCCCGCCTAGCCCAAGCCCGGCCCGCCTAGTCGATCAGCGCCTGGTAGACCAGCTGGCGTAGCTGGGATCTGATCGGATGCGCGCTCGAGGGCAGTAGCTGGGTGAAGAACGAGGCCGTCACCCCGGTCGCCTGATCCACGAAGAAGGCCGTGCTCGCGGCTCCGCCCCAGGAGTACTCGCCGACGCTGCCGACGGTCCGCCCGGGAACGGGATCGATCACGACGGCGAAGCCGAGCCCGAATCCGACGCCGTCGAACGGCGCTTCGGCGAACAGCGGCCGCCCGAACTCCGCCAGGTCGGCCCCGCCCGGCAGGTGGTTGGTCGTCATGTAGGCGACCGTGCGCGGGCTCAGCAGACGAACTCCATCGAGTTCACCGGCCGGGCTGTCGGCCGTGCCCAGCAGCATCGAGGTGAACCGGTGGTAGTCGGCCGCCGTCGAGACGAGCCCGCCGCCACCGCCGAGGAACGTCGGCTTGTGCCCGGCCACGGCGCCCAGCGAGTCCAGCCGGATCGCTTTGCGCCCGGGCCCGAGTGCGTCGAGCGTGTACAGGGCGGCCAGCCGGTCCCGATCGTCCTCGTCGATCGAGAATCCCGTCTCGGTCATCCCGAGCGGAGCGAAGATCCGCTCGGCGAAGAATTCGTCGAGACTCATGCCCGAGGCGACCTCGACCACTCGACCGAGCACGTCGGTCGCGACGGAGTAATTCCACTCGCTGCCGGGCTGGAACAGCAGCGGCATCTCGGCCCACAGGTCACAGCACGCGGCCAGGTCGGCCCCTCGCGGCGTGCCCCACTCGAACCCTTGCCCCCGGTACATCGCATCGACCGGGTGCGAGCGGTGGAACCCGTACGTCAGCCCTCCGGTGTGGGTGAGCAAGTGCCAGATCCGCACCGGCTCGACCGCTGGCACGGTCACGGCCCTGATGTCGGAGCCTGCGGTGAACACCCGGACGCCGGCGAACGACGGGATGAACTTGCTCACCGGATCGGTCAGCTCGAACGCGCCTTCCTCGTACAGCAACATCGCGGCGACCGAGGTCACCGGCTTGCTCATCGAGTAGATGCGCCAGATCGTGTCGGTGCTGACCGCCCGGTCGGCCTCGGTGTCACGGTGCCCGTAGAGCCCGACGTGGGCCAGCTTGCCGTGCCGGCTGACCGTCAGCAGCCAGCCCGGCAGCCGTCCGTCATCGACGTAGCGGCTGAAATGCCGGTCAATCCGGGCCAGCCGCGCCGAATCCAGTCCAACCTCTGCCGGGTCCACCTCCGGGCTGAGTCCACCCATCGATCCGCCTTCCTGCCTAAACGCACGCTTACCTCCTATAGCATGCGGCACGTCCGGCTGTGCCAACGAGGGGGCTCATCATGGGTGCGGAACACACGGGTAAAGAACGCAGCCGGGTCGCCGGATTCGGCCGTCTGGAGTACGGCCTGACCAAGGCCGGTGACTGGTACCGGTGGGGGCCCTACGTCAGCGAGCGGCAGTGGGGCACGGTCCGCGAGGACTACAGCGCGAACGGCGACGCCTGGAACTACACCACGTACGACCAGGCCAGGGCCCGCGCCTACCGGTGGGGGGAGGACGGCCTCGCCGGGTTCTGCGATATCGAGCAGCGGCTCTGCCTCGGCCTCGCGCTGTGGAACGGCAACGACCCGATCCTGAAGGAGCGCCTGTTCGGCCTGACCAGCGGCCAGGGAAATCACGGAGAAGACGTCAAGGAGTACTGGTGGTATCTGGACGCCACGCCCAGTCACACCTGGAACCGCTGGCGCTATCACTATCCGCAGGCCGAATTCCCCTACGCCGAATTGCTGGCCGAAAATGCCGCGCGTAACCGTGAGGAGCCGGAATATGAATTGCTCGACACCGGCGTATTCGACGATGACAAATACTGGATAGTCGAGGTCCATTACGCCAAGGCCGGCCCCGACGACTTGCTGATGGCCGTCCAGGTCACCAACGCCGGCCCGGACCAGGCGACGCTCGATGTGCTGCCGACCGCCTGGTACCGCAACACCTGGTCCTGGGACGAGGATTCGCCCAAGCCCACGCTCCGCGCGGCCGAGTCGCCCGACCACCAGCACGCGGCTATCAGCCTTGAGCACCCTTTCATCGGCGATCTCGAACTGCTGGCCGCACCCGGGCCTGACGGCCGGTCACCTGAGCTGCTCTTTTGCGAGAATGAAACCAACACCGCGCTGTTGTTCGGGACCGACCCGATTACCTCGTACCCCAAGGACGGGATCGGGGCGCACGTGATCTCCGGAGCGGCGACGGTCAACCCGGAGAAGACCGGCACCAAGTGCTCGGCCTGGTACCGGCTGACCGTCGCCGCCGGCGAGACCGCGGAGGTAAGGCTGCGGCTGCACAAGCCCGCGGGGGGTTCCGGGGGGTCTCGCCCACCGCACGCCCCGCCCACCACCCGGGCTAGCACTGTCGGCAGCGACGGGCGCGAAGCGGCACCTGCGCAAAGCTTTTCGGCTAAAAATCTTCTCGATCTTGACTTTGACCAGATCATGGAGCAGCGGCTAAGTGAGGCGGACGAGTTCTACGCCGAGTTGACTCCCGAAGGCGCTAGCGCCGACGAGGCGATGATCATGCGGCAGGCGTTCGGCGGGATGCTGTGGTCGAAGCAGCTTTTCTATTACGACGTCGCCCGCTGGCTGGACGGTGACCCGGCCCAGCCCGCGCCGCCCGAGCAGCGCAAGACCGGCCGGAACAGCCAATGGCGCAGCTTCGACGCCTTCGACATCATGTCGATGCCCGACAAGTGGGAGTACCCCTGGTTCGCGGCCTGGGACCTGGCCTTTCACTGCGTGGCGCTGGCCCACGTGGACCCGGCCTTCGCCAAGTACCAGCTGATCCTGCTGTGCCGGGAATGGTTCCAGCACCCGAACGGCGCCCTGCCCGCGTATGAATGGGATTTCGGCGACGTGAACCCTCCGGTTCAGGCCTGGGCGGCGCTTGAGGTGTTCGCCGTCGACGGCGGCCGCGACATCGATTTCCTCAGCCGCGTCTTCGACAAGCTGCTGGTCAACTTCACCTGGTGGATCAACCGGGAGGACGCCGAGGGCAACAACCTGTTCGAGGGCGGGTTCCTCGGGCTGGACAACATCGGGCCGATCGACCGGTCGCACCTGCCGGTCGGCGGGATCCTGGAGCAGTCGGATGCGACCGGCTGGATGGGCTTTTACGCGATGGCGATGGCCACCATGGCCCTCACCTTGCACTGGTCAGGCCAGCGGCCAGGGACCGACCTGGTGATGAAGTTCCTCGAGCACTTCGCCGCGATCAGGGATGCGCTCGACGAGCTTGGGCTGTGGGACGAGACCGACGGCATGTACTACGACCGGCTGATCACCACCGGTGGCCAGACCCTGAGCCTGAGGGTGCGCTCGGTCGCCGGGATGATCCCGGCGCTGGCGCTCGGGGTGATCGACGAGGGCTCGATCCAGAGTTCGATGGCGGTCGGCAAGCGCTTCGCCAGCTTCCTGGCCGGCCAGGACCTGACCGACGCCCAGGGCCATGCGGGGATTCCAGGGGGTCCTCCCCCTGTGGCCAGCACGCCCGGCCGCCACCGGCCGGCCGTGCGCGAGGAACTCTACCGAGGGCCGCAGGGGCACCGGCGGCTGCTGCTCAGTCTGGCCGGGCCGCAGAAGCTCGCCCGGCTGCTCACCCGGCTCTTCGACGAGGCGGAATTCCTGTCGCCGCACGGTATCCGCGGGCTCTCGGCCTGGCACCGCGAACATCCGCTGGCGGTCGATATCGAGGGCTATAAAGCCTCGATCGACTATGAGCCGGCGGAATCGACGACGCCGCTTTTCGGCGGCAACTCAAACTGGCGCGGCCCGATCTGGTTCCCGGTGAACTACCTAATCATCAGCGCGCTTGATCGTTACCACCGATTCTTCGGCGATGATCTTATGGTCGAGTACCCGACCGGGTCTGGTCGAAAGTTGACACTCGACATGATCGCCGCCGATCTGTCGGACCGGCTTATCTCGATCTTCGCGGAGAACGCCCAAGGTCACCGGCCCGTTTTCGGCGGCACCGAGCCGTTTCGCTCCGATCCGGCCTGGCGGGACAATTTGCTATTTAACGAGTACTTCCAAGGCGATGACGGCGCAGGGCTTGGCGCGAGTCATCAGACGGGCTGGACCGGTTTGGTCGCGGACCTGATCAGGCGCAGGCATGGTGCAGTCCGAAGTATCGGCGATGTGATCGCCGATATAGCCGGCCATGCCCAGGGCCGGGAGTAGCGGCGCGTTAGGGATCAGTAACTAAGAGACCCGAATGAGAACGTTTGCGGGATAGTAATTAGGATATTGCCCTGATCCTTCGTGCAATCACTTCCATCGCCGTATCGTTATGGTTCGCGACTCCGGGGTAGGCTGCTGGATCGCATCCATATTCATTCCGGTTAAAGGTAGCGGGCACGAGTGAACAACCAGGTCTTGGCTCCTGGCTCAGCAGAGCCGCACAGTGGCGGCGTGGCGTGGCCAGTCCGGTCTGGGCTGGTGCCGCCGCTGGCCGAGGGCTTCATCAGCCGGCCGGAGTCAGCGCCGAACCTCGGGCAACTGCTAGCGCCGGGCGCCACCCTCGTCCTGACCCCCAACCGGGCCGCCCCGCGCGGCGGCGCCGACTGGTTCGGCTCGTGCGGCAAGACTCAGCTCGCCGCCTTCGCGGCCGAGTCGCTGTGGAACTCCCAGGACATCGAACTGCTCGTCTGGGTGACCGCCACCAGCCGGGCCGCGATCCTGACCGGTTACGCGGCCGCCGCGGCCGCGGCCATGGGCATCGACCCCGACGGTGACGCCGAGACGACCGCCGCCCGCTTCATGGGCTGGCTCGCCGAGACCACCAGATCATGGCTGATCGTGCTGGACAGCATGGGCAGCCCGTGGGATCTCGACGGGCTCTGGCCCGCCGGATCAACCGGCCGGACGCTGATCACGACCACGGATGCCACCGAGTTCGGCCACGACCGGACGCGCATCCTCGCGATCTCCGGGTTCAGCCGCCGGGAGGCGCTGAGCTACCTGATGGACCGGCTGACCGAAGACCGCGGGCAGCGGAGCGGCGCGATCGACCTGGTCGACCATCTGGGTGGCGAGCCGCTCGCGCTGGTCCAGGCCAGTGCCGTGATCGGCAGCTCGGCTCTGTCCTGCCGCGACTACCAGGATGTCTTCGTCCGCAAGATGGAGCAGCTGACCAGGACCGGACAGCCATCCACGGCGGCGGTCAGCTGGATCCTCTCCGTCGAGCACGGCGACCGGATCTCCTCGGTCGGGCCGGTGCAGCCGATGCTGATCCTGGCCTCGTGGCTGGACGGCAACCGGATTCCCGGCACGGTATTCACCTCACCGGCCGCGCGCGCCTACCTGGCCGGCCAGGCGAGCGCCGAGCAAGCCTGGGCGGCGGTGGTGACGCTGGAACGGGCCGGCCTGCTGACGATCGACCCGGCCCCCACCCCGCCCGTCGTGATGATGAACTCGGCGATTCAGGTGGCGGTCAGGTCGGCGACGCCCGGCGATTTTGTGGACCGCGCGGTGACGGTGGCGGCCACCGGGCTGATCGAGGCCTGGCCGGCCGACGAGTCGACGCCGTGGCTGACCGACAGCTTCAGGTCCTGCGCGATCACGCTGACCCAACTGGCCGGTGACCGGCTCTGGGGCGGCGACGGCTACCGGCTGGCGTTCCGGCTCGGGGAGAGCATGGAAAGCGCGCGGCTGGCATCGCTGGCGGCTACGCACTGGAACCAGGTGGCGGCGGCTAGCGACCGCTTCCTCGGTCCGGCGAACCCTGAGTCGCTGGCGGCAAACGATCACCTAGCCGACTCGTTCCTCGCGGCCGGCCGGGCCGCCGAGGCGCTGCCCTGGTTCCAGCGGGTGCTGTCCGACCGCGTCGCCCAGCTCGGGCCCGACCACCCGGCGACGATCGCGTTCGAGCTGCGGCTGGGCCGGGCGCTGATCGCGGCCGACCGGCCGCGAGAGGCCGCCACGGTGCTCGACCGGGCCTACCGGGCCAGCGAGCAGGTGCGCGGCACCGATGACCCGGAGACTCTGGCGGCGCTCGACACCCTGGCCGACGCCTGCCAAGCCGCCGGCGAGGTCACCGACAGCATCAGGCTCTACCGCCGGGTCCTGTCCGAGCGCGAGCGCATTCAGGGGCCAGCGCACCTGCAGACGCTCGACAGCTGCATGAAGCTCGGCGATGTGTACCTGTCCTCGCGGAAGTTCAAGGAAGCGCTGGCCCACTACAAGCGGGTCGTCGCCGGCCGCGAGCAGTCACTCGGTCCGGTGCACCCGTTGACGATCGAGGCCCGCGACCGGATGGCGTCGGCGTATCACTCGGCCGGCAAGATGGGCACTGCGCTGCGGCTGTATGAGGAGTCGTCGACCGACTCCGAGCGCATTCTGGGCGTCGATCATCCGGACACGCTGGCCAGGCGGGTCCACCTTGCCCATGCGCTGTACGCGGTCGGGCGGCTTGGCGACGCGACCGCGATGCTGCGGGATACGGTGGAGCGCTGTGAGCTGGTGCTGCCTCCTGGCGATCCCCTGACCAAGACCGCGCACGAGAGTCTGACTAACATCGCCGGCGGGTAACTGCTCGCTGCGGGCGCAGCAGTCCGGGTTGGCTTCTCCGAACAGCAGGAAAGTGCCTTGCTGAAGTAGCTAACCTTGGTCGCTTTCGCGGGGGATTCTGAAGAACGAGGAATTGAGGCCGAAGCGGGCTACCAGCATCAGGATCAGGCCTAGCCCAAGCACCACCGCGATCGTCCAGTTCTCGATCGCGGAGGACTGGGTCGAGATCGATTGCTCGATCAGCCACACCAGGAAGCCAGCCGACAGCAGCGGCAGGACGCCGAGAACCACGGCGCTCATGAAGTTCGACATGACCCGGCGCCTGAAGTACACGATCGCGGCGAACGCGGTGAGCACATAAAAGGCGGCGTACAAGATGCCGGTCACCGAGACCACGTCGAAGAAGGCGTCCTGGATCGAGGAGATGAGCAGGAAGATCAACGTCGCGATGAGCAGGACGATGCCGACCACCACCGTCGCGACGACTGGCGTCGAGAAGCGGCGGGACACATTGCTCAGGCTTTCCGGCAGCACCCGGTGGCTGGCCATGCCGTAGATGAGCCGGGCGATCAGCACGATGCCGGTCCCGGTGGAGGCGATCACCGACAGCGCCAGGGACAGCGCCATGACCTTCTCCCACCCGGACCCGCCGAGCGCCTGAGCGATCGTCACCAGCGCGGTGCCGTTGTTGCCGGCGATGCCGAGCTTGTGGGGCGAGATCACGCCCTGCAGGCCGAATGTGACGAACGCGTAGATGAAGCCGAGGCAGATAACGGCGATCATCGCGGCCCGGCCCGGGTTGACCCGGCGATGCTTGGTTTCCTCGTTGACGTAGACGGTGCCGTCCCAGCCGGTATACATGAACACCGCGGCCAGGAAGCCGGCCGCGACATTGCCGCGCCCTCCGATTCCGGTCAGGCTGAACCAGCCCCCGCTGATCGCGAAGGTTCCCGGGTGGTGGTTGATCACGAAGATGAGGCCGACAATCGAGAAGCCAATAATGATCGAGTACTCGATCGCCGCTATGCCGACCTGAGTCCGCGCGGTGAGCTTGATGCCAATGATCGCGATCGCCAGCATCACCAAGATCACGGCGAACGAGATCAGCACGTTGTCCAGCTTGTTGGTGGAGTTCGATCCGAAGATCGCCAGCACCGAGGGCGCGAGCACGATGACGCCGCTGATCGTGCCGATCAGCGTCCCGGTCACCATCAGCCAGCCGGTCATGAAGCCGAGATAAGGGTTGATCGCGCGTCCGACCCACTCGAACGAGGCACCGCAGTTGGCGTTCCACAGGTTCAGCCGACGGTAGGCATTGGCGATAATCAGCATCGGAATCGCCGTCAGCAAGATGATCGGCCCGCTGGCGTAAGCGGTGCTGGCGGCCAGTGCGGCCACGGTGAGACCGACGGACACCGCTGGGGCCGAGGCGGCCATTCCGATTGTGGTGTCCTGGGCAACGCCGATGGCATCGGGTTCCAGCCGGGCCGCAGGCGCTCCGACGCCTGTATAGGCCGCCGTTTTATCTGTCATGAACCCGAACCCTCCCAAGACCACGGCATACGTGCATCCAACGCGATCCCTTCTTGCCCAGGCAGCCAGTACCAGTACATGCCTTTTCCGGGCCGTCGGCCAGCCCTGCCGCCTTCTGGAGCCAGCAGGGCTACCGGCCGCTATGGACCACCCTCGAGGCCCGCCCGGCGCGGCGGCTGCGCTAAAGGACCCGAACGGCCTCAAACAGCGAACCGAGCATCAAAAACGGCGAATCGGTCATTAGACGCACCGGCGGTCGTTGCTTCATCTATATATCCCCTGGCACTTGACACCATTCCATGAATCGTCTCGAATATTCATAAACCAGTCTGGAACGTGCCAATCATCGGTACGCTCTCACTTGCCGCTTGATCGGCACCAAGTTGCGAAAACAGAATGGTTCGAGAATTCACACCGAGAACGTCATGACCAGCGGCTTAGCTCTGGCGACTCGCCGCTCCGGCTCGGCAGGCACTCTTCCGGCCCCCGACCCGGCGCACCTCCATCCCGTTCTGTGCTCGCAGCTCCAAACCCCCCAGCCCGAAGCCACCGGGCGTTGCTTTCCCCTTCCCACGCACAGCCACTACGCATGCACAGCGTCTCCCGTCGAAAGGACCGCCTTCCCCTATGCATGACGTCCAGATAGTAGATAAGCAGGAATTTCGGAAATTTATTGAATCGCACCACATCGAACGAATACCCGAGGCGGCCAGGCACGGCAAGCCCTGGCATCAGTTCGCGTTCTGGTTCGGCGCCAACGTCAACGTCTTCAACGTCGTACTGGGTGCCGTCACCGTCAGCTTCGGGCTCACGTTCTGGTGGGCGCTGATCGCGATCTCGGTCGGCACCATCATCGGCGCGCTGCTCATCGCCCTGCACGCGACCCAGGGCCCCAAGCTCGGCGTCCCGCAGACGATCCAGAGCCGAGGCCAGTTCGGCTTCTACGGGGCCGCGTTCATGTTCCCGGCCGTCCTGGTCCTGAACATCGGCTTCATCGCCGCCCAGCTCGTCATCCAGGCGGACAGCATGCAGGGCGTCGTCGGCTCGATCAGCATCCCGGTCTGGATCGTGATCCTCGCGATCCCCGCCGTCGTGATCGGCATCTTCGGCTACCGGTGGATTCACCGCGTCATGCAGGCGACGTCGTTCGTCGTGGGCATCTCGCTGGTCATCATGCTGATTCAGGGACTGAACTTCGGATCGCTGCCCGCCTCACAGACGTCGCTGTCCACCACCCCGAGTCTCGGCCTGTTCCTGGCCGGGGTCGCGCTGCTCACGATCGACATGCTGTCGTTCGGCCCGTTCGTCTCGGACTACACCCGTTACCTGCCGGCCGAGACCAACGGCAAGAAGCTGTTCTGGGCCATCTACGGCGGGAACGTGATCGCCACGATCGGCTCGTGCGCGGTGGGCGCCTACCTCGCCGCGCTCATCCCCAGCGTGGCCACCGACGGCCCGGTCGGTGCGATCGCCAGAGTCTCAGGAAAATGGGCCCTGATCATCATGGCCGCGAGCCTGATCAACGCCTGCACGTTCAACGCCTACACCGGCGCGTTCCAGGTCCTGTCGTTCGCGAACATGTGGACCAGGCTCAAGTCGATGTCGGTGACGCTTCGCGTGGTGCCGTTCGTCGTCGTCATGGCGCTCGGCGTGGTCCTCGCGTTCTTCGGCTACAAGAACTTCGTCACCAACCTGTCCAACTTCCTCGACGTGCTGCTGGTGATCTTCATTCCGTGGTCGGCGGTCAACCTCACCGACTACTTCGTGGTGCGGCGCGGTGAGTACCACGTGGCGTCGTTCTTCATGGCCGAAGGCCGCTACGGCTGGTTCCTGTGGCGCGGCCTCCTGGCCTATGCGATCGGCCTGCTCGCCGAAGTCCCGTTCGTCTCCCAGCCGGACTTCATCGGCGTCTTGGTCAAGCCCCTCGGCGGCGCCGACATCTCCTGGCTGGTCGGCTGGATCGTCTCGGCCGTCGTCTACCTGGTGCTGGTCCGCTTCTTCGCCGAGAACCCCCGCTCCTCGTTCAGCTCGGACCGCATGACCCCGGTCGGCAACTAAGGCCCCACAGAGGAACCGCATGACCTCGGTCAGCAATTAAGTCCCTAAAGAAACTGAGTCCCGGCCGTGCGCGGAGCAACGGCCGGGACTCAGCCGCCATTAAAGGCCGCACAGAACCGCACAGAACCGCACGAAATCGTACAAAAACCGCACAGAACCGCAAAGAGCCGCGCAGAAGAGGATCGGCATGGAGCACGAGCAGTACGACTACATCGTTGTCGGCGCCGGTACCGCAGGCTGCGTGCTCGCGGCCAGGCTCAGCCAGAACCCCGCGGCCCGGGTCCTGCTGCTCGAAGCCGGCGGTTCGGCCCGCACCCACGGCATGACCGTGCCGAACGCCTGGCCGGAGAACCTCGGATCCCCGGCGGAGTGGGGTTTCGTCACCACCAGCCAGGCCGACTCCGGCGCCGTGAGCTACCCGGTCGGCAAGGCCCTGGGCGGCGGAAGCTCGATCAACGCCATGGCGCACGTGCGAGCCCACCAGGCGCTCTACGATCGCTGGGCCGCCGAAGGTGCCTCCGGATGGGGCGCCAAAGACCTGCGCAAATTTTTCCGGCGAACCGAAGCAGTTCAAGGACGTGATCCCGAACTGCGGGGCACGTCCGGGCCGATCCGGCTGAGCCGGGCCGCTGACCCGCACCCGGCCGCGCGGGCCTTCTACGAGGCGCTGGTGCAGGCCGGGCATCCGCGGACGGACGACCTGTCCGGCGCCGACCAGGAGGGGGTCACGTGGGTGGACCTGGCGATCGCCGGGGGCGAGCGGGTCAGCGCCGCCGACGCGTACCTGCGGCCCGTCCTGGACCGCGAGAACCTGACCGTGCGGGCCGACAGCCTGGTCACCGGGCTGCGGCTGAGCGGGGATCGGTGCACCGGAGTCCGCTACCGGCACGAGGGCGGCGAGCAGGCGGAGGCCGAGGTCGAGGCCGGAGCCGGAAGCGAGGTGATCTTGTGCGCCGGCGCGATCGGCTCGCCGAAGCTGCTCCTGCTGTCCGGCCTCGGCCCGGCCGGCCAGCTGCGGACGCTGGGCATCGACCCGGTCGCCGACCTCCCGCAGGTCGGCGAGAACCTGCAGGACCACCCGATCGTGCTCACCGTGCTCGTCGCTTGGGACAAGCTGCCGGCCAGCAAGTACAACCACGGCGAGGCCTACGCCGCGCTCCGCAGCGAACTGGCCGGCGACTACCCTGACCTGCACCTGTTCCCGATCCTGCTGCCGCTGGTACCGCCCGGCGTCCAGGCGCCGGAGACCGGCTTCACGATCGCCGCGTCGGTAATGGCCCCCGACAGCCGAGGCTCGGTGCGGCTCGCCACGACCGCGCCGGAGGTTGCGCCGCTGATCGACCCCGCGTTCCTGGCCGACCCGCGTGACCTGGCCCGGATGATGACCGCCGTGAAACTGGCCCGCAGCACCGCCGCCGGCCCGCGGTTCGACTCGGTGCGCAAGGCCGAACTGTGGCCGGGCCGGGACTGCGTCACCGACGCCGACCTCAGCGCCTACATCCGGCGGTCGCTGATGGGCTACTACCACCCGGCGGGCACCTGCCGGCTGGGCTCGGATGCGGACGCCGTCGTCGACCTGGAGCTACGCGTTCGCGGGGTCAGCGGACTGCGAGTCGCGGACGCCGCGGTCATGCCGGTGATCACCAACGCGCACCCGAACGCCACCGTCCTCGCCATCGCCGAGCGCGCCGCCGACCTGATCAGCGGCCAGTCGGAATAGCCTCCAGAAGCCGGGGAAGCGGGAAACGTAATGTTGCGTCAGTCAGCCCAGGCAAATTCACATGCCTTTCAGGGAGAAAGCAGGTGGGGGCTTTATGCCTGGCTCCACAACGGAGTCCTTTGCCGAACTTGACCGACGGGCCGCCGCCCGGCTGGCCGCGCTGGATCCGCTGCTGCCGACCGAGGTCGAGCTGCCCGCTACCCCCGATCCCTCGGCCGGCTGCGGCCTGATCTTCACCGCGAAAGGCGCCGACGGCGAGGTTTCCGGGAGCGGCACCTGCGAGCATCGCTTTCACGAGGCCGAGTCCCCCAGCCTGACCTGGAGTAACGCCCGGCAGTTCGCCCTCGCGCCGGTGCTCGGCGGACCCGAGATCGCGGCACCGCTGGATGACCTGCTTGATCAATGGCGCGATCACCTGGCCAGTGTCCCCGAGGCTGACGACGAAGACAGCGCCGCGATCGTGCGCTGGCCCAGTCGTGACATCGCGGGAATCCGCGCCTTGCAGCGTCACGGCCTGGCTCCGCAGAGCGTCGTCGCCGCCAGGATCACGTCCAGCGGTCATCTCGAAGCGGCCCCGTCGGCGCTGCCCCCGGCCGGGTTGAGCATCCGCCAGGCCGGGCCAGCCGATGCCGATGCATTCGCCGAGCTGAATCTGGAGCTCGTCCGGTACGAGGCTTACTTCGGCAACCTGCACCTGCGGCCATGGACGGAGCGGGCGCTGCACGAGGAGGCCACCCAACTGCTGGCCAAGCCCGAGCCCTGGGCCTGGCTGGCCGAACGCGGCGGGACGCCGGTCGGGTTGCTGGGCGCGACCCGCCCGGAGGATGCGACCTGGATCGCCTCGCAGGCTGGCCTGGCGCCCGCCGCCTACCTGGGCGAGATGTTCCTGCGGCCGGCCGAGCGCGGCTCCGGCCTGGCCGCGCTGCTGACCAGCCAGTTCCACGACGTCGTCAGGGTGACCGGCGCCGCGGTGACGCTACTGCACTACGGGCTGGTGAACCCGCTGTCCGGCCCGTTCTGGAACCGGCAGGGATATCGGCCGCTGTGGACAACCTGGCTGGCCAGGCCAGCCCGGACGCTCTGTTAGCTTGCCGCCTCCGGTCGCTGCGCTCCCTTTGGCGGCGGGCCTCCGGCGCTTTTAGGCACCGTCTTCCCTCCTCGCTCTGGCGCTTCGCTTTGTCGCTCGTCAGTCCAGACGGCGCCGCGCCTCCGGCACCGCGAGCGCGGCGATGATGTCGGCTATCTCGGCGGCGCTCAGTTCGCAGGTCGCGTCGCCGACGGATAGCTCGAGCCGCTGGACGTTCTGGTCGATGGTCGCCATCGCCTGGTCCCAGGCCCAGACTCCCCGCTCGGCCGCGACCGCCCGTACCGCCTTGCCGAACCGCTCGGCCGTCGTGTCGACCAGCAGGTGCATCATCGACGTCTGCGGCGGATCGGGGATCACCCGGACACCCGGGACACGCGAAAGCGCGGCCGCGATCGCCCTTGTGTGCTCGAGGTACTTCGGGAAGCTGGACAGCCTGGCCGCCAGGCAGGTCCGCGCCGACGCCGCGCTGGGCCACAGGCCGTGCAGCGTGCCGCCCATCCGCCGCCGCCAGTCCCTGACCTGGGCGATCACCTCATCAGGCCCGGCCACGCAGCAGCCGGGCAGCGCCCCGATGCCCTTGTAGAACGACACGTAGACCGTGTCGAACAGCGCGGCGATCTCGCTGAGCGGCCGGCCGTAACCCGCCGCCGACTCCCACAGCCGGGCGCCGTCGAGATGCCGGGCCGCCCCGGCCTGCGCGGCCCAGTCGCATTGCGCGGCCAGATCCTCGAAGGACGGCTGCTGGCCGCCGATGTCGCGCTGCGGCAGCTCGATGAGCAGCGCGGCGACCGGCTCGCGGATCGGGGTGAGGTCATCGAGCCGCAGCAGCCGGTTCTGGTTGCCGGCCGTCCGGCCGATCAGGCCGTGCAGTCGCTGGTAGGCCTCTTCCTCATGCTTTTCGAGGTGGCACATGGGGTGGAACACGATCGTCCGGCGCTGCCGCTGATCGGCGTGCACGCGCAGCACGGCCTGCTGGGCCATCGTCCCGCTCGGCATGAACACCGCCGCCTGCTTGCCAAGCAGCTCCGCGATCTCGCCTTCGAGCGCAGCGACCACGCCGCCGTCGCCGTACAGGTCAACCTCGGCGTCGACCGGGATCGTCGCCAGCAAGCGTTGCGCGGTGACTTCGCCGTGCCCGGTCACGAACTTCGTACAGGCCGCCCGAATCGCGGACAGCTCCTCGTCAGCAGCCATGGATCCAATTGTGCCGCGATGCCCGTTGGGCGGCCGATGCGCCCCTCGGGGTGCCTGCCGCAGTTTCCGCCGGTGGATCGGCACGGCGGTGCTCGGGGCTGATGGTCCGAGGGGCGGCCTCCGCCTTCAGGCGGCTTGGGAGTCGGGCTCGATGGCGTAGGTGCGGCCGGTGGGGGTTGTCCAGGTGAAGGTGCCGGGTGCGGGCTGCGTCAGGCACCATAGCCGGTGCTGCTTGAGCTGATGGTGATAGCGGCATAGCGGGCCGAGGTTACAGCAGCAAGTCGGGCCGCCGTCCTCGTAGGGCCGGGTGTGATCGGCATCGCAGCGCTGGGCGGGCTGGCGGCAGGTCGGGAACCGGCAAGTCAGGTCCCGCAGGTTCACGAATTCGCGGAGCCGCACCGGCACTTGGTAGGCCGGGCTGGCCTGGATGTGAGCGCATCCTCCGGCGGCGGCGTCGGCCGCGGCTCGCTCGACCGCCTGGTCGGCCGCGTGCCGAGCGGCGCTGATGATCGCCGAACGGATCTCGGCAAGGCTATCTCCCGTGCGCAGGCAGTCTCCCGTGCGCAGGCAGTCCCCCGCGCGCAGGCAGTCCCCCGCGCGCAGGCAGCCCCCCGCGCGCAGGCAGCCCCCCGCGTGCTGGCAATCCCCCGTGCGCAGGCAGTCGTCCGTCGGCGGGCGGGCGCGCGTTGCGATGGTGAGTTCATCCGCGGAGATGATGACGGTCACGCGGCGGAGCAGGCTGCAGGAACTGGCCGGACTCGCTCTGGCCGACCGTGTGAGTGAACTCGCTGGCCGTGCCCGGGCAACGGAAATAGCCCGGCCGGTTCCGTCAGTGAGCACAACGCGCCAGTCGACGGCCGCGTCGGCGGCTGCCAAGGCCGCGAGCTGACCGGCTTGGCCGGGAGTGACAGGTCCAAGGCGAGTCAGGTAGCCCGGTTCAGGCCCGCCCTGGGCCAGGGTTAGCCACGGCAGCCGCAAGTCCAGGAACCCGCTGCCGACCGGCGGCAGGTTCTTCAGCGCGGCTGGACCTGCTTGCACGAACGGTGTCGCCTCCGGCCAGGGCATCGGATCGGATGCCGCACTCGGGCAGTCACCGCCTGAACCCTCGGCGGGATCGCCGGCGCCGGCGCCACCAAACCCCGACCCAGCACCTCCGGGTCCGTCGCCGGGCGGACAGTCGGCGTCGGTCGGGCCGCCTGGCGCAGGCGGGATGTAGGGCAAGGTACCGAGCAACAGGCCAAGCAGCACCTTGGACCGCAGCAGGTCGATGCCGCCGTCCGCGCCGTCCGCTTTCAGCGCCCTGGCCAGGGCGGTGATCCGGGCAAAGGCGGCGGCGGCACGCACGCCCGGCAGGTTCTGACCGGCCAGGGAAGCGGTGCCTTCGGCATCCGGGTAGAGGGTGACCTTAGCTCGCCGCTCGGCATCCTCGCGGCGGCGTTCGGCGCCCTCGGGGTCGGCCGTGATCACCGCCCGCCGCAGCGACGCCCGCAACTGAGCTGTGGTCTGCTGTCCGGCCCTGGGCAGCACCTTCGCCTCAACGGCTCGGGCCTTGTCCTCATCAAGCGATCCGGTGGCCTCGACGATCGCCTTGGCTCGCGCCAGGTCGATGGTGCCCTCGCGCAGCGCGATGCCGGTGGCGGCGAGCCGCCACCGCAGGTCTACGGCCAGGTTGGTCCACCATTCGGCACCAGCCTGAGACAGGGTCAAGGCCAGGGACACCTGCCCGTAGGCATCGGCCGAGATCCTGCCGGGACGGCCGTCGTCGCCGGTGCCGTCACTCTTGTCGGCGGCGGCGGATCTCGAGGCCATCCGAGCGACCACGGCCAATTCACCAGCCTGAGCCCAGGCGGCCAGGCGCCGGTAGGCCGCGGCGGCCCCGGCCAGCGCGCCGTCTTCCAGGTTGTCGACCGGGTCGCAGGCAAGCCAGGCGGCGAGGTCTGGGCTGGGCGGCAAGATCTCCGCGACTCGTCCCGCTGCTGCTGACAGCGGGATGACCGACGACCGGCCGGAATCAATGGCATCAAGATAGTCCGCGAAGTCCGCCTCAACCGGATCGATCGCCGCGGTCGGCGCATCAGCATCCGCAGGCCGGACCCCGGCCGGCTCGCCGCTGGAGTTGGTCGCAGCCGCGGCGGGACAGGCAGCCGGACGAGGCGACCTGTGCCACGGCGCGGGCTCGGCCAGTGCGGCCAAGAGGGCCTCGATATCCAGCTGCCAGGACCAGGACAGGCCCTCGGCGGCGCCGTCTCCCGCCAATGGCGCCTCACGCTGCTCCGGTCCCATGATCACCTCCTGGCCAACACGCTCTATCGGTAATTCTATCGACCCCCTCTGACAGTCACCGTTAGTGAACGAATCTAAATTCGAATAACGCAACGTAGCTAAACGAACGACAAACCAGCACCTCTGCTGGCCGATGACGGCCGGGCCGACAGGCCCGCGAACGGCTAACCGAAGATGCCCATCGCATCCAGGACAAAGGCGTGCACTTCGGCCTCGTAGTTGGCCTGGGCGTAGCGGCCGGACGGCCCCGTGTGAGCGCCGACTCCCGTCTCGACCCGGAACAGCAACAGCGGCGTAGCCCCGCCCGCCTCAGAATCGGCCGTCGCCCGGAGCCGCGCAACCCACTTGGCCGGCTCGTGCACCCCGACCCTGGGATCATGCACGGCCCCCGTCACCAGCAGCGCGGGCCGCGCCGCGCCGCCCGGAGGGTTGTCGTACGGCGAGTAGGACCTGATGACCTCGTAGTCACCGAGGTCACGCGGATCGCCCCACTCGTCCCACTCGTTGATCGTGAGCGGGATGCTCGGGTCGAGCATGGTCGTCACGCAATCCACGAACGGCACCTCAGCGACCACGGCCAGCCACCGGTCGGGCCGCTGCGAGTAGACCGCGCCCTGCAGCAGCCCGCCCGCCGACAGCCCGCGCGAGACCATCCGCCGGCCGTCCACCAGCGCGGGCCCGTCCCCGTCACCCGCCAGCCAGTCGGCCACGTCAGCGAAATCGCTGAACGTCCTTGGCTTGGAACGCAGCCGTCCCTGCTGCCACCAGTTCCGCCCGCCCTCGCCGCCGCCCCGCACATGCGCGATCGCGTACACGACGCCCCGGTCCAGGAGCGAGGCCAGCCCCAGCGAGAACTCAGGATCAGAGCACGCCTCGTACGCTCCGTAACCGTAGAGCAGGCAGGGCGCCGAGCCGTCCAGCTCGGTCGTTTCGCCGAAGGCAAGCGTCACCGGCACCGGCGTCCCGTCCGATGCGGTCGCGAGCCGCCGCTCGGTCCGGTACCGGCCCGCCTCGTAGCCGGGCACGTCGCGCCGCTTCAGCAGGTCCCGCCGGCCGGTCGCCAGGTCCAGCCGGTACCAGGCGGGCGGCTCGATCAGCGATTCCTCGACGACGATGACGGACCCCGCGTCATAGTCCTCGGCGTGCTCCACGCGGATCGAGCCGGCCGGAAAGCCGGGAGGCACGTCGATGACGTTCTGGCCGTCGAGATCGGTAATCGCCAGCAGCGGCTCCCCGCCCCGGCGCAGGCTCAGCACCAGATGATCGCCGACGACCGCGCAACTGTGCAGCCGCGTATCGGACCGCGCGGGCGCGACCGCAGGGCAGTCCACTGCCGCCCAGTCCCCAACCCCGCCGTCCCCGACTGGCGCCCGCTTCAGCGAGTACTCAGGCTCGTCCTCATCGGTAACAAGAAAGACAAACCCAGATTCAGGCGAAAAGCTTTGCGCCGGCCCGTTCCCCGCCGCCCGAGCCAGCTCTCCCCCGGGGTAACTCAAGGACCGCACGTGGTCAACGTGGTACTCGGTGCCGCGCCGCCTTGGCCGGACCAGGATCGGGTCGGACATTGCGGTATCCGGACGGCCGTCCGGATACCGCAATGTCGGTCTTTGCCTATCCAGGGGATCCGCCAGCGGGATGAGCCGGACCTCGGTGGTGTCTCGAGACGCCGACGCGATCTTCGCGAACACCCCGCTGCGCGAACCCTCCAGCGTCAGCTCGAACCGGGGATCGTCCTCGGCGTAGACCAGCTCATCCGCGCTCGCCTCGGTCCCGAGCCGATGCCGCCACACCTGGAACGGCCGGTTCATCTCATCCGGCACCAGATAGAAGAGGTAGCGGCAGTCGGCCGACCAGGCCAGTCCGGGGTAGCTGCGCTCGATCCGGTCAGGTAGATCGGTGCCGGTCTCGGTATCCCTGATCCGCAGCAGGTAGATCTCGGCGCCGCTGGCGTCAGACGTCCAGGCGAGCAGCTTGCCGTCCGGGCTGGGAAGCCGGTCTCCGACCTCTATGTAACCCGTTTCCTCGCCGAGGATGTTTTCGTCGAGTAGTACTTGTTCGGCAGATTCTCCGGATTGTGATCTAAGAAACTGAAGATTCTCTCTTCCGTCTGGTGTCCTGGTGCGGTAGATAAATCCAGATAGCGGCCAGCCGACACTGGTCTCGGCTCCGGCCGGGATCCGTCCGGCCGACTCAGCGGCGAGTCGCTCGGTCAGGTCGGCCAGCCGTGCGGCGAACGCGTCGTAGTAGGAGCGCTCGGCAGCGAGGTACTCGGCCAGCGCTGGATGCTCATGGTCGCGCATCCAGGCGTAGTCGTCGGTGTCGACCTGGCCGTGCAGTTGCCTGACGGAAGGCAAGCGAAGCGCTACGGGCGGCTGCGAGTCAAACTCATCCACACGCCCTAAACTACCCAAAACAGTCAGAGATCTCTGCGGCTAGGTCGCAGCAGTGGCATAACAAGAGTTTGATCGCATACTGCATACAGCCGCACAGTTCGAACCGCCAGACGGAGGGGAACCCCCATGGTCCGATCACTTTCCAAACGGGGGACGCTGCTGGCCGCCCTCATCCTTTGTGGCGGGATCGTCTCGGCCGGGGCCGCGCTGACCGGCCCGGCCGCCCAGGCCGCCGCCTCGAAGGGCCCGTCGACGTTTGTCGTCGGTGACACCGGCGCGGTCGACGGGATGAACCCGTACGTCGGTTTCACCTCCATCGACTTCGAGGTCTACGGGCTGGTCTACGACGACCTGATGGACTACGGGCAGACCAACTACGCGCCGACGCCGAGGCTGGCCACGTCATGGTCTGTCTCGAAGGACCAGCTGACCTGGACCTACCACATCAGGCACGGCGTGAAGTGGTCCGACGGCGTGCCGCTGACCGCCGACGACGTCGCTTACACGTTCCAGCGCGACACCGTTCCCGGCTCGACCGAGGAAGCCGACAACTCGGCCTACGTGGCGAACATCGTGCACGGCAGCGTCAAGGCGATCGGTAAGTACACGGTCCAGATGAAGGTGACCAAGCCGACGCCGAACATGGACCTGCTGATCGTCTCGATCCTGCCCAAGCACATCTGGGAGCACGTGTCAGAGAAGCAGGTCTCGAACTTCCCGAACAACAACCCGGTCGGCTCCGGCCCGTTCATCGTGACCAACTTCAAGATCAACCAGTCGGTGACGCTGAAGGTTAACCCGAACTACTGGGGCGGTAAGCCCGGCATCTCCAAGCTGGTCTTCCAGAACTTCACCAACCCGAGCGCCGAGGCGATCGCCCTGAAGAACGGCAGCATCGACTTCGCCGAGAACCTGACCGCGTCGTTGTTCAACTCGCTGAAGGGCCAGCCCGGGATCACCCTCGACGACGCGCCGTCCGGCAACTGGGACGAGCTCGCGTTCAACAACGGTGCCGCGACCGTGTCCGGCAAGCCGATCGGCAACGGCAACCCCGCCTTGCGGGATCTCCAGGTCAGACGTGCGATCAGTTACGCGCTCAACCGAGAGCAACTGGTCAAGCACGTCTTCCTCGGCTACGCCGAGCCGGCCACCACGATCATCCCGCCGATCTACCCGCAGTATCACTACGAGCCGCCGGCCAGCTCGCAATACGGCTACGACCCGAGGAAGGCCGGGCAGATCCTCACCGCCGACGGCTGGAAGATGGGGCCGGGCGGGATCAGGGTGAAGAACGGCAAGCAACTGAAGCTCCGGCTGTTCTTCGGCACTGATTCGCCGACGTACACCCAGGACGCTCCGTATGTGAAGGCCTGGCTCACCGCCGTCGGGATCGGCGTC
>DATNFM010000207.1:0-43134 GCA_035606435.1 Streptosporangiaceae bacterium | reverse complement strand
GTGGAACCAGATCTGGAACAAGGGCTACGTGCACGAGGTCGCCCAGTTCTTCGCCACCGGCTGGCTGGCCAACTACTGGCGGATCGACCCGATGACCGACAAGGACTTCGAGTGGTTCGAGTACAAGTACCCGGGCTGGTATGACCGCTACGGTAAGTGGTGGGAGAACTACAACCGGCTGTCTCGGCCCAACGGCCATCACCCGATCGTCGCCGAGGACGTCGACTACAACTACCCGAGCCGGTGCTGGACCTGCATGGTCCCGTGCCTGGTCCGGGAGGACATGGTGATGGACGAGGTGGACGGCCAGTGGCGCACCTACTGCCATGAGCAGTGCCGCTGGACCGACAAGGTCGCCTTCCGGCCGACCTACGAGGGCCGGGAGACCCCGAACATGGGCCAGCTCATCGGCAAGCGCGAATGGGAGACCCTGTACCACGGCTGGAACTGGGCCGACGTGGTCTCCGACATGGGCTTCGTCAGGGACGACGGCAAGACGCTAACAGCGCAGCCGCACCTGGACCTGGACCCGAAGAACATGTGGACGCTCGATCACCTGCGCCGCATGCCAGCGGTGCTGAGCCCGAACGTCCTGCTCAACGAGATGACGCCCGCCGAGCGGGAAGCATTCCGCGCCGACTACGTGCGCGGCGGCCCCGCCGGTCGGTTCGCCCCGACGAGTTGATCTCCCCAAGCCGGGGAGGCGGGCCGCAGGCCTGTATGTACTTGCGGCCCGCCTCCCATCCACAGGAACTCCTTGGCGTGCGGCCAGAGAAGAAGCTATGGCAGAAAAACACGTGGTGCGATTCGAGCCGGTAGGCATCGACATAGAGGTGGCTGAGGATCAGACGATCCTTCGGGCCGCGGCCGAGCAGGGAATCATGCTCATGCACGGCTGCAAGGAAGGGCAGTGCTCGTCATGTAAGTCGTTCGTGCTCGAAGGCGACGACATCGAGCTGGAGAAGTACTCGACGTTCGCCCTTCCTGACTTCGAGCGCGAGGAGGGTTACACGCTGCTCTGCCGGACGCACCCGTACGAGGACCTCACGATAGAGCTGCTCAACTACGACGAGGACATGATCCGGTCGGGGCTGCCGATCATCGAGGCGGTCGCCGAGGTAGTCGCCAATGAACCAGTCACGCATGACATGCGGCACCTGGTGCTGCGGCTGATCGAGCCCCAGGAGCTGAGGTTCTTCCCAGGCCAGTACGTTGACATCGCCGTACCCGGTACCCCGGCCACCCGCTCGTTCTCCATGGCCAACACCACTAGCAAGGTCAGCGCTGGTCAAGGTGGGGGGCAGCTCGAATTCGTCATCAAGATCTATCCGGACGGGCTGTTTTCGCACTTCCTCGACACCACGCTCAAGGTCGGCGACCAGTTGCGGCTGACCGGTCCGTTCGGAGTGTTCACCTTGCGCGAGAACGATGACGCGCGCCTGGTCTTCGTCGGTGGAGGCGCCGGAATGGCGCCGATCCTGTCGCTGCTGCGCTCCATGGCCGATCGCGGCGTTGAGCGTCAGGCGATCTACTACTACGGCGCCCGGCGCCGCGCTGACCTTTGCTTCGAATCCGAGCTCCGCGGTCTTGAGAAGTCGCTGCCCGACTTCCGGTACCTGCCCGCGTTGTCGGAACCCGGCGCTGACGACGGCTGGGATGGCGAGGTCGGCCTGATCACCGACGTGCTGCGGCGGCACGAGGACGATCTGACCGGCGCGCACGCGTATGTGTGCGGTCCGCCTCCGATGGTGGAGGCCGCGCTGCCGATGCTCGCCACGCTTGGGGTTGATGAGAAGCGCACCTACTACGACAAGTTCACCACGACCGGCGATCCAGGCGAAAACGCTTCAGCTGAAGGAGACAGTCCATGACATCCGAGCCACAGCGCAGTGTGCCCAAGCCGGTGTTTACCGACGCCGAGGCAGGCGCCAAAGAATTCCCTGACTCGCGCAACCGCAGGTTCACCTACTACACCCCGGCTAAACGCCGGCCTACCCACTATGAGGACGTCACCGTCGAGGTGCAGCCGGATACCCGGCACTACCTCAGCCAGGGATGGATCTACGGGTTTTCCGACGGCACCGGCGGCTACCCGCTGGACTGGACGGCGCTCAAGGCGTGGGGCTCGGACCGGCCCGAGCCGGAGCGCTACCCCGGATCTGGCGGCAAGGGCTACGAGTGGCCGGCACTCGGATGGCACGAGTTCCGCGACCCGAACGAGGAGTGGGAGCTCACCCTTTACCGCTACAACGCGAACGTCGTGCGCCAGCTCAACCAGAACGTGGACAACGCCAGGCAGTCGAAGGCGTTCGACCAGTGGAACAGGAGCTGGGTGCGCTTCGTCGAGCGGAACGTCGGCGCCTGGATGCACGTCGATCACGGTCTCGGGATCTATCTCTTCTCCAACGCCAACCGCCGGGCCCCGACGAACATGCACAACAACGCCATCTCGGTGAACGGCATGCACAGGATCAGGTCCGCGCAGGACCTGGCCCTGTACAACCTGACGCTCAGCGAAGAGATCACGGTCTTCGACGGCACGGCGCACATTGACTGCTGGAACAACGATCCGGCCTGGCAGGGCGTGCGCGAGCTAACCGAGCGGCTCACCGCCATCGACGACTGGTGCGAGGCCATCTTCGCCGCGAACGTCGTCTTCGAGCCGCTCGTGGGGGAGCTGCTGCGAAGCAACCTCGTGCAGCACGCGGCGCCGCGCAACGGCGACTTCGTCACGCCCACGGTCATAGGCGCCGAGGAGTACGACTTCGCCGAGCGTGACCTGCGCTACACCAGGATCATGTTCGACCTGCTCAGCAACGACCGGGAGTTCGGTGGCCAGAACAAGGAAATCATGCAGCAATGGCTGTCGGCCTGGGTGCCGAGGGCCATCACCGCCGCCAGGACGCTGCAGCCGCTCTGGTCTCAGCCTGAGGCGAAGCCGCCGCGCTTCGAAGACGGCCTTGACCAGGCCAAGAGCCGCTTCACCGGCATCTTGGGCGATCTAGGTCTGCTGACACCGAAGGAGCTGACGCAGTGACCAGTTACCAGACAGCGGAAAGCCCGTTCAGGGCCGACAACACCGCGTCCAACAGGTGCGGGTTCACCCTGATGAACAATCAGGTCGGCGAGGTCGTGGCCGAGGTGATGAGTACCAAGCCGGACGTCCGCGTGACGTACCTGCCGTCCATGATGCGAGTGGACGCCAACGGAAAGATGGAGGTCGTCTACGACGAGATCTCCGAGGCGCTAGGCGAGGAGCCTGGCTTCTTCAACAGCGCCGAGCTCGAAGAGGACATGTCCACGCACTACGGGCGGATGATCCACACCGACGACCGGACCATCTTCGTCGCCAACCCAGAGGATGCCGCGGACTACCTCGGCTTCGACCTGAGGCCTGTCTCGACCTGACGAGGAGGCACAGTGTACGAGAAGAACGGCGAAAAGTACTTTGTGGTCGACGGCCACCTGCACTACTGGAACGCTGCGCCGGACAACTGGGTGGCGGGGCAGGAGCAGTACGCAAAAGGCTGGATCGAATGCTTCTACGCCTACATGGGCCTGGCACCGCCAGAGACGCACTGGCCGCTGGAGAAGTTCCAGAGGTACTCAGAGGACGACCTGATGCGGGACGTCTTCGGCAGCGGCCACGTGGACGTGGCGATCTTTCAGCCGACCTACCTGCTCGAATGGTACAAGGAGGGCTTCAATACCACCGAGCGGAACTCGCTGCTGGGCGAGAAGCATCCAGGCCGGTTCGTCTGCAATACCCGCTGGGATCCGCGCGACGGCGACGAAGGCCTCAAGACCCTTCAGCGCAACGTCGAGCGATTCGGGTGCACGGGCGTCAAGCTCTACACCGCCGAGTGGAACAACGCCTCGCGCGGCTGGAAGCTGACCGATCCCGGCGCCTACAGCTACCTGGCGGCATGCCAGGACCTGGGCATCAAGAACATCCACGTGCACAAGGGCCCGACGATCTGGCCGCTGGACAAGGACGCGTTCGACGTCGCCGACGTCGATCACGCCGCGACCGATTTCCCGGAGCTGAACTTCATCGTCGAGCACGTCGGCCTGCCCAGGATCGAGGACTTCTGCTTCATGGCGGTGCAGGAGCCGAACGTCTACGCGGGACTGGCCGTGGTCATCGGCGGGCTGATGCACTCCAGGCCGAGGTTCTTCGCGAAGGTGATGGGAGAGCTGCTGTTCTGGCTTGGCGAAGACAAGCTGCTTTTCGGCAGCGACTACGCGATCTGGGAGCCGAAGTGGCAGGTCGAAGGGTTCGTCGACTGGACCTACCCGGAGGGCGAGGAGTTCTCTGAATACCCGGCACTGTCGGCGGCCGGGAAGAAGAAGATCCTCGGCCTGAACGCGGCGGCGCTCTACGGCATCGAGGTGCCCGCTGAATTCCGCGTGCCAGCCCAGGCTGGCGCGCCGGCGGCCGCCGAGTCCGCCAAACTGGTACCGGAGGCATGATCACCAGCCTGTCCGCAAGGGGGTCCGGGGGGTCGTCCCCCCCGGTCAGCACCGCAGAGCCGACCGGTGCTGCGCTCGCCGCGCTTGCGACGGTGCGTGACCCCGAGCTGGACGAGCCCATCACCTCGCTCGGCTTCGTGGTGGCGTGCAGGGTGTCCGCAGGCGGGCACGCGCAGGTGCGGCTGCGGCTTCCGACATATTTCTGCGCGCCTAACTTCGCCTACCTGATGGTCGCCGACGCCTACGACGCGGTGTCGGCGGCTGATGGTGTGCGCACCGCTGAGGTGGTACTCGAAGACCATTTCGCCGCCGCCGCTATTAACGGCGGAGTGGCCGCCAGGTCGGGTTTCGTCGCCTCGTTCGATGGCGAGGCGGTCAGCGAGCTACACCAGCTGCGGGCAGATTTTCTGCGCAAGGCCGTGATGGCTGGCACCGATCAGGTCTGCCGGCCGCTGCTGTCGACCGGCCGCGAACCCGCCGAATTGCACGGCCTGACGCTCGGCGAACTGCCAGCGTCCGCGGCGCTTGACCGGCTGCGGAGGCGGCGGGCGGAGCTGGGGCTTGCCGCCGGAGACGACTCGCCGCTGGTGATCGACCCGCAGACGGGGGCCTCTGTCGGCGGCGAAGGGCTGCCGCTGCACCTGCGCCGCGCGCGGACGACCCGAGTCAGCATGGAGGCGAACGCGGGCATCTGCACGGGCATGCTGCGGCGCCGCTACGCCACGCCAGGACTAGGCGAGGAGGACAAGTGAAAGCCGTCCGGCTGCACGCATTTCATTCCCAGCCCGTCATCGACGATGTGCCAGAGCCAGTCATCGGCGGTCCGCTCGATGTCATCGTGAAGATCGGCGGGGCCGGCGTCTGCCGCACCGACCTGCACATCATCGAAGGCCAGTGGGATCCCGCGATGCACACCCCGCTGCCGTACATCCTGGGGCACGAGAACGCCGGGTGGGTGCACGAGATCGGCTCAGCGGTGACCAACGTCAGCGTCGGCGACACGGTGATCCTGCATCCAACGACCACCTGCGGGTTGTGCCGCGCCTGCCGGGCCGGCGATGACATGCACTGCACCAATAGCTCGTTCCCCGGACTGTCCCGTGACGGCGGGATGGCCGAGTACCTGCTCACCTCCGCCCGCGCCTGCGTCCCGCTTGACCCGCGGACCCGCCCGGAGGACGTCGCGGCGCTGGCGGACGCGGGCATTACCGCCTATCACGCGGTAAAGAAGGCTATTCCGCTGCTGTACCCAGGCACCACCTGCGTGGTCATCGGCGCCGGCGGGCTTGGCCACATCGGGATCCAGTGCCTGACCTCGCTCACGGCGGCGACGATCATCGTGGTGGACCGTAACGCCGACGCGCTGAAGCTCGCCGAGCAGCTGGGCGCGCACCACACCGTCGTTGCCGACGGCGGCCAGGTCGCGGCGGTCAGCGAGCTGACTGACGGACGCGGGGCCCAGGTCGTGCTCGACTTCGTAGCCGAGCAGGGCGCGGAGGCTGACGGCTTCGCGATGACGAGCCCAGCCGGGTCGTACTTCGTGATCGGCTACGGCGGAACGCTGCACATCCCGACCCTCGACATCATCTCGACCGAGCGGAACATCATCGGCAACATCGTCGGCACCTACAACGATCTGGCCGAGCTGATGGCGCTGGCGGAGGGCGGCAAGGTCACCTTGCATACCAGGACGTATCCGCTCGAAGGCGCACTCGAGGCCATCGGCGATCTCGACGCCGGCCGCGTCCGTGGCCGGGCCATCCTCGTTCCCCGGGCCCGATTACCGGGTAGCTGATACACCACCGCCAAGGTCATGACCGGGGGGAATAGATGGCCAAGGAACTGCATTTCGAAGCGGACGCGCGCGGCCTGCTGCTGGCCGGCGTCGGCAAGCTCGCCGAGGCTGTGAAGCCGACGCTCGGGCCGAAGGGACGCAACGCGATCCTGGAGAAGGTCACCGGCTCGCCGGTGGTCACCAACGACGGCGTGACGATCGTCCGCGAGATCTTCCTGCAGGACCAGTTCGAGAACATGGGTGCCCAGCTCGTCAAGGAAGCGGCGATCAAGACGAACGACGTCGTGGGCGACGGCACCACCACCGCGACCGTACTCGCCGAGGCGATCATCAGGGAGGGCATGGCCGCGATCGACGCTGGCGCCAACCCGGTGCTGCTGAAGCGTGGCATCGACCTGGCCGTTAGCCGCCTCGTTGAGCACCTGCAACTGGTTGCCCACCCGGTGCGCTCCGAGCAGGACTTCGCGCGGGTGGCGGCGATTTCCGCCAACGACGACGACACCGTCGGTGCGGTGATCGCGAAAGCGCTGCATACGGTCGGTGCAGACGGCGTCGTGACGGTCGAGGAGTCGGCTACGCCAGGAATACGGGTCGACTTCGTCGAGGGCTTCGAGTTCGAGAACGGCTACCTCTCGCCCTACCTGGTGACCAACCCGGCGACCATGGAAGCCGTACTCGACGACCCCTACATTCTGCTGTCAAGCGAGAAGATCAGCCAGGTCCAGCAGATCATGCCCTTGCTCGACAAGGTCATGCGAGCCCCGAGGCCGCTGGTCATCCTGGCGGAGAACGTCGAAGGCACCGCGCTAAGCATGCTGGTGCACAATCACGTCAACCGCGTGTTCCAGTGCGCGGCGGTGCGGGCGCCCGGGTTCGGTGACCGCAGGCTGCACAAGCTGGAGGACATCGCCGCGCTGACCGGCGGAACCGTCTACAGCAGGCAGTCCGGCCTCACGCTCGAGACGATGACAGTCGAGCACTTGGGCCGCGCCGCACAGGTCCGCGCCACCGCCGACCACACCACGATTATCGGTGGCCATGGCACGGCGGCGGCCGTCGACTTCCGGCTCGCTCAGCTCAGGGCTGAGCTGGCGCGCGCCACCTACGGGATCGACGAGGATGTGCTCACCGAGCGGATCGGGGCGCTTTCCGGCAAGGTAGCAGTGATCGAAGTTGGCGCACCGACCCCCGCGGAACTGAAGGAACTGCAGCACCGCGTGGAGGACGCGCTGTCGGCCACCAGGGCAGCAATGGCCGAGGGCATCGTGGCGGGCGGCGGGGCAGCGCTGCTGCACGCCGAGTCTTCGCTTGAGGACCTGCACGCCAAGGGCGACTACGCCAAAGGCGTCGAGATCGTCCGTCGGGTGCTGACCGAGCCGGCGAGCCTCATCGCGGCCAACGCCGGCTACCCGGGCGACGGGGTGGTGGCCCGGATGACCGAGCTCGGCCCAGATGACGGATTCGACGCCCTGCAGGGGCGCTACGGCAACATGATCGAGATGGGCATCATCGATCCGCTCCGAGTCGCCCGGTCGGCTCTGCAAAACGGTGCCTCAGTCGCCGGCCTGCTCGTCACGACCAGCACCCTGGTGGCCGAGGAGCAGGCACCGTGGGGCGGCAGCCGCGCCCTGATGACGGAGTACGGCGCCCTCGATGAGGGCCTGCGGCAGCCCTCGCCCGATGCCACCATGCCGCAGTCGCTTGGACTCGGCCCGAGCGCGGGATAACGGCCAGCCGGCCTGCTACCGGCGAGCGCCGCGTCAGAGCGCTCCGGTGATGGTGTCTGCGAGCAGGTAGACGTTAAGGCTTGTGATGATGACTGTGGTCAGGAGCATCAGGACGCTGGTCAGGCGCCTGTTGGCCATGTCGGCCATCGTGCCGCGGTCCCGGGTGATGAGCAGCAGCGGAACTAGCGCGAACGGGATGCCGAAGGACAGGACGATCTGAGAGAAGACCAGGGCCTGGCTCGTGTTGACGGCGAGCGCGAGGACGATCAGGGAAGGGAGCATGGTCAGGGCGCGCCGGACCAGCAACGGGATGCGCCAGTTCATGAAGCCGGCCATGACGATCTGGCCGGCGTAGGTGCCGACGCTGGAAGACGACAGGCCCGAGGCCATCAGGGCTACTCCGAAGGCCAGCGCGGCGCCGCCGCCGACCAACTGGTCGAGGTGCGCATGGATAGGGCCGAGGTCGCTGATGCCCGTCGTTCCCGGCTTGTGAAACAGGGCGGCGGCAATGCAGAGCATCGAGAGGTTGACCGCTCCGGCGATGCCGAGGCCGATGACGCAGTCCCACTTGTTGTATTTCAGCAGTGTCTTGCGCTCCTGGCCGTCGGCGGCCTGGATCCGGTTCTTCAGCAGCGCCGAGTGCAGGTAGATCACGTGCGGCATGACGGTGGCGCCGATGATCCCGACCGTCAGGGCCAGGGTGTCAGTACCGCTCAGGTGCGGCACGAGGCCGGCGGCGATCTGGCCGTAATCCTGACCCCCTGCGGCAAAGAACACGTAGAGGAAGCCCATTGCGACCAGTCCGAGGAACGCGATGATCGCCAGCTCGAAACGGCGGTAGCCACGCTGCTCGAGCGCCAGGATCACGAAGGCGACCACTGCGGTGATCAGCCCGGCCGGGAACAGCGGTATGCCGAAGATGAGGTTCAGGCCGATAGCGGCGCCGACGACCTCCGCCAGGTCGGTGGCCATCGCGACGACCTCGGCCTGCAGCCACAGAATCACGTTCGCGCGCCGGCCGAATCGTTCCCGGCACAGTTCAGGCAGGCTCCGGCCGGTCGCCAGCCCGGCCTTGGAGGTGAGGTACTGGACACCGATGGCCATCAGGTTGGCCATCACGATGACCCATACCAGCTCGTAGCCGTGCCCGGCGCCGGCGGCGAAGTTCGTCGCGAAGTTGCCCGGGTCGACGTAAGCGACTGAGGCGACGAACGCGGGGCCTAGCAAGCTCAGCACGGCCCGACCCCGGCCCCGGGCTCTGACTTCTTGCAGCGTGACTCGCTTGCGCGCGCCAGTTTCGACGGTGGCCGTCAGGGCAGGGCTCGGGCTACCGTGCGGATCTCGGCTGGGATGCCCGAGCACGGAGTCGATCCGGGTCGCCTGCGGCGGGTTGACGGTCACCCGTCCGGCTGCACCCTGATCGCGGCTACCACATGGGCGGCGAGCCGGTGAACTCCTGACCGCACGTCAACGGTCATGGCCCCGCTGGGGTCTGTGTCGCTGACGCGGAGATCGTCGCCAAGCGCCACGCCGTAGCCGGTCAGCAGGCGGAGGACGGCGGGGTCGCGGTCGGAGACGCGCACCAGCCTGCTCCGCTGGCCGGGGCGAAGCGAGCTCAGGCTGACGCTCGGCGTCTCGATCACCTGGCCATCAGGTGTGGGGATGGGATCGCCGTGCGGATCGGTATGCGGATCGCCCAGCTTGGCGGCGATTACCTCGCACAGCCCAGGGGACAAGGCGTGTTCCAGTGTCTCTGCCTCGTCATGGACCCGGTCCCAGGACAGCCCCAGGGCCTGCGCGAGGAACAGCTCGATAAGCCGGTGCCGGCGCACCACCCGCAGTGCCGCCAGCCACCCGGCTTGGCTCAGGTGCACACCTCGATAAGGCTCGTAGCTGACCAGCCGGAGGTCGTCCAGCTTCTTGAGCATGCCCGAGGCCGACGAAGGGGTCACGCCGAGCCAGTCACCCAGCGCATTGGTGGTGACCGCGCCGTTGATCTCGGTCTGCAGCCGGTAGATGGCCTTGAGATAGTCCTCCACTGCCGGCGAGAACGAGCGGGTCAGGGCCATGATCAGGATTTTGGCATGCCTGATCCAGCCGAGCGGTCCCAGAAAGAGACGTCAGGGGGTGAACAGCCTCCAGTGCCCCTCGGAGACGACTTCGGTGTTGCCGTCGGTGACTTTGATGGCGGTCTGGTCGTCGATCGCGTACGTCGGCACCGGTATCCTCGCGGCCCATTGTTCCGCGATGGCGACATCCTGAGGATCGGCGTTGTCCACGTGCGGGATAATCGCAAAATCCACCAGCCCGACTCCCTGAGCTTTGACCAGGATCATGCGGAGTTCGCCACCGGGCGTATCGAACACGATGTCTTCCGTCGACAACGTCTCACCGCTGCCGCGACGCGGCTCATGGTAAGTCTCGGCAAAGGTGGATGCCGTTGCGATGCTCCCGGCGCTCACCCCTAGGTAGACCGTCTCGCCAGGCACCGACTGCAGAACGTCCGCAAGCCCGGACCGCCGCATCCAGTACGACAAGAACACCGGATCGCCGCCCCAGACCAGCAGGGCGTCGGTCTCCCTGACCGCCGGGACCCAGCATTCTTCGTCGATGCTGGGCAGCACGGACAGCTCAAGCACTCCCAGAGACTTCCAGCCCAATCCGGCGAAAGGACTCTTGCTCCTTCCGCAGATCGCCTCCCATGCGTGTCCCGCACCCCCGGGGAAGGGATATATCGCGGTCGGGATGACGAGGGCGCTGGACTCCTCAACCGGCTTGCCCAGCAAGTCAAGAAGCGCGTCGCGGATGCTCGTGTTCGCGATCCCGGAAGACGTCAGCAGAAGTCTCACGGCGTTCCCTCCTTTGCCGGGCAGTGACAGCCGCCGGGCAGTTCCCCGGCCCGCATCAGCCGCGGGGCACTCCATGGACGAAGACAGCGGTCATGACGCCCATGCTGTCACGCCGCATCGGCGCTCTCGCAAGTCACAAGCCACGGATCACCCGCTGGCGGTGTGTTCAGGTTGGTGCGTGTGTGCGGAGGAACGTGGCGAGGATGGTGTTGAACTCGTCTTCGGCTTCCAGGTTGGGCAGGTGCCCGGCGGCTCGGATGGCGACGTGCTGGGGGTGCTTGAGGTGGGCGATGATCTCGGTGGTCACGTGGTGATCTGACCATGGGTCGGCCGTGCCTGCGCAGACGAGGGCGGGGATGTCCAGGCCGGCGAGCAGCGGCCGGTAGTCGGGCCGCTCGGCGCGGCCGCGCAGCGCGGCTGCCGCTCCTACTGGGTTGGTGGCGGACATCATGGTGTCCACGCGCGCCCGGACCGATGCCGGGCAGCGCGGGCCGTACAGGCCCGTGTGCATGTAGTCGACCAGGACTTGCATCCCGTGCTGCTCCACCGCGTTAGCTCGCTCGTGCCGGGAGGTACGCTCGGCTGATTCGGGCGGCTGCATGGTGGTGGCGATCAGGCCGATCGCCCAGTAGCGGCTGGGCTGGGCTGCGGCCAGTTCCATCGTGACCAGGCCGCCCATGCTCAGGCCGACGACCCGGGTGGCCGTGAATGAGCACGACGCATTCGCCGCGGCCGGCATCGTCGTAGGCGAGTTTCACGCCGGTCACCCTACCTGCGCACCGCGCCGCCGGACCGGCAGCATCCCCGTCACGGCGAACTGAGACTGCTGACGGCGAACTGAGACTGCTGAAGGCTGCCGGGGACATGGCGGCTACACGGCGAGGCGTCGGCTGAGGCCGGGTCGATGCGCCGCAAGGGCCACGCGGCCGCAGGGCGGGTTACCGGCCGTTGGCGGAGAAGTGCTGGTAGTCGCGGTCACCTTGCCAGGTGCCGCCCCAGCCCCAGCCGGCCGAGGCGAATGCGCGTACCACCTGGTCGCCGGTGTGGATGACTCCGGGATCGTCCAGGTTCCGGTCTGTGTACTTGCGGCAGTGCTTGTGCGCCTCGTGGCCGTCGGCATACACGTACGGGTTCTGGCATGGGTTCAGGTCGACGGCGAGGCCGTAGGCATGCTCGGACCAGCTTGAGGAGCCGGTGGCGTCGCGGCAGTTGAACGCCGAGGTGTTGTCCGCCTCGATCGACGCGAAATCCGAGCCGTGGTAGGCGTCTACCGGGACCATCCGGCGGATCGGGTAGCGCATCGCGAACAGCTTGCGGAAGACCCCGATCAGCTTGCCGGTCACGGCCGCGTTCACGATCAGCCGGCCCATGCGGACCTTGTGATCGAACCCGCGGTAGGTCATGGTGATCACCCGCAGCCGCGAGAACGCGACCGGGCAGCCCGGATGCCAGGAGTACCTCACCTGCGAGCGGTGCCGGATCCGGGAAATCCTCGCGGTGAACGCCTCCGGGCGCTCATGTTCGCGGCGCGGGGCGGCAGACGGCGGGCTGGCTGATGTCGGCTGCTTGTGCGAGCTGGCCGACCGGGCCGGCGAGCCGACCGGCCGCTGCGGCGACGAGGCCGGTGCCTGCCCGCCGCAGCCGGTGCCGGCCAGCGATAGCACAGCCGCGAGCACGGCCGGGACAACGACTTGGCGCATCCTCGTCATGCCAGCACAACCTACCCATCCAGCGAGACCGGGCCTAAGGCGAGCCGACGGTGCCGGGGATGTTCCGGGCATCATCCCCACCAGACCCGCAACCGGAGCGGACGACACTGCTCTGGCCGGATATGACCCACACATAGCGACACCGGTCCGGAATTGAGTCGCACACGCAGTGCCAGCGGATCACTCGGTTCCCACGTGCGATAAGTTCCGCTCTCCGGTGACGTCGATGCTATGACCGCGATGAGCGCGAACCACAGAAAGGTGCTAGCCATGACGCAGCCCACCGTGAGCAACCAGGTCACCGATCTCATGAACTGCTTGACCGCGCAGCGCGAGCACGTGCTGGGCATCCTGGAGAACCTGCCCGAGGAGGCGATGCGCCGCGCCGTGCTGCCGACCGGCTGGACCTGCGCCGGGCTGGTCCAGCACCTGGCCCTGGACGTGGAGCGGTTCTGGTTCCGCCAGGTCATGGCCGGCGAGCAAATCGGGCCGGACGAGTTCGGCGGCGACGGCTGGCAGGTACGCCCCGAGGTGTCGGCCGCGGCTGTGCTCGACCTGTACCGGCGCGAGATAGAACTGGCCGACAAGATCACCGTGACCGCCGCCTCGCTGGAAGCCCCTCCCGCCTGGTGGCCGGACTTCTTCCCGCCCAGCTTCCACCTGGACAACCTGCGCCAGGTCCTGCTGCATGTCATCGCCGAGACCGCCTGCCACGCCGGTCACCTGGACGCCGCCCGCGAACTCATCGACGGCCAGACCTGGCTCATCCTCACATGACCCGACGGACCAGGCGGCGAACACCGGACTACGCTCCGCCGGCCAGCGCGCCCAGCCCAGATCACGACCAGGCACAGCCAGGTTCATACACAGGTTGCCGATATACCGGGATCCGATATAGTTGGTGATCGTGACGCACCCGGCGAGCCGACTTCCCGACCCGATTCCCCCGAACCCTGGCCGGCCCGGGGGATCAGCCCAGACCGCGATGACCTGACCGGTGAGCCCGGCGCCCGGGTGCCGGCGGTCATGAACCTCCGCGGGACCCGGGCACGAACCCGCGTCCCGCCAGAAGGCGGGCCAGGGGCCATGGTGCTGGGTGCGGTCCCGGCGACCGGGTTGTTACGGCGTGATGGCGATGTCGTCAGGGCCGCGGCCGGTTTTGATGGGTTTGAGGGCGGTGTTGGTGGCGACGCGGATCGGGGTGACGGTGTTCGAGTCGGCGTTGGCGACGTAGGCGATTTTCCCGTTGGGGGTGATCGCGATGTCGACGGGGCCAGCGCCGACCTTGATCGGCTTGAGGGCGGTGTTGGTGGCGACGCGGATCGGGATGACCGTGTCCGTGAAGTTACTGGCGACGTAGGCGGTCTTCCCATCGGGGGTGATCGCGATGGCGAAGGGGCCACCGCTGACCTTGATCGGCTTGAGCGCGGTGTTGGTCGCGGTCCGGATCGGGGTAACCCAGCTCGGCTCGTCGCCGCCGACGACGTAGGCGGTCTTCCCGTCGGGGGTGATCGCGATGGCGAAGGGATCGCCGTGGACCTTGACCGGCTTGAGCGCGGTGTTGGTGGCGGTCCGGATCGGGGTGACGTTGTCCGAGGCGCTGTTGACGACGTAGGCGGTTTTCCCGTTCGGCGTGATCGCGATGGCGACCGCGTTGGCCCCGACGCTGACGGGCTTGAGCGCGGTGTTGGTGGCGGTCCGGATCGGGGTCACCTTGTCCGGGGTGTAGCTGGCGACGTAGGCGGTCTTCCCGTCCGGGGTGATCGCGATGGCGTCCGGGCCGCTGCCGGCGGTGTCGATCGCGGTCCTGATCGGCTTGAGGGCCGTGTTGGTGGCGGTCCGGATCGGGGTCACCGAGTCCGCGGTCAACTGGTCGCCGCCGCCGCTGCCGTTGGCGACGTAGGCGGTCTTACCGTTCGGGGTGATCGCGATGGCGTCCGGGTTAAGCCCGGTCTTGATTGGTCTGCCGGCCTTGTTGGTGGCGGTATTGATCGGGACCACTGTGGACCCGTCGGAATCGGCGACGTAGGCGGTCACCGGGCGAGCGGGCTTTGCCGAAGCTGCGGGCAAACCCGCCGCGGCAGCACAGGCAGCCAGCGCCGGGACGGCCGGCACGAAGATCGCGGTGCAGGTAACAGCACCGGCGGTGATCCGCAGCAGAGCACACGCGGCTAGCTTCATCAGATGCCCCTTCGGGTCAGGCCCAGGCAGTCGCTGCCGGTCCCCTACCTATCCGACGCTCCACCCGGCCCGCGGGTTTACCACCCGCAGGGCACAGCGGGGACGGCCGGTTTTGGCGCGGACCAGCCTCGGGGAGGCTAGTCCGGGCCCGCGCCAATCTTTCTCAATAAATTAGGGTAAAAATTTTGCGCGGCATTGCTCCCCGGTTTCGTGAGGCTGGTCGGGCAGGCGTGGCTTTCGGCCTGGCTGCGGTCATTTCGTGGCCGCGCCAGGCCGGGGCAGCGGGGCCCAGTCGACTTGATCGGTAATCTCCGCGACCGCGCAGGACAGCGAGATTCCCACTCCGTTGCCCAGCATCAGCACGTGATCGCCGACGCCCACCGCACCGGTCTCCACCAGGTGCGTAAGGCCCACGATCTGGTCATTGACGCCGAGATGACCGAGCTTTCTGCCGAACTCATGCAAGCCCTTGGATACGTCGATGCCGAGCGGTTCGAGGACGCCGCGCACGTATTCTTCCGTTCCGCCGAACACGTGCGCCACCCGGGAGATGTCTGCGCGGGAGACTCCGGCCTCGTCGAGTACCTGGCTCACCAGGTTGGTCCGTGCCTGATGCAGCTCGTTCCTCGCGTCAGCAAACGCGGCCGGATGCTTGCGCTGGAACTCAGCTATCCGCTCGCCCATCTGGACCGGCTCGCCGATCGTGCAGGTCGGCGGGAACAGCGGCCTGTCACCGCGCTGCATCTCCTCTAGATCGGGCAATGAGGCCGAGGCGATCGCCAGCAACCGGGCGAATCCGGTGCGGCGTGACAAAAGGATCGCGGCTCCCGCGTCACCAAAGACCGAGCGCCGATTCGATCCCGCGGCAGCCGAGTATCGCCAGCGGTCGATAAGCGGAGTGCCGAAGTTGTCAGCGCCGGTCACTAGCGCCGCGGGAAGATGCGTGCCCACTGTCAGGTAGCAGCAGGCCAACTCCATGGCACCCAGCATTCCGGTGCACGCCTGCCGGATCTCGAACGCCGGGATGTTGTGGCCGACCGTATGACGCTGAACGTAATGGTGTGCCGACCAGGCGTCGGGACCTTGGTGGAGGAAGGTGGCGTGCAGCAGCAAGCCGACCTCGGACGGGCGGTGTCCCGACCGGGCCAGTGCCTGATTGGCCGCGCGCACGGCCATGTCTGGCGCTGACAGATCACCGGCCACGGCCGCTCCTGTCCAGCCGCTCGCCTCGTATTCATCCCGGCTGTACAGGCCCAGTTCTACCGCCCGTTCCGCTGGGAAGGACTCGGGAATATAGGTGCCCAGGCCGGCGACAAAGACGCCGCCGGTCATCATGCCAGTCTCGCGTGCGTTAGTTCGGGGTAAATCCGGCCGTCATATTCGGCACCGACGATGTCCATATTCTGAACCGGCCGCGATGCTATTCGATAGTGCCACCAGTTAACCACGAGCGAAAGCCGCACAGGGTCGCAATCGCCCTCCGGAGGCGCTGCCGGCCAGAGCTGCCGGCTGGCCATCACGGAATGCCAGCGGTCCCCGCGGAAGGTCACAAAGAGATTCTGATGTGGCATTACATAATCGTGGGCGCCAAGCGAGGTGTCCGGTTCGCCGTCGAATACCACCAGCAGCCCGTCGTGTACTGTCGTCAAGTAGAAAATGCTGCTGATCACCGGTGAGCCAAGCTTGCCTGTCGCAGGATGCTCGCCGCTGTCCCTATGCGCCCCGGGCCTGAAATTATGATCGTAGGGCGGCGACAGCCTTCCCAGCCACCATTCCGCTCCTACGACCTCACTGTTCCGTCCCAGAGCAAGCAACGGGCGGAGGAATAGAGAAATGACGTCCTCGACCACATTGCGGGGCTGCGCGAGACCGAACCAGAACGTGATCCCGTATGGATTCGAGCCGGCCATGCGCTCAGGCTCAGTGGCGGACATGACCAGGTGATGCACCGCCGCGAACTCGTCTGCGGGCAGGACGTCGCTGAACTTGCTGACGAGGGCCATCAGGAACCTGCTAAGTGATATCGGCTGCGCGGCTATCGCCGTCGGGCAGAAAGACCCGCCGCCCGGCTCACGGATCTTGGCGGCCCCGCGGTTATCCCGCTGAGCCGCCAAGTCTCATCACCGTGTGAAACTACATGGCTTCGGTTACATCGATTCGCAGTTGTCGGGTGGCGGCCAGGCGCGCTCGACGAACGTGCTGGTCGTCACCGTGGGAGCGGCGAAGTCGTCCGTCTCTTCGATGAGCTTCGCAAGCAGTTCCGTCATGCTGGATCACCTCCTCTCACTAGTGTTTTCATACTCTTGTGATCAGGGCTTGCTCGGCCAGTTGCGCCACCCCGGCGGCGAGATGGCGCGAGGTGTTCTCTGGTCCCAATCGATGGCCGACGAGATTCGCGTAGGAATCCGCCAGGTTCGTATCCGGGTCGCACAGCTCGAGGATCGCCCACGCATGCAGGTTGAGGCATGACACCTGACGGGTCCCGGGGTTGTACACGTAAGCCATTTCCAGATCCGGCAATGGCTTGACGACTATTCCCGGAACACGCCGGTAGCGCGTGTCGCCGACGCCCGGCGCCGCTTGCGGAACAGGCACGTCCTGCCGGACAGGCGCGTCCTGCGCCGCCGGCTGCCTTGTTTCCTGCCAGCCGGTAAGCGGCGACGTGACCTGAAGCAGCCAGTTCACGAGCCGCAGCCCGTCTTGTGTGAGATTCCCTCGCAACGGGCCGACGAGTTGCTCGCCGAGAAATCTCATCCGGTCCACCGACCCGGCGTATTCGCCCGATCCGCTGCGGCTTACGGCGACATTATCGGGCAGCGGCCCGAATTGTGCTGAGAGCTCATCCGCACGATGCAATGCCGCAGCCTGGAAAAGGACAAGGTGCGCGTATACATGGAATGAGACGAAGACGCGGCGCATATCCCACCGGACATGCCGCCAGGGTATCTCGATCGTTTCGCGTGGCTCTGACACCAGCGCAAAAGAACGCATGATATCGAATGCCTTGAGGTGAAGACCCTCGTGCAGCAAGATGCCGCTGCAGTCCCACGGCGAGCTGAGCAAATGCGGGCTGAGAACGATGGTCCCTGGCACGAGATCGCCTCCGGCCGCCGACAGGTGCCGGCCTGTCGGCGTTGTGCCGGACAGCAGCGCGACGGCCGAAATGTGCTCGATGACGCTAGCGCTTAACTGCGGCAAGAGCAGTCGCAGCAGTTCTATCGCGCGGCTTATCGACTCCGCGGCCGCCGCATCGGCCGGGCAGAAGTTACCGGTTACCTGGTTGTACCGCAGGAACTGGTCGGTCATCGCGTCATGCAGGCGCTGAAGCAAGGGGCCCGGCTTGGGCCGCATGCCGAGCAACCAGATGCGAGAGGGCCTGTCTAAGAGAAAGACAGGCTCGTCCTCGGCCTGGGTGGGCAGCAGGCCAGGAAATTCCCGCAGCCGGTCGGCGACCAGTCCGGTAACGGTCTCGAACTCGTCAAGGGCGTGCAGGTCACCGCGCTCCAGCCGGAGCATCGCATCTTCACAAGCGGTTATCAGGACTGGATCACGTAATGCGTACTCCGCACTCTTTGTGATCGTGTCAGCGTCGGCAGCGGCACCAGGGAGCTGTGAACCCAGGACCTCCAGGGCGAACCGGTACCTAGCATCCGCCCGGCCTAAGATTCGCTCAGAGTTCCCGAATGAGGGATGCCCGGCGAGTTGGCTCTCTACCGTGCGTAACGTCTCACTGCCAGAGTCGGACACTTGCGGGGGAGTGTCGTAACGCGACACGCTCATGCTCCCGGACTCGTTCGTCTAGATGCTTCATCGCATCGAAGGTCTGCGCGCTGCTAAGTGCCTATGGCCATATATCACTCTAAAGAGTCAAGCCGGGTATGTCCAGCGCGCGGGAGGTCCCGGCATCCCCTGGATCTGATCGGCCTCAGGACTTGAGGATTCAAAGCACCGCAAAATTTTATAGGAGAAAAAGTGGTGTGAGCTTTTTAACCGGGGCGGCGCGAGCTGATCTGGCTCCGGGCGGGGAAGGGAGTCCCGTCTTGCCGGCAGACGGCGCCGACGCGGGGCACGGTTCCGGTCTGCAGGTAGCGGAGTTCGTAGTTCGTGGCGCACGTGCTGGGGTTGCTTATTTCCGTGTAGCCGTATCCGCGGACGGTCAGAAGGTGAGCGCGGGCGAGGTCGTGTGCCATCGCCAGGTCGTCCCGGTAGGGCAGGACGGCGTCGCCGGTGATGCCGATCAGGAGGATCGGGTTGGCGGTGCGGCGGTTCCACGGGCCCTTGTACTGGTCGCCGGTGCCGTTGCCTGGCCACTTGGCGCAGGACTCGTCGCCCCAGACGTCCGCTACTCCGAACTCGCCCGAGCGGGCCTTGGCCAGCTTGGCGGCGGCTCGGTAGGCGTTCACGTTTCGCGGGGGAGCGTCGTCCGAGCACCCCACGGCCAGTGTCTGCTCATCGCCGGTGTAGGGGAGTGCGGCGGCCGGCGTGGCTGGGGGGCGGGACGCGGAGGCGGCGGCCGGGGCGGAGGCCGAGGCTGCCCAGAGTTGCTGCAACTGGACGGCGACCTGCTGCCATGAGGAGACATCGGTCAGGTCCACCACCTCGAACGCGTCGGCGTAGGTGACGGTTTGCGGCGGGCGGCCGGTCGTCACCGCATGCGCGCTGACCATGCAGCTCGGGCTGGCCCGGCTGGACCTGCCGCCCAGATCGGCCGCCGCCCAGGCCGTGACCGCCGCGCACGAGCAGGCCAAGCAGCTCATGGCCGACCTGCGGGACCTGATTCACGGCATCCAGCCGCAGATCCTGACCGACCTCGGGCTGCCGGCCGCGCTGAGCGAGCTCGCCGACCAGACCCCGGTCCCGGTCACGGTCTACTCGGCCCTGACCGGACGGCTTGCGGGCCAGGTCGAGCACACCGCGTACTTCGCGGCGGCGGAGGCCCTGACCAACGTCGCCAAGCACTCCGGGGCGGCCAGCGCCACCGTGACCGCCAAGGCCGGCGACGGCATCCTGGCCCTGGAGATCCGCGACGACGGAAAGGGCGGCGCGGACCCCGCCCTCGGCAGCGGCCTGGCCGACCGGGTCGGCGTGGCCGGCGGCCGGATGCTGCTGTCCAGCCCGCCCGGCGGCCCGACCGTCCTGCGCGTGGAGGTCCCGTGCAAGACCAACAGCTAGCACCGCCGATCAGGGTAGTCCTGGCTGAGGACGGAGTGCTGCTGCGCGAAGGCCTGGCCGGGCTGCTGCACCGGTTCGGCTTTTCCGTCGTCGCGATGGCCGGGGATGCCAGCGAGTTGCGCGCCGCCGTCGCCGGGTTCGACCCGGACCTGGTTATCACCGACATCCGGATGCCGCCCTCGTTCACCGACGAGGGGCTGCGCGCCGCCGTAGAGTTGCGCCGCACCCGCCCGGGGCTGGCCACGGTCGTGCTCAGCCAGTACGTCCAGCACGCCTACGCTGCCGACCTGCTCGACTCCTGCGACGGGCGGGGCATCGGATACCTGCTGAAGGATCGAGTAGTCGACGTCGAGGAGTTCATCACGGCACTGCGCCAGGTCTGCTCCGGCGGCACGGTCGTCGACCCGCAGGTCATCAGCCAGCTTGTGCGCCGCCGCCGCGATCCGCTGGCCGCGCTGTCCGAGCGCGAGCGCGACGTCCTGGCCCTGATCGCCGCGGGCCAGTCCAACGCCGCGATCGCGCGCACCCTGGTCGTCTCCGAGGCAGCGGTCGGCAAGCACGTCGGAAACATCTTCGCAAAGCTTCGGCTGCCCCAGACAGACGACACCAACCGCCGCGTCCTGGCCGTCCTCGCCTACCTACGCGGCGAGGTCCTTCCGGGCACCCGTACTCGGCGACGGGATGATCCTTGACGGCTCGCCGTGGTGTGGTTAGCTTAAGACAAGACTTAGTTCAAGGTGCGAACTATATGGCGGAGCTGCCATTCGCGCCCGGCGTCGGCTGTGTCCGGCCGCAAATCTCGCCCACCGAAAGGACGCCAATGAGTCCCGTCTCGCGCGTCCGGGCGCTGCGTATATCGCGCCCGACCGTCTTAGTTCCGGTCATCGTCGCATCGTTCAGTCTCATCGCCGCTCCGGCCGCGGTGGCGGCGGATGCCAGGCCCGCCTTGCCCCTGGCCGCCAGTTGCGGCACCACTAACCTGGCGCTGAATCGGCCGGCGACGGCGTCGTCGCTGGAGAACGCCTCGTTCCCGGCCTCCAACGCGACCGACGGGAACTCCGGTACCCGCTGGTCGAGTGCGTTCTCCGACCCGCAGTGGCTTGAGGTCGACCTCGGTTCCAGCCAGGCGATCTGCCAGGTCACCCTTCAGTGGGAGACGGCGTACGCGAAGGCGTTCCAGATCCAGGTCTCCGCCGATAACTCGACCTGGACGACGATCTTCTCCACCACCGCCGGCACCGGCGGCAATCAGGCCCTCAACGTCACAGGCACTGGCCGGTACCTCCGCATGTTCGGCACCACCAGGGCCACCCAGTGGGGCTACTCGCTGTGGGAACTCGGCGTCTTCGGTACCGGATCCTCGGGCGGCGGAGGTGGTTCTGGTGCTCCGCCGGCTTCGTTCTGGGGCGACACCAGCGCGATTCCCGCTGCGACCCACGTGCTGGAAGTCGAGGTGCTGAACCAGACGAACGGTCAGTACCCCGACAGCCAGGTTTTCTGGACCTTCAACGGGCAAACGGAGTCCATCGCGCAGCAGCGGTTCGTTGACATGCCGGCGAACTCAGCCGGCCGGATGTACTTTCATCTCGGCTCGGCGAACAGCCAGTACTTCGACTTTATCGAGTTCACCGTGGGCGCCTCCTCAATCAACGTCGACACGACCAGGGTCGACCGATTCGGGCTGAAGCTCGCGCTGCTGCTGCACGGCCATGACGGTTCCAGCCAGGAGGTCGGCGAGAACTACGCCACATTCACCGAGAGCCGGTCAGCGACCTTCCAGCGGTTCCAGAACTTCGTGCCTGCGCCGTTCAAGGAACTGGCCACCATCGACGCGCCCTTTGGCATCCCGTCGCCAGGCAACGACCCGTCGTTCCAGCCGGGCGGCGCGAACGCGAGCTACTTCAGCAGCTACGCGGCATCTGTCGGGGACACCTCAGATTCCACCGCGCAGGTCTTCGGCTGCGCCGGCACCCTGGCGAGCAACCCGTCGCTGTGCGCCGGGATCAACCGGCACGTGGCGCAGCTTCCCGCCGCTCAGCAATCGGTTCCGAGTAACTTCTACCAGAGCGCGCCGGCGAACTACTACGCCGAGTTCTGGCACCAGAACGCCATCAACGGCCTGGCCTATGGCTTCCCCTACGACGACGACGCGGGACAGTCTTCTGATATCTCGGTCACGAATCCGCAATTCATGATCGTCGCCGTCGGCTTCTGACCTAGTCGCCTAGCGGGCGGCGTGGGGAAGTCGGCCCGAATCATGGGTCGCCGCCTCAGTTAATTTCTGGAATGACTACTGGCTCGGGTTCCGGTAGTCGGGCTGGGCCCGCAGGTTGAACCGGCCGTTTACGCTGGCGCGAATGCACGTTCATGAGGGAAAGAAGGTACCGTGCGGGTCAGTCGGCTGGACCACCTCGTGCTCACCGTCGCCAGCATCGACGCGACCGTGAGCTTCTACACCCAGATCCTGGGCATGACACCGGTGACGTTCGGGGCCGGGCGCACCGCCCTGACATTCGGGACTAGCAAGATCAATCTTCACGAGGCCGGAAGGGAATTTGAGCCGAAAGCGCTGCGCCCGACGCCGGGGAGCGCCGACCTCTGTTTTATCGTCGACGAGGACATCCGCGACCTGGTCACCGAGTTGGCCGACGCCGGCATCGAGATCGAGGCAGGGCCCGTCGAGCGGACAGGGGCGCTCGGTCCGATCCTCAGTTGCTACCTGCGCGACCCGGACCAGAACCTGATCGAACTCAGCAACTACCCGAACTGATTGCCTCCGCGGAGGTCCCTGACTTGCTGTTTCGTGATGCTGAGCTGGATACCGTCGTCAAAGCCGGTCACCTGCCCGAACGGGATAGCCACCTCCTTGCGGGAATGCAGATGCCCCTCGGTGATCAGCACGTGAGTGACCTGGCGGCCGTCAGCGTCGATGCGGAGCCCGCGGAGCCGCCCGATGTCGCCGTCCGTGGCGTGGACCTGGTCGCCGCGCTGTTCCTCCACCTCGCCCGGAGGGATGATGCCGACGGTTTCCGCCTCGGGAGTCCGCGGGATCGTGCCGCCGTCCACGACCGGCCCGCCCGCGTCCCGCCATCCGGGAGCGAGCAGTTGCACCGGCGCGTCGTAACCGGGCACGAACTCCGCCAGCGTCTCCTCGGCGGGGCTGAGATCCTTGAACGCCGCCTCATCGCAGGACAACCCGATCTGGCCGGTCGGCGTGACCTGCGCGAGGTCACCGCGCAGGACCGTGGCCTGTGAGGGCAGCGGCCGCAGCCCGGTACTGCCCCGGTTCAGCACATGCAGCTCAACGCCCAACTCAACCGCCAGCCAGGAGCACGCCGAGCTGATAACGCCGCTGCCACCCACGAACAAAACCTTTAGGCCACCCACGCCAGTCACTGTAATCCCGGCGCCGATGGCCTTCTTGAGGCCACATATCACGGATTTTCCCGTCTTACCACGGATTCCTGACTCGCATAACGACCCAAATTAGTACAAAATTTGTCCAGAATCCGTGGTAAGACGTCGCGAGCCGAGCTCCTATGGTTTCCGGCCGACGCCGCAGTAGGCCTGCAGCCCTCGGTCGTTGGAGGCACCGTGCCACTTGGCCAGCGGCACTACGCCAGGGCCGACCATCTCCATCCCGTCGAAGAAACGCCTGACACCCGCAAGGTCCCGCGGCGTGATCCGAGCTGACACGCGATTGTTGTACGCCTGCGCGCCTGCTGCCATGAAGTCCGCCGCGATGTCGCTGGCAGCGTGCCCCAGGACGAGATAGCTGCCCGGCGGCAGAGGCTCCATGAGGCTCCGCACGACATCGTAAGGACGCTCGGCATCGGGGACGAAGTGGATGACGAAGATGAGGATCACCGCGACCGGCTCGCTGAAGTCAAGCGTCCGCCGGGCCGCTTCCAAGATCACCTGCGGATCCCGCACGTCCGCCTGGATATAGTCAGTCTTCCCCTCGGGGGTACTGGTCAGCAGCGCCCTGGCGTGCGTGAGGACCACCGGATCGTAGTCCGCGTACACGATCCGCGCGTCCGGCGCGGCCCGCTGCGCCGCGTCGTGGGTGTTGCCCGCGGTGGGCAGCCCGGTGCCGATGTCCAGGAACTGCCGGACGCCGCGTTCCGCCGCCAGATCATGCACCACGTTCGTCAGGAAGCGCCGTGACAGCTGCGCGATCTCCCGCAGGGTCGGCATGGCTCCCAGGATCTGTTCTGCCGCCTTCCGGTCAGCGGCGAAGTTGTCCTTGCCTCCGACCCAGTAATTCCACACCCGCGCCGGGCTCGGCACCGTCACGTCGAAACCCGGCATCTCGCGCTCTTCACCATCCGGCGACATGGCGACCCTTTTCATCTCGGCCACACGAAGCACAGTAGTGCAAAAACAGGCGATCACCGACGTGCATGAGACGAAGAGCGCGGTCAGGGCAAGGTCAGAACTGGACGCCGCGAGTCAGCGCGCCGTCGACGAGCAGGTTGGTACCGGTGATGAAGCTGGCGGCCGGGCTGACCAGGAACGCTGCCGCCCGCGCAATCTCCTCCGGCTTGGCCATCCGGCCCGTGGGATTCAGGCCCAGGGCCGTTGCGAACAGCTCTGGATTGTTCTGCTCGATGTTCTCCCAGACGCCGCCGGAGAAGTAAGTGTTGCCCGGCGAGAGGGTGTTGGCGCGGATTCCTTTCGGCGCGAGCTGGAAGGCCAGGCCCTGGGTGTAGTGGATGATCGCGGATTTGAAGACGCCATAGGGTCCGGCCGCGAAGTCGATCTCCCGGCCGGACACGCTGGAGATCGTCAGGATCGAGGCTGCGGTGCTTTGTTCCAGGTACGGCATGGCTGCCTTGACCAGGCCGACCGTGCCCATCAGGTCCACGTCGAAGCTTGCCTGCCAGTTTGCCGTCTCGTCGGGGATCGCCAGCGCGCTGACGTTCGCCACCACGATGTCCACGCCGCCGAGTTCGGCCGCGCTGTCAGAAACCCACCGCTGCATGCCTTCCGGATCACCGACATCGACGACCTGCCCGGACACCTTGCTGCCGCGCCCGGTCAGCGTGGCCGCGGCGTCAGTGACATCGCGCTTGGTTCGTGCGCAGAACCCGACAGCGGCGCCTTCGGCTGCAAGCACCTCAACTATGGCCCGTCCGATTCCCCTGGTCCCGCCGGTGACGAGAGCGCGAAGACCTTGCAGCCCCAGGTCCATCGTGGCCTCCCTTGTGGCTCGTGTGAGATGCGGGTGATCCTGCGATCATGGCCGAGCAGCCGAAAGTTGTCCATGCGGGGCGATAGTGAAAGTTTCAGGGTTACGGCGGATGTGGCGTCGCGTGATCTGGGGAGTCAGGTGACGGTTAGGGCGCGGACGATCGCGGGGAAGACGGCATCGGCTCGCCCGGCCAGTTCCGCCTCGGTCAGCAACTGGACGGGATGGGGGATGTAGAGCATGCGGCTGGCGGGCATGGCGAGCAGGCGGGCCTGCTCGACCGCTTCGTCGGCGAACGGGGCCGTGGCGATGCCGACCGCGGGGATGGCTCGACGTTCGAGGTGGACGAGGTCGCACACACTGCACGACGTACACGAGCCTCAATCGGCGAGGGCCTCGATGACGGCGTCGGAGACCATGGTGATGTGGTCGATGAGGTCGAGTGAGGCCGGCTTGGAGAAGATCTCCTTGGTCTGGCGGATCGTGATCGCGCCCGCCGCCAGCAGCAGCGTCTCGATCCGGTCCAGGAATTCGGCGCCGCGGTTCTTGGTGATGTCGAGCAGCGTGATGCGCAGGCCGCTGATCTGCGCCTTGTGTGGCGCGAGCGGCTCCTCGGGCCTGACCCGGTCGTCAAACGGGCTCACGTAGCCAGTCACTGTGGTTCCACCTCCGCCGAGACGATCACCGATCCCATGCCGGTACACGGGCCGAGAACAGCAGAGTAACGCCCGGCCTCACCGCCGGCCACGAGCAGGATGATCGCGTCGGCGGAGGCCCACTTGCGAACCTCGGCGTCCGGGTCGGACCGGTGCACCCACGGCGTCGTCTCGCCTCGGTTCAGTTCGCTGGCCGGCTTGCGCACCGCGTCGAACATGAAGTTGCGCAGCCGTTGCTTCGTCCAGCCGTGCTCGCGGAACATCTCGGCGTGCTCGGGGCAGATGACGAACACTGAAGGTTCGGCCAGGGGCCACCAGTTGGTGCTCCAGGCACTGGCCGCGGCCCAGGCGAGAATGGAGGCGAGATCCTCCGGCGTGCGGCTGCGATGGTCGGAGATCGACAGCGGCGCGTCACTGCCGATGAGCGTGACGACTGACTGCCCCGCGGCGAAGCCGCGCTCGACGTGCAGCGGTTCCCATGGACTGCCCTCCTCGTCCTCGGCGATGCAGAAGCCGATCTTGCCCATGTGGCCCAGGGTGGAACGGTCGAGCGTGCCTGGCATGCCGCCGCCGGTGAGCTCGATCATCAGGCGCAGGGCCCTGCCGATGGTCAGGTTCGCGCGGTTCCCCGGTCCGAGCGCGCCCATTCCGCTGTTCATGCCCAGCTGCCCGCGGACCGGGCCGTTGACGACGATCAGCTGCCCGGCGGGCTGAGTAGTGACTGCCTGGCCGTGCAGGTTGAACCTGCTATCGAGTGCCGCCTTCGCCGCGGCGACCACGACCGGGAAGTACTCAGGCCGGCAGCCAGCCAGGACGGCGCACGCCGCCAGCCGTTCGAGTGTTGCCTCGCCCATCGAGGGCGGGACCTCGCCAAGGGAGCCTTGCCCGGCGTAGGTGCCGAGCATTTTCTCCACCCGCTCTTCCGTCGGCGGGATGACCGGCAGGCCATCGGTCCAGCCCCGCTCGAACATCTCCTCCATCTCGTCGGCGTTGGTGCTTGCCTCCATCGCCGCCGCGATGGCCTCGTCAAGGGCTGCCTTGGAGGAGCAGCCCGGCTTGCGCAGAGGTTCTTCGGATTGAGGGATCGCGAGCGTGGCGCCAGTGATGGCGGCGGCCCGCCCGATGAGTTCGGTGATCGCTGCGTGGTCCCAGCCAGTGACCCTGTCCTTGATCTGGCCCCGGCGGTCGATCAGGAACGCGGTCGGCACCGACACGAGGCCGTAGGCGCGCGAGGTCTGATACGGCGCAGGCTGTGAGAGCACCCGGCCGGTCCAGCCGTTCCTGCGCGCTACCCGGATCGCCACCTCCAGCGGATCTTCGAAGATCACGGTGCAGCTGACGCCGGCGTTCTCCCACTCCCGGCACAGCGGCCCCAGCCTGCGCATGGCCAGCGCCGAGGTAGGGCACTCCTCGTTCACGAACAGCAGCACCGCACAGCCGCCCGCGGCCAGGCTCTGAACGGTTACCGGCTCACCGGTCAGCCCGCTGACCGAGAGCGCAGGGGCCGCGCCGTGCGCGCCATACGGGGCGCGCTGTTCAGAAGCCATACAGCTGGGCTATCACAGGTCCGAGGTCAATGTGCGGTCAAGGGCGCCGGTAGACCGCTGCGCGCAGCCGGTCCGCGGACGAGGACCTTGGCGAGCGCGCGCGACTCGTCATCCGGGTAAGCACTCAGCGGCACCCGCTGATTGACCGTCAGCGCACCGCTGCCTGGACTGATCCAGGCCCGCTGAGCCTGCGGAGTGGTTTCCAGAGACTGGTGGCCGGTACGGCGCATCTTTCTAAAGGCGAACCAAACTGCCGCAATTCTTTCTATATGAAGAAAGATTTTCGCGGGTTTTTCTCCGCCTGACCTGAGGCCGGTCCGCTCCCGCGGTGCGGGCATGGACCATCTCCGCGACGACCTCGCGCTGCAACTCGCCGTTTATGCGGGTGATGCCGATAACGGAGAGCCCCCGAGGATCTCTTCGACATGAATGATGTGCACCAGCGTGAGTACCAGCAGGCCGGCGGGTCTGCCCGCGCGGGAACCACCTCTTCGCCTACGCCATCAAAGACAGGCTGCTCGAGCTCCTCGCCTCCGAGCCGTTGCCCTACCAGGACCGCGCCCCCGGCACTGCCCAGCCTTGGTCGTAGACGTGCTCAAACCGGGTTAACGGCGGCTACTCTGTCGGCCATGGGATTTTTCGGAAGTGATCACGCGCAGGCCGCACATGGCCAGGTTTACGGTGGCGGCAAGCAGCACGCCAGCATTACGCACGAGTTGCTGGCCGGCGCCGTCGGCTTCGAGGCGATGCGGATGTTTGAGCATCACGAGGAGCGTCAGGGCAAGGTTGAGCATCACCAGCTCGCCAAGGAACTGCTCGCCGGCTTCGTCACCGCCGAGCTGGACAAGCACTTCGAGCAGGGCAGCTTCGGTCACCTGGACCGCGGCCAGGCGATGCGCATGGCTCAGGAGCAGGCCGAGGGGCTCCTCGGACATCGCCGAAGGTAATTCTGCTTACAGGCCGGTCCGGCAGTCAGCCGTCTATCCCTGACTGTCGGCCGCGGCCAGCTCAGCGGCCAGCTCAGCGGGACCATGATCGTGATGAGATTTCGTTCCACGGCGATTTAGCCGTCAAATACGCCGAAAACTCATCACGAGACGAAAAGTCACCATCAAAAATCGGTCAAAAGCCCCCAGCTTCCATGATCGTGATGAGTTCTCGGTGGGCGGCCGGGTAATTCGCCGTGATCACCGGTCCGGGAGGCGGCGGCCGGGCCAGGCTCGTGGAGTGTTTCCGCGTGGTGGAGGGTTGACCGCGGATTTCCGCGGCTAACTCTCCCCGCAACGGCAACTCTCCCCGGCAAACCCGGCATTTCGGGCAGTTCTTCATGATCGTGGCGAGTTTCCGGCGGCGCTGCGGCTAAGTCTCCCCGAAAACGGCCGGGTTGGTCGCGTAAACCGGATCGGCGTACTGGGCGTCATGTTTGAGGAGGTATCGCCCGGCTATCTGAGGCATCGCCCGGCTACTTCCGGTTCGGCCAGTTATGCCGGTCTAGGAATGTGGAGGAACTTCATGGGACGGCGCCAGGTATTGGTGCTTGCGGCCGGTGCGGCTGCGATGTGGGGTGCTGGGTTGGTCGCGGTTCCTGGCCAAGCCGACGCCAGAGTTACGTCGACCGCCGTGGGGATGGTCAAGGCGGCCGGCTCGTGGGGCAAGGCGGTTGGGGTGCCTGGCCTGGGTGCGCTGAACAAGGGCGGGAGGGCGGCCGTCAGCTCGGTGACGTGTGGTTCGGCGGGCAATTGCTCGGCCGGGGGGTTCTATACGGACGGTCACGCTCATCAGCAGGGCTTCGTGATCAATGAGCTGAACGGCCGTTGGGGCAAGGCGGTTGGGGTGCCTGGCCTGGGTGCGCTGAACAAGGACGGAAAGGCGGGCGTCAACTCGACGTCGTGTGGTTCGGCGGGCAATTGCTCGGCCGGGGGGTTCTATACCGACGGCCACGGTCATCAGCAAGGGTTCGTGGTCACCGAGTTGCACGGTCGTTGGGGCCGCGCGGTTGAGGTGCCTGGCCTGGGCGCGCTCAACAAGGGCGGGATAGCGAGCGTCAGCTCGGTGTCGTGCCCCCTGGCGGGCACATGCGTAGCCGGCGGGTCTTACAACTCTGGGTCGGGGCAGCGGCAGGCCTTCGTGGCCACGAGAGGGCACGGCCACTGGCAGGCGGCGATCGCACTGCCGGGAATGGCGACGCTGGCCGCTGGCCAAACCAATGAGGTTCTCTCGGTGTCGTGCGCCAAGGCCGGCGGCTGCGCCGCCGCCGGCAGGTACGTGGATAGCGAAAGCCATCAGCAAGGGTTCGTGGCCAGCGAGAAGAACGGCGTCTGGGGTCAGGCGATCGAGGTACCTGGCCTGGGTTTGCTGAACGCGGGCGCGAGTGCCCAGGTCAGCTCGGTGTCGTGCGGCTCGCCGAGCAGCTGCTCGGCTGGCGGGGACTACCGGGACAACGAAGGAAACTCCCAGGGCTTCGTGGTCGACGAGAAGAACGGTGTCTGGGGTCAGGCGATCGAGGCGCCCGGTCTGGCGGCACTGAACTCGAACGGGGACGCCGGCTTCAGCTCGATGTCGTGCCCCGCGGCCGGCCAGTGCGCGGCCGGCGGTGACTACGACTACGACTACAACTGGGGTTTTCTGATCCGCGAGAACAACGGCACCTGGGGTCAGGCGATCAATCCGCCAGGCCTGGGGTCGCTTGCCTTCGGCCGGTTCGCCGATGTCGATTCTGTGTCGTGCGCGTCTGCTGGTAACTGCGCTGCCGGCGGGGACTATGAGGACTTGGGTGACAGCTCGGTAACCCGGGGATTTGTGATCAACGAACGAAACGGCGTCTGGGGCAAGGCGGTTCAGGTCCCCGGTCTGGCGGCGCTGGAACACGACCGGTACGCCTTCGTCGTGTCGGTGTCGTGCGGCTCGGCGGGCAAATGCGTGGCTGTCGGAGACTACGCGGACGGACACGGCCATCAGCAGGGGTTCCTGGTCGGCGAGTAGCGGGCACGGCCGTGCCCCGCGTGCGGGCACGGCCTCTGCCTGGCGGCGGTGGGCGCCGTGCGGGCTTAGCTAGTCGGCTGTCAGACTGCCGGCGGCGGCCAGCGCGGCGGCCACCCCGGCCACGGTGGGATCGGCGAACAGAGCCCGCATGGGCAGATCGACGCCAAAGACAACCCGGATGCGGGCTAGCAGCTGGGTCGCGGTCAGCGAATGGCCGCCGAGCGCGAAGAAGTCGTCGTGCACGCCCACCGGCCTCGGCAATCCGAGCACCTCGGCGAAGACCGTCGCGAGGCGCGCTTCGACTGGCGTCCGGGGCGCGACCGAAACCTGACCGGTGACCGTGGTCCAATCTGGGTCGGGAAGCGCGCGGCGGTCCAGCTTCCCGCTCCCGGTGAGCGGCAGCGCGTCAAGCGAAACGAACGCGGCCGGCACCATGTACTCGGGCAGCCTGGCCCTGAGCGCGGCGCGCAGCGCGCCGGCATCAGGAGCCGCAGAGCCGACGATGTACCCGACGAGCCGCTTGTCGTCGGGCCCGACCTCCCTGACCGCGACCGCGGCGCCTTGGACCCCCGGCTGGTCGCGCAGTGCGACCTCGATCTCCCCGAGTTCTATCCGCATGCCGCGCAGTTTGATCTGGCCGTCGATCCGGCCCATGAACTCGATCGTGCCGTCAGGACGCCAGCGGCCGTAGTCGCCGGTGACATAGAGCCTTGAGCCGGCCGGGCCGAAGGGGTCCGGCACGAACCGTTGCGCGGTGAGTGCCGGTCGCCGGTGGTAGCCGCGTCCGACCTGGACACCACCGAGGTACAGCTCGCCGACCGCACCGATCGGCACAGGCCGAAGCTCGCTGTCGAGGATGTGGACCTGGACGTTGCTCACCGGCCCGCCAATGGGAACGCGCGACCGGCCCGCCAGTGAATCCGGCGTGGCCTGCCAGGTAGTGACGCTGATCGCCGCCTCGGCCGGACCGTAGGTGATCTGAATGCTTACCCCCGGCAGTGCTTCCAGGCAACGGCGAGCGAGCCCGACCGGCAGTTCCTCGCCGCTGCACACGATCCGCTTCAGCGTGGCGAAAGCGGCTCGGCCATCCGTCTCGGTATCGGCAAGGAACGAGGTCAGCATGGAAGGGACGAAATGCAGGACGGTAACTCCGTGCGCCGCGATCGCCCCGCGCAGGTAACCGGGATCGCGATGGCCGCCTGGCCGGGCCAATGCCAGGCTGGCACCGGTAGTCAACGGCAGGAAGAACTCCCACACCGCTACATCGAAGCTGACCGAGGTCTTGTGCAGGAGCACGTCGGCCGCGTCGAAACAGAGCGCTGACCGCATCCAGTCAAGGCGGTTGAGCAGGCCACGATGGGTGTTGATGACGCCCTTCGGACGACCGGTCGAGCCCGAGGTGTAGATCAGGTAGGCGGCGTTGTCCGCGCGCAAGGCCGGCCTGCCGCCGTCGGTGGTGCTCACCGGCCAGGTCGGTGCGTCATCGGTGTACAAGACCGGCGGGCCGGCCTGCGGCAGCAGATCACCGAGCTGCCGCTGCGCGAGCACGACCCGGGCTCTCGAGTCCGCGAGCATGTACGCGAGCCGCTCTGCGGGGTACTCCGGATCCAAGGGCAGGAACGCGGCGCCGGTCTTGACTACCCCAAGCAGGGCGGTGATCAGGTCGGCCGAACGCTCGGCCACGACGGCGACCACCGACTCGCTGCCCACTCCCTCCGCGATCAGCCGGCGGGCGATCACGTTGGCGGTGCTGTCAAGCTGTGCGTAGCTGAGCTTGCCCTCGTCGCCTGCCACGGCGATGGCATCGGGCGTTTGTCTCGCCTGTCGCTCGAACAGGTCGCGAAGCGTCACGTCGTCGCCAGTCGGCGACGGTTTCGCCGTGGCATTCCACTGCGCGAGCGCGGCGGCTTCGCCTTCTTCCAGGACGAAGAGATCACTGGTCCTAGCCGTTGGCTTAGCCGCCATGTGGGCGAGCACCGTACGCAGGTTCCTGGCCAGCCGCTGGGCTGTAGCCGGCTCGAACAGCGCGGTGTTGTAGGCGATCCGCAGCTGCGTGCCGGTCGGCGCGTCGGTGACAGCCAGCTCGATCTCGAACTTGACCGTGTCGATTTCCACCATCTCCGGGCGCCAGCGCAGCCCGCCGCGGTCCGGGAGCGTCAACGATTCCTCCATCGCGAACATCACCTGGACGAGGGGGAGCCGGGCCTGGTCGCGTTTGGGCTTGACCAGTTCGACGACCCTGGCGAACGGCAGATCCTGCTGGGCCATGGCCCGCACCGTCGCGGTGTGGACCGATCGCAGCAGATCGCCCAGCGTCCCATCGGTGTCAATCCGGACGCGGATCACGACGGTATTCATGAACAACCCGACCACTGACGCGGTTTCTGGTCTGACCCGGGCAGCCATCGGCACCGCGATGAGCAGATCGTCGCTGCCGGTCAGCCGCAGCAGCCCGACCGAATAGGCGGCGAGCAGAACGGCGAACAACGTGGTTTCATGCTCGGTCGCGAGCTTTCTGAGCTGGTCGACCAGGCCCGGGTCGATCGTGGTGGTGACGGCCTGGCCGGTGAAGGCCTGGCGCGCCGGATAAGGCGCATCCGCGGGTAACGCCAGCGGCGCAGGGGCATCGGCCAGCTCGGCCCGCCAGAAGCGCTCGGCCGCCGTATACCCGCCGTCCTGCGCGTGCTCGGTTTGCCAGATGGCAAAGTCCACGTACTGGATCGGCGGTTCGATGGCCACCGGGCCACCGCCACTGCCGATCGCCTCGTAGTCCGCCGACAGTTCGCCGAACAGGATCCGGAACGTCCAGCCGTCAGCGACGATGTGGTGCATTATGACGGCCAGCACGTGAGATTCCGGCGCGAGGCGGATCAGGGCGGTGCGCACCAGCGGCCCGGTCGCCAGGTCGAAGGGAATGCGGGCGAGATCGCGGATCATCGCCAGGGCGGCAGGCTCGCGCTCGTCGGTCGCCAGGTGCTCCACCGAGGTAGCCACGAGCGGCCATGGGTCTGGCTCGTCACCGACTACCTGCACGGGTACGCCGGACGCGTTTCGAAAAGTAGTACGCAGCGCCTCGTGCCTGACCAGCGCGGCGTCCCAGGCCTGCTGCAGTGCGCTGACGTCCAGCACGCCGTCCAGCCACAGCGCCCAGGGGATGTTATAGGTGGGCTCACCGGGGTCCATCTCGGCCAGCAGCCACATCCACCGCTGGGCGAGCGAGGCGGGAAACTCGTACTTAGCCACGATCAGCCTCCCAAGTCAGTCACGCGATACGCTTTCCAGTTAGTGCGGCGGATGGTCGATGGTGCTGCCTGGGTGCGCGCCGCGTCGATGGCGGTGGCGCAGGCGGCGAGCGTCGGCGCGTCGTAGAACGTGGCCAGTCCCAGTTCGACGCCGAACTCCTCACCGATGCGGAATATCAGGCGTGTCGCCAGCAGGGAGTTGCCGCCGAGCGCGAAGAAATTGTCCTCGCGCACGATCTCGTCGCCGATGCTGTCCGAGGGCAGCAGTTCCGCCCAGATCTCGGCCAGCCGTTCGTCGACGGGGCCGCGCGGTGGCGTGGCGGGCCCGCGGGTGTCGCGTTCTGGTGCGGGCAAGGCGGACCGGTCGATCTTGCCGCTGGAGTTGAGCGGAAACTGGTCGAGGGCCCTGAAGCCGGCAGGCACGAGGTAGCCGGGTAGCCGCTGGGCGAGGTAGTCCCGCAGGAGTGCTGGCCGCAGCGCGGCAGTGTCGTAACCGTCGTCGGGGGTGACGTAGCCGACGAGGTGCCGTTGCGCGCCTTCGCCGGCTACCACGACGACCGCTTCGCGCACGGCCGGGTGGGCGCGCAGGACAGCGGCGACCTCGCCGGGTTCGACCCGGAACCCCCGGATCTTGACCTGGTCGTCGGCGCGCCCGAGGAACTCGATGGTGCCGTCGGCGCGCCACCGGGCCAGGTCTCCGGTCCGGTACTGGCGGCTGCCGTCTCCGGAGGCGTCGGGCACGAACGCCCGGGCGGTGGCGGCGGCGTTGCCGGCGTAGCCTCGGGCCAGGCCGTCCCCGCCGGTGTACAGCTCTCCGGCCACGCCGACCGGAACCGGCCGGCCGCGGTTGTCGAGGATGCGCACGGTCGTGTACTGGATGGGGCGGCCGATGGGCACTGTCCGTCCGATCTGGCCCTGGGTCATCACACCGCAGGTGGTGAAGGTGGTGTTCTCGGTTGGTCCGTAGCAGTGGACCAGAGTCCGGCCCTGGCGGGCGACCAGCACGGCGCGCGCCGTGTCAGGACTGAGTACCTCGCCGCCCATCAGCAGGAGGGGCACGCCGGCGATCGCGTCGAGGTTGGTCTCGGCCAGCTGGTTGAACAACCCGGTGGTCAGGAAGCTCACCGTTACGCCGGCGGTGCGCAGCAGCGCTGAGATCGCGGCCAGGCTCAGCGGGCCCGGCGGCGCGACCACGATCGTGCCGCCGGTCAGCAACGCACCCCAGATCTCCAGCGTGGAGGCGTCGAAAGCCACCGGGGCCAGGTGGAGCAGCCGCTCGCCGGGACCAAGCGAGGCGAACGTAGGGTCGCTGATCAGCCGGATGACACCGCGCTGCGGAATCGCCACCCCCTTGGGCACGCCGGTTGAGCCCGAGGTGAAGGAGATGTAGGCCAGGCTCGACGGCTGGGCCGTATCAGGAGGTGCCGCTTGCTCGTCGGCGGTACGGCCTGACCCCAGCACGGTGTCGGCTAGCACGGTGTCGGCTAGCACGGTGTCGGCCAGCACGGTGTCGGTCAGCACGGGGCCGACATCGACGACCTCCACGCCCTCTAGCTGGGTCATCGCGGCTTTGGTGGCACCGGTGGCGAGCGCGAGCCGGGCGCCGGCGGCAGCGATCATGGCGGCGATGCGCGGCGGGGGACTGGCGGGATCAACCGCGAGATAGGCACCGCCGGCCTTCAGCACAGCCAGCAGCGCGGCAATGAGGTCGGCACCGCGCTCGATTGCCACGGCGACCGGCGTGTCCGTGCTCACGCCGCGGCGGCGCAGCAGCCAGGCCAGCGCGTTGCTGCGCCGGTCAAGTTCGGCGTAGGTGATCGTGATGCCGTCGCAGACCAGTGCGGTGGCGTCCTGGTTCGCGGCGACCTGGGCGGCGAACAACGCGGGGATGGTCGCGTCGGCCGGGTAGCCGTCGGCGGCCGACTGGCCGCGGCTCCAGGAGTCGAGCAGGGCCAGTTCGGAGTCGGCGAGCAGGCGCAGGTCGCCGATCTGGGTCGATGGCGTGGCCAGGGCATCGGTTAGCAGGTTCAGGTAGTGCCCGGCCATCCGGGTCATGGTCGATTCGTCGAACAGGTCGGTGGAGTACTCCCAGACTAAGGTCAGGGCGTCATCCTCGGGCCTGGCCTCGCGGCCGAGCCGCTGCGCGGCCCTTGGTACCACCATGACGTTGAGGTCGCAGATGGACGCGCCGCTCGCGTGCTCGGTGACGGAGCCAGTGAGCCCGCCGAAGTCCACGTCAGGCACGGCGGAGTCATGGAACGTGAAGATGACCTGGAACAGCGGCGTCCTGGAGGCATCGCGGACCGGGCCGATCGCGTCGATGAGGGCGTCCACCGGGATATCTGGCCAGGACAGCGTGTCGACGACGGTCTGCTGCACGTGGCCGAGCAGGTCGGTGAACGACATCGCGGCCGACACCTGAGTCCGCAGGACCAGGGTGTTGACGATGATGCCGAGCACGTGCTGCAGCTCGGGCAGGCTGCGGTTCGCCGCACCGGTGCCCACGAGCATGTCCTCTTGACCGGTGTACCGGTACAGCAGCGCCGCGAACCCGGCGTACATGGTCGCGAACAGCGAGACCCGGTGCGCACGGCTGAACGAGCGCAGCGCGCGGGACAGCTCGACCGGAACCTCGATCCGGGGCGCGGCACCGCGGAAGCTCTTGACCGCCGGCCGGGGGTGATCGGCGGGAAGCTCCAGGACGTGGGGTGCTCCGGCGAGCATGGCGGTCCCGTGGTCCACCTGCGCCTTCAGGACCTCGCCCTGCATCCACTGCCGCTGCCACAGTGCGTAATCCGCGTACTGGGCGGCAGGCTCAGTCAGCGGCGAGCCCGCGCCGGCCGCGAACGCCTGGTAAAGAACGCCAAGCTCCGACAGCAGTACGCCCTGCGACCAGCCGTCATGCACGATGTGGTGCTCCGCGCAGACGAGCGTGTTCTCGCCATCGCCGTGCCGCACCAGCACCCAGCGAACTAGCGGCGGCCTGGTCAGGTCGAACGGCTTGCGGAACTCGGCGGCGATAACGTCCTGCGCCTGCCCGGCCGGCACGTCTAGCACCCGCAGCGGCGCCGTCACGTCCGGGACCAGTTGCTGCATCGCAACCCCGTCCACGGTGACCAACGCGGTCCGCAAGATCTCATGCCTGAGCACGATCTCATCGAGGGCCGCCCGCAGCGCCCCGGTATTCACTTCGCCTCGCAACGACACGGTGGCCTGAGTCGTATAGGCCAGATTGCCCGGCGCTAGCTGCTCGAAAAACCAGATTCGCCGCTGCTGCCACGACAGCGGGACCGGCCGGTCCCGCGGATCCTGGCGTACCGGCAGCCCGGACGGCATCGGCGGCGGCGAATCCAGCTCCGCGGCCGGCCCCGTGACCCCCGGCCCAGCCCGCTCGTCAACCATGGCTGCGATCGCCGACACCATCGGAGCCCGGTACACATCAGCCAGGCTCACCGTGACCGCCAGCTCAGCGGCAATCTGCGAAGCCAGCCGCCCGACCAGCAGCGAATTGACTCCCAGAGCAAAGAGGTCATCCCGCGCACCGACCGGCATTCCTCCAAGCAGCCGCGCCACGATCCCCGCCAGCGCACGCTCGGTCGGCGTACGCAACGGCGCCGCGACCACGTCGGTCAGGCTGGCGGCCGCGCGGTCAGGTACCGGCAACGCGGTGCGATCGACCTTGCCGCTGGGCGTGAGCGGGAGTCCCGGAAGCACGACGATCGCGGCAGGCACCATGTAATAGGGCAACCGGGACGCGGCGAACTCGATCAGCTCGGCGGGCGTGGCGTCCGCGGCCACGTAGCCGATCAGCCGCGGGTCAGCGGAACCCGCCCCCGATCGTTCGGCGGCCACGAATGACTCCCTGACCGCCGGATGCCGGCGCAGCACCGCGGCCACCTCGCCCGGTTCTATCCGGAATCCCCGGATCTTGACCTGATCGTCGATCCGGCCGAGGTATTCGTAGGAGCCATCCGGCCGGTGCCGGACCTTGTCACCGGTTCGGTACATCCGCTGCCCGGGGACCGCGATGTCGGGCACGAAGGACCGGGCAGTGATGGCTGGGTCGCCTAGGTAGCCGCGCGCCACCGAGTCGCCGGCCAGGCACAGCTCGCCGGCTTCGCCGTCAGGCACCGGATCTAGGCCGTCGAGCACATAGCACCGTACGCCGTCGATGGGAGAGCCGATCGGGGGTGGCACCGGGCCGCCCGGCCCGACCGGAGTGCTGGTCACGGCCACCGTGCATTCGGTTGGCCCGTACAGGTTGACCAACGTGAATGGCAGGCCAGCGGGAACGCCGCGCAGGAGCGCCGAGCCGCCCGTATGCATCACCCTGAGCGCGGCGTGCGACGGCCACTGCTCATCGAGCACCGCCTCGGCCAGCGGCGTGGGCAGGAGCGTCGAGGTGATCCGCTCGTCGGCCAGCCAGGCGACGAGGACCGGCGCCGAGGTGCGCACCTCGGCTGGCGGTATCACCAGCGTGCCGCCGACGGCCAGGATGGCCCAGGTATCCCAGACCGACGCGTCGAATCCGGGACTGCTCATCAGCATCGCCCGGTCTCGCGGACCCAGAGGGTAGGCCTTCTGGCGCCAGCGCATGAGGTTCGCGAGGTTGCCGTGGCTGACCGCGACGCCCTTTGGCCGGCCCGTTGAGCCCGACGTGAAGATCACGTAGGCGAGTGTCGCATCGGCGAGCGTGGCCGGCGCCGTGAGCGGCTCCGCCGGTAGCTCGGTCAAGTCGACGACCTCAAGATCGTGACCGTGCAGCGCATCATCGGACATCAGCGGGCCGGTGCTCACGACGACAACCGCGCCGGACAGCGCTATCAGTTCGCTGATCCGCGTGGCCGGATGGGCGGGATCGAGCGGCAGGTAAGCGGCGCCGGCCAGCAGGACCGCGAGTTCGGCGACGACAAGTTCGGCCGACCTGTTGGCGTAGACGGCGACCACGTCGTCCCGCGCGACGCCACGTCGGGTCAGCCCGGCCGCCAGGCCGGAGGCGTGCCCGGCCAGCTGCCGGTACGTGAGCCGCAGGTCACCGTCCTGCACGGCGATCGCCTCTGGCATCCGGGCAACGCAGGACCTGAAGCCGTCGAGCACCATCACGAATTGTCCTTCGCTGCTAGCACCGCGCCATTGCGTCCGAGAGCTCTGGTCCAATTTGCGAAACGATCTGGGGCAACAGCATGTACTGGTGAGCGCAATCCAGCTCAATGGCCTGGATCGGGCCGTCGAGGTATTGCCGCCAGTTCTCCAGCAGCTCGTCCAGACCGAGGTCGTTGCGGCCCGCCGCGAAGAACAGCAGGGGGCAGTGCACGCGGCCTGGCCGCATGCCCCGCGAAACCCTGACATTGTTCCTGATCACGCGCTGAAGCGCGCGCAACCGCTCATCCGGCCACTTGTCCAGCCCTAAACCCGGCCGACGGCGCACTATTTCCATCATCCTGGCCTCGGGGTCCTGCTCGGCGGGCGTGAGCGCGGGCACGTACCCGAACTGCGCGAGAACGAGGTTGTAAATCATCCAGGGTTGGCTCGTGTTCTCGATCGCATCGAAGTTGACCAGAAGGGAATCCATGATGGCCAGCAACCCGATCTGCTCACCGCGGCGCTCGAGTTCCTCGGCAACGGCGAAGGCGATGTTTCCGCCCAGCGACCAGCCGAGCAGGTGATAAGGACCGGCTGGCTGCGCGGTCCTGATCCGGTCGGCGAAGTCGCGCGCCACTTCTTCCATGTTCACCGGCAGCGGCTCTGGTCGCCGCAGGCCACGAGACTGGAGGCCGTAAAGCGGGTACCTGGCGTCGACGTGCGGGAGCAGCGCGATATAGCACCAGCTAAGGCCCACCATGGGGTGCATGCAGAACAGCGGCGGGCCATTGCCCCCGGTCCGCATCGGTACGAGCAGATCTAAAGTGCCGTCGGATCTTCTGGCATTCGAGCGGAATACCCTCAGATTCTGCATGTCTTCGGCAATGCTCGGCCGGCGGGACTCCTGCTCGGCTTGAGCCGGCCGCTCGGCCACGTTCTCACCGGCCCCCGAGAGCTCGGGGGTTTCGCACAGCAGAGGGGGCACATCATCGTGCATCGTGGCCTCCGGCTGAGGGTTGGGCGTGATCCGATGCTAGCCGAGGCTGGACTGGACGGCCCAAGTGCCGCCATTTCGGGCCATAGCCGCCGCGTTGGCAGTCAGGGCGGCACGCCTTTGGACCGGCCCCGTTGCTGCCGCCCGCTTAAGAAGCCGGATGCAGCCCGCGCAAATCTTTCTAAATAAAGAGGGGTAAAAATTTGCGCGGCTTCGGGCCCTGTTTCCTGAGGTTGCCGAGCGGGGGCACCATGGGTGCGTGGGTCATCGGGTGGTCGAGCGGCAGGCGCGGGACTTCCTGGCGGGTAAGTACGGCGCGGTCGAGGAGCTGGAGCCGCTGAGCGGCGGAGCCTGGTCTTCTGCCTACTCCTTCAGCCGCGCCGGGCGCGCGCTGGTCGTCCGGTTCGGGCCCAGCAGGGACTGGTTCGCGGCCGACAGGGCAGCGGTGTCGTTCTCCTCGGCCGAACTCCCGGTGCCCGAGGTGCTCGAAGTCGGCGAAGCCTTCGACGGCGCCTACGCCGTCTCCGTCCGCCACCACGGGACCTACCTGGAAGATGTCAGGCCCGATCAGTCCGAGGTGGCGGGCCCGATGCTGGCATCCCTGCTCGGCGCCCTGTTCAGGGTGCCGAAGAGTCCGGACTTGCCGGTTCGCTGGCACGGGCGGTCACCTGGCGGCGGCCTGTCCTGGCGCGACTGGCTCTGTGGCCGCCTGACTGACGACCCGGCACAACCAGTGCACGGCTGGCGTGCGGCCCTCAGCGCCGACAGCGACCTCGACCGGATCTTCCTGGTTGCCGAGGCTCGCGTCCGCGACCTTGTCGGGGCCTGCCCGGAGCGGCGCGACCTGGTCCACGGGGACCTGCTCCACGCCAACGTCCTGGTGACCGAAGACGCCAGCCGCCCGAACGCGGTCTTCTCGTGGAAGAACTCGGTCCGCGGCGACTTCCTGTACGACACGGCCTGGTGCACCTTCTGCACGATCTGGTATCCGGGGATCGCGGCGCTGGACCTGTGGCAGCTGATCCACCACGAGCCCTCGGTCCAAGGCGACGCCAGTGCCCTGGTTGATGCTCCTCTGCGGCACCACTGCTACGAATTGGTCATCGGGCTCGGGGCCCTGGCCTGGAATACCTGGGTAGGCGATGCGCCGGTGCTTCACCAGGCCGCCGCCCGCCTAGACGAAATTCTCGAACGAGGACCACTCCCTGCGATCGGTTCCCGGTTCGGGAGGAATCCTTTAATTAATCGCTAATTGGTTCGGCTCCGGTGCTGGCAGGTGATGCCGGCTGATCGTGCTGCTGCTTCAGCAGTCGGCGCTGGTGGCGGACGATCAGGACCAAGCTCACTGCCACGAGCCCGATGGTGAACCACAGGCTGTAGCGGGAGACGGTCTTGGCCGCGACGACCGCGCCGTGGCCAAGCTCGTAGCCGAGCCCGGCGAGCAGGCCCGTCCAGAGCAGGGCACCGATCAGGTCCAAGATGAGGACCGTGACCAGCCGCATCTCGGCCCAGCCCGCAACGGCGAAGATGACGGCCCTCGGGATCGGGAGAAAGGAACTGAGCACGATCGCCGGCCACGTGAACTTGCGGCCGGCCCGGTGCGCTCGCGCCACCCGTTGGGCGCCTGGCAGGGCCATGATGAACCGCTCGCCCCACAGCCGTCCCGCCCACCAGTACAGGGCGTCGAACTTCATCAGCCCGGGAATCGCCGCGAGCACCACCACCGCCAGCGTCCCGTGCCCGGCCTGGGCGAAGGCGGCCGCCGCGATGATGGCCTCGGTGCCGCCGTTCAGCAGTTCGGCCACGACCGGGTGAGTGCCGACCAGCGAGACCCGCAGCGGCAGCAGGACCCAGTAGGACAGGCCGCTGAGCACAATACCCAGCCAGCACGCGATGTCCGCGGCCCGGGGCTTCCCTTGCCAGGGCAGCCGCGGATCATCCCGCGGACCGGCCGTCACCGCGGCCGCGGCCGGGCCTTCCGCGGCCTGGACAGGTTCCGGCTCGGGAACGCTCATGAAGCAGACTCCTTGATATTGGCGCACCCTGAGCGGCGACAACCCGGAGCACGCCCCGGCACGCACAGAACACCGTATTCGGTATCTCAGCCACCCGGCACCCGCAGCGTCGGGCCCGCGCGCCAGATCGACAGGGCTAAGTATCGATGCTGCGTCCGGATCGACTCAGGTGTGCGCGTAGTCATCGCGGCGATCGTGCCGGATGGTGACCCCGGCGACCGGGTGGCGTCGGCGAAGTCGTCAGTAAAGCGGGCTAGTAGCGTTGGGTCGGTGGACCTGGCTGGTTTGATCGCTATCGATGTGCACGCGCACGCCGAGATTTCTTCTGACGGGCGCACGTCTTTGAGCCCGGAGCTTGAGGCGGCCAAGGCCAGGTACTTTAAGTCGGGGAATCCGCATCCGACGATCGATGAGATGGCTGCCTACTACGGCGAGCGGAAGATGGCCGCAGTGGTCTTCACCGTGGACGCGGAGAGCGCCACGGGGCATCGGCCGGTGCCGAACGAGGATGTTGCCGCTTCCTGCGCCAGGTATCCGGACGTGCTGATCCCGTTCGCCAGCCTGGACCCGTGGCGGGGCAGGGCGGCGGTGCGGCAGGCCCGGCGGCTGGTCACCGAGCATGGCGTCCGCGGGTTCAAGTTCCATCCCTCGCTGCAGGCCTTCCATCCGAATGACCCGATGGCCTACCCGCTGTACGAGGTCATCGAGCAGCTCGGCGTGCCGGCGGTGTTCCATACCGGCCAGACCGGGATCGGCGCCGGCGTGCCCGGCGGCGGGGGCATCCGCCTGAAGTACTCCAACCCGCTGGACCTCGATGATGTGGCGGCGGACTTTCCCGGCCTGCCGATCGTCCTGGCGCATCCCTCGTTCCCCTGGCAGGACGAGGCGCTCGCCGTGGCCACGCACAAGCCAAGCGTGTACATCGACTTGTCCGGCTGGTCACCGAAGTATTTCCCGCCGCAGCTTGTCCGCTACGCGAACACTCTGCTGAAGGACAAGGTCCTGTTCGGCTCGGACTTCCCGGTGATCACGCCGGACCGGTGGCTCGCCGACTTCGACACCCTCGACATCAAGCCCGAAGTCCGGCCGCTCATCCTCAAGGAAAACGCGGCACGACTACTCGGACTGGCTGGGCCAAGTTCCCAGTAGCCCGCAGAGACGGGAACGGCCCTGTGCCTCGTGATGGGCGGCCTGGTCTTGTGCGCGGGCATCTGGCGAAGCGAGAATTTCGGCGGCAGCGTCGTATTGCGCGCCGTGTGCGGATTGGGCGGTCTGGCCGGTCCGCTGGCGTTCCCGGGCTGCGTGTAAGGGACGTCTTAGCCCGGGTTAGGACGTCTTAGCCCGGGTTAGCGTGAAATTTTGCCGGTTTTATCATGGTTCCGGAGTCCGTAACCAGGGCTAAGGCCGCGTAACCAGGGCTAAGGCCGCGTAACCCGGGCTAAGACAGCGTCGCGGGAGGCGTCGGGCCTGGCCGCAGGCTGCTGAGAAGACCCCGGTGGTGACAATTGGCATACGGGCA
>DATNFM010000206.1:0-13349 GCA_035606435.1 Streptosporangiaceae bacterium | reverse complement strand
CACAATGCGCCGAATGACCATTAGTCCGGGGGAGGCTTCCGAGCAGGCGCAGCCGACTTCCGCACCAGTTGCCGCGGGGCAGCCGGCCGTTCGCGTGGAGTCCTTGCGCAAGTCCTACGGGAGCGTCCTCGCACTCGCCGGCAGCGCGGATCGCCGGCACCGGCGCCGTTTCCCGAACGGGCAGGTAGCGCGGTCACAGGTAGCGCGGCCACAGGTAGCGCGGCCACAGGTAGCGCCAGATCCGGAGATGATCTTGGCTCGGCGGGGTAGTGGGCACGGATCAGGAGCCCAGGACCGGATCGAGAACCGGGAGGACTGAGATGGCCGAGGTAGTTCTCTTTCATCATGCACAGGGCCTGACCCCAGGCATCGCCGCCTTCGCCGACGAGTTGCGGCACGCGGAACACACCGTTCACACGCCCGATCTCTTCGAGGGACGTACGTTCGGCAGCATCGAGGAGGGGATGGGCTACGTCGAGCAGGTCGGCTTCGGCGAGATGATCGAGCGCGGGGTCCGCGCCGTCGACGGGCTGCCTGCCGAAGTGGTGTACGCCGGCATGTCGCTCGGCGTGCTTCCCGCGCAGAAGCTGGCCCAGACCCGGCCCGGTGCCCGGGGTGCGCTGCTGTTCTACTCCTGCGTGCCGGTGACCGAGTTCGGCCCGAGCTGGCCCGATGAGGTGCCGGCGCAGATCCACGGGATGGACGCCGACCCGTTCTTCGTCGGTGAGGGTGACATCGACGCCGCGCGTGAACTCGTCGAGCAGGCTAAGGACGCGGAGCTGTTCCTGTATCCGGGCGACCAGCACTATTTCACTGACAGCTCGCTGCCTTCCTTCGACCCGGAAGCCACCTCCCTGCTAATCCAGCGAGTCCTGGAATTCCTCCGCACCAAGTAATTCGAGCGGCCTGAGCGGGTCGGCGGCTGCGACATCAGGGTCCCCCGATGCGAGCGTCAACCCCTTCCGCCCATCGTCATCTTGCGCTCGGCTCCGTTTAACCCCGCGCCGAGGGAACAGCGCATTCGGCCCGCCTTCCGCGTCGGCGCTAAACAGCTGCGGGCCAATGACGTTGCCCCTGCGACGGCTAGGGGCTAACGCTGTTGTAGCGTCGGCCCGCTGTGCCGGCTTGGCGGCCTATGTGGGCCGGGATCTCGGCCGCCAGCGGCACCTTTATCGCGTTAATCGCCGTTTGCTCGGTCTGAGGCGACCATGATCGTGGTGAGTTTCCGCGTGGTGGAGAGTTGACCGTGGATTTCCGCGGCTAACTCTCCTCGCAACGGAAACTCTCCCCGGTAATTCCGGCATTCCGGGCAGTTTCCCATGATCGTGGAGAGTTCTCGGCAGCCTTGCGGCAAACTCTCCGCGATAAATGGGCTCTGGCGCTCGCAGCCGGTGTTGGGCTTGGGGGGCCGGGGCGGCTGGTGGCCTGCTTTAGGCCAGGCCGTGGTTGGCCAGGAAGGCTAGCTGGGTTAGGAAGTGCGGGGTGCCGCCGCCGTCGTGGCCGCTGAACTGGAAGACGGCGATGTCCTTCTGGCCGGCGTAATAGTTGTACGCGGCGAACACCGTCGACGGGGGAGTGATGGTGTCGGTGAGGCCGACCGAGAAGAGCGCGGGAGCCGTGACCCGCCGGCCGTGGTTGACGATGTCCAGGTAGGACAGCGTCGCGAAGACCGCCTCGACCTTATCCGGCCGCAGCCGGCAGTAGTCGGCCAGTTCGTAGTACGGCAGGCTGTCGGTGACCTCGACCGCTCGCCTGAAGTTCGACAGGAACGGCACGTCCGGCATGACCGCCGCGATCTCGCCGGCCAGGTGCGCGGCCGCCACCGTCAGGCCGCCGCCCTGGCTCATGCCGGCGGTCACTACGGGTCGGCCGGCCGTGCCCGGATGGGCCCTGACCGCGTCGACCGCACGGGCCGCGTCGATGAACAGCCGGGTGTAGTAGTGGCCGTGCGGGCTGGCGATGCCGCGGGTCATGAACCCCGGCGTACTCGGGGCGCCGCCGTCGCCTCGGTCGGCGGTGTCGCCGCTGCGCCAGCTCCCGCCCTGACCTCGGGTATCCATGACCAGGTGCGGGTGACCGGCGCAGCTCCAATTCAGCCAGTCGAAGGGCAGCCCCCGGCCGCCGCCGTAGCCGATGAACTCGACGATCACGGCGGCGTGCGGCGCCGACCGGTGGGGGAGCAGCAGCCACCCCTTGATCGGGTCACCGCCGTAGCCAGGAAAGGTCACGTCGAAGACCTCCGCGTGCTGAATCTTCGCGTCGACCTTGGTGAAGGACGGCTCGCCCTGATGGGCGCGGGCGGCGGCTAGCTGCCTGCTCCAGAAGTCGGCGAAGTCGCCGGGCTCGGCCACCTCAGGCCGGTACTCGCGCAGTTCGGCAAGCGGAAGATCGACTAGCACGGTGTCCTCCCAGGTCGGGGTGCCAGCCGATCTTAACCTTTGACCGATCCCGCCAAACCGGACAGCCCGCCTACAATCCGGCGTTGAGCGAGCACGAAGAAGGTCAGCGCGGGCAGCATCGACAGCGCCGTGTACGCGAAGATCGCCGCCGTATTCTGCGAATACGTGGACTGGAAGGTCGCCACGCCGAGCGGCAGCGTGAAGTGGCTCGGGGTAGTGAAGACTAGCAGCGGCAGCAGGTAGGCGTTCCAGCTGGTGACAAACGCCAGCACAGAAACCGTCATCAGCGCCGGCCGGGACAGCGGCAGCAGGACGCGCACGAAGAACGTCAGCCTGGAGGCACCGTCGACGACCGCCGCGTCCTGCAGTTCGCCGGGGATCGCCCGCATGAACGGCCGCAGGATGATGATCGTGAACGGCAGCGAGAACGCGGCCTCCGGCAGCGCAACGCCGAACGGGTTGTCCAGCAGGTTGATGTGCCGCAGCAGCAGGTAGATCGGCAGCGACGCGACGTTCGCGGGGAACAGCAGCCCGATCGCGAAGACGATGAACCAGGTCTCGCGGAGCCGGAACTCATACCTCGACAACGCAAAGGCCGCCATCGAGCCGAGCCCGACCGCGAGCCCGGTCGCGACGACCGCGATCAGCGCGCTGGCTGCGAGGTTCTGCCAGAACGATGCCGTGGTGAGGATCGTCTTGTAGTTCGCGATCACCCACGGATGCGGAAGCCCGGTCGGCGCGGAGTTGATCTGGGCGTTGGTGCGGAACCCGCCGAGGAACACGAAGGCGATCGGCACCAGGGTGATCGCGAGGATCACCAGCGCGACCAGATAGCCCAGCGGCACCGTCGGCCTGATCCTGCGCCGGCCGGCCAGGCCTCCCAGACCGCTCTGGCCGACCCGGCCTGATACGGCAGCTGTCATCGGCCGATCACCCCACCGCTCCAGTCAGTGCGCCCGCGGTATCGCGGCGCAACGCGAATCGCTGGTAAAGCAGCGCGAACACGAAGCTGATGATGAACAAGATCACCGCGACCGCGCTGCCGTAGCCGAATTCGAGGCTGCGGAACCCGTTCTCGATCATGTAGGTCACCATGGTGCTCGACGCGTTCGCCGGCCCGCCGATCGTCATGATCCACACGATGTCGAACAGTTGCAGGGACCCGATGATCGACAGGAACATCCAGATCCTGATCGTCGGGCCGAGCAGCGGCAGCGTGATGCGCCTGGTGACCTGCCAGGCGCAGGCGCCGTCGATCGCGGCCGCCTCGCGCAGCTCTACCGGGATACCCTGCAGCCCGGCCAGCAGCAAGATGATCCCGAAGCCGATGTACTTCCAGGTCACGACGACGAACAAGGTATAGAGCACGATCGACGGGGTGGCCAGCCAGAGCTTGACCTCGTGGCCGAGCCCGACCGCCTTGAACAGCTGGTCCACGAATCCGCCCGGCTGCAGCATCAGCAACCACAGCACGGCCGTCGTCGCCTCGGAGAGCACGTACGGCGCGAATACCGCCATGCGCAGCAGCGAGCCGCCGCGCAGGCGGCGGTTCAGCAGCAGGGCCAGCGAGATGCTGAGCGGCAGCTGAAGCAGCAGCGAGAGCACCGCGATGATCACGTTGTGCAGCACCGACTCACGGAACACCGGGTCATCGAGGACCAGCCGGTAGTTGTGCAGGCCGACGAAGTCGGACAGCGTCCCGTACCCGCTCCAGTTGAACAGGCCGTAATAGGCGGCGATGCAGATCGGCAGCAGCACGAAGAACGCGAACAGCGCCAGCGCCGGGGTGAGCAGCACGACCAGCTCGATGATCTTGCGGCTCGGACGGCGGCGAGGAGGCCAGGACCGGGCCAGCCACGGAGGGAGGCCGGCCCGGCTGGTCGGAGCTCCTGCTGCGGCAAACCTTTTGGCCGCCCCAGCAGGAGGGCTCTTCAGATCACTCATTGCTGAATTGTGGTGCTACTGCTGGGCAGCAGCCTGGTCGATGGCGGTCACGATGCCGTCCGGCGTTCCCTGGCCGGCGAAATAGTTCGCGACGGCGTTGTCGAGGGCCTGGCCGACGTTGGTCGGGTAGGCGATGTCGAAGTAGTTCTGGACGTAGCTGGCGTGCTGGCTGAACGTCAGGATCGTCTTCTCGGCCGGCAGCGACAGCGCTGACGCGGCGGCCGGGTTGGCGGGCAGGCCGACGTTGGCGGCCGACACCAGGGTCTTCTGGACGGTCGGGCTGTCCAGGTAGGTGAGGAAGTCAACGCAGGCAGGCTCGGGCGCGGTCGTGGTGCAGGAGAAACCGTCACCGCCGCCAAGCAGGGCGTCCGCGCTGCCGGCCGCACCGGGCACCGACGGGAACGGGAACCAGCCGATGTCATTCAGCACGGTCTTGTTCTTGGTCAGGCTGCTGATCACGCCTGGGTCCCAGTCACCCTGAAGTTCCATCGCGGCCTTGCCGTTGGCGACCAGGCCAGCTGAGCTGCCGGCTCCGACCTGGGCGGGCGTGCCGAGGAAGCCGGTCTGGAACGGCTGCGTCGCCATGAACGTCTTCAGGTCGTTGCCCGCCTTGGTGAAGCACGGGTAGTTGGCCGAGATGGCCTTCACCGCGGTCTTCAGCGTGGCGACCGAGCATTCTCGGACGGCGAAGTAGTCCCAGTAGAACGCGTCCGGCCAGCGGTCTTTGCTTCCGACCGCGATCGGTGCGATGTGCGCCGCCTTGAGCTTGGCGACATCGGCGTTCAGCTGAGGCAACGTGGTCGGCGTGGACGTGATGCCGGCCTTGGTGAACAGGTCCTTGCGGTACCAGAAGCCGACCATGTGCAGGTCATAGGGGATGCCGTACTGCTGGCCGTTCACCTGCCAGCCCGCGGCGGCCGGACCGAGTTGGCTGATCAGGTTCGATGCCAGGCTGGTCAGGTTAGTGAGCTTGCCGGACTTGATCTGGGTGGCTTCCTGACCGCCGCCCCACTGCTGGAAGATGCTCGGCGGGTCGTTGGACTGCAGCGCCAGCGGCATCTTGGTCGTGAATTGCTCGTTCTGGATCGGCACGTCGGTGATCGTGACGCCCGGGTGAGTCGCCTCGAATGACTTGATGGCTGACAGGTACACGCCTCTCAGCGGGTTCGCCGTGGCGTTGTTCCACCAGGTGAGGGTGACCTTGCCGTTCGTCTTTTTCCCTAAGGTACCCGAATTCGAGCTGCTAGTGCTGCTGCTGCATGCAGCGAGGCCGAGCGCCGCTGCCACCGCTACTCCAACGGCGGCGTACTTTCTGGTGCTGCGCATCTTGGTTTTCTCCTGACGGTGGGCCGAATGCCGGGGCGGCGCGGACCTCGTCGAGTCCGTCGGCTAGGCCGTCCGCGCGTCCCGTCGCAACCTATGGTCGAAAAGATTCAGTAATATTTCGGCGTGTCGTCATCGTAGAAACCGGTTGCTGTGTGGTCAACCCTTTGTTTTTGATTCGTTACCGATCGCCGGGTCACCGCTGAAATCCGGCTAAGTCGACATCCTGAGCTTCTGATCAGCGGCTATTGCGACTGGCGGCGAAGCGAGGGAGTATGGATCGACCCATGAGATCGGGGTTGCGGTACGATACTCCGACCGAATGGTTTCGGAGACTCTGCGGACGGGCAAAAATCGCACCGCGGGGTGCGGCAGTGCCTCAACCAGCGGTGCTCCAACCAGCAGTGCTCCAACCAGCAGTGCTTCAACGAGGGAGTGGTAGGGACGTGCCGAACACCAGGCCACGGAGGGACGGCACCCGCGCCGACGGCGAACCGAGCCCGCGCCGCCGGCCGACGCTAGCAGCCATTGCCGCCGAGGCCGGCGTATCGCTCCCCACCGTCTCCAAGGTCGTGAACGGCCGCCCAGACGTGGCTCCAGACACCAGGGCCAGGGTCGAAAGGCTTCTCGGTGAGCGCGAGTATCACCGGCCAGGGCAGCGTCGAGGCCGCCGGGCCGGCCTGGTCGACCTCATCTTCAACGGCCTGGACAGCCCGTGGGCGGTCGAGATCCTGCGCGGCGTCGAGGACTGGTGCGCGGCGCACAGCATAGGCGCGGCGGTGTCGTCGGTGCGGCACGGCAGTGCTCGCCCGGCCAGCTGGACCAGCGCCCTGGCCAGCCACGACACCGACGGCGTGATCCTGGTGACCTCCGAGCTGACCTTGCCCCAGCTCCGGCAGGTGCGCGAGGAAGGCATCCCGCTGGTGGTAGTCGATCCGGTCAGCCTGCCAGAACCCAACCTGCCCAGCGTCGGGGCCACCAACTGGGCCGGCGGCCTGGCCGCCACCGACCACCTGTTTGGCCTTGGGCACCGCCGGATCGGCGCGATCTCGGGTCCGGCCGACTATTTGTGCAGCCGGGCCAGGCTGGACGGCTACCGCTCATCGCTCGAGCGGGTTGAGATCGAATTCGACCAGACCCTGGTGCGGCACGGCGACTTCCACCACGAGGGCGGATTCCTGCGCGGCGGCGAGCTGCTCGATCTCGCCAACCGTCCCACCGCGATCTTCGCCGGCAGCGACCAGCAGGCGCTGGGCGTCTATGAGGCCGCCCGCCAGCGGGGCCTGCGGATACCGCAGGACCTGTCGGTCGTCGGGTTCGATGATCTCCCGGTCGCCCGGTGGGTCTCGCCGCCGCTGACGACGGTCCGCCAGCCACTGGCCGATATGGGCCGGGTGGCCGCCGAGATGCTTGGCGATCTCATCGACGGCGTATCGTTGCGCAGCCAGCGGGTGGAGCTGTCGACCGAGCTGATTGTCAGGGAGTCGACCGCCAGTCCCGCGAAGTGACTATCTTCGCCACCTGCCTACCGACAAGACGAGGTGAGCAATCATGACCGCGAGCGACCAGGCTGACGTTGGCGTTCTGTCCGCGATAGCCGAGCCGTGGCGGGAGGCTTCGCTGCCGATCGCCGACCGGGTCAAGGACCTGCTCGCGCGCATGACGTTGCTAGAGAAGCTGGCGCAGATGTACAGCGTCTGGCTGTCCAGCCCGGCCGACGGCAATGACATCGCCCCCATGCAGGGCGAATTCACCGATGACATTCCGCCGTTTCCCGAGCTGATCCGCGATGGGCTCGGTCAGCTCACCCGGGTATTCGGCAGCAGGCCGGTGCAGCCGGCCGATGGCGCGGCCGAGCTAGCCAACCTGCAGTCACGGATCATCGCCGCCAACCGGTTCGGAATCCCGGCGATCGCTCACGAGGAGTGCCTGACCGGGTTCGCCACCTGGTGCGCGACCGCCTTCCCGACCCCGCTGGCCTGGGGTGCCGCGTTCGACCCGGAGCTGGTCACCGAAATGGCCACCGCGATCGGCGCCAACATGAGGATGGGCGGCGTCCACCAGGGCCTGGCCCCGGTCCTCGACGTGGCCCGCGACCCCCGGTGGGGCCGGGTCGAAGAGACGATGGGTGCCGACCCCTATGTGGTCGGCGTGCTGGGCACCGCCTACGTCCGCGGTCTGCAGTCCACCGGCGTGATCGCGACGCTCAAGCACTTCGCCGGCTACTCGGGTTCGCGGGCCGGACGCAACATGGCCCCGGTGAGCGTGGGACGACGCGAGTTCGCCGACGTATTCCTGCCGCCATTTGAGATGGCGATCAGGGAAGGCGGCGTGCGCTCGATCATGCACTCCTACGCCGACCTCGACGGCGTGCCCCCCGCCGCGGACCGCTGGCTGCTCACCGAGCTGCTGCGCGGCGAACTCGGTTTCGAGGGCGTGGTCGTCGCCGACTACTACGGGATCTCGTTCCTGGAGACCCTGCACGGCGTCGCCGGCTCTCCGGCCCAGGCGGCAGTGCTGGCTCTGCGGGCCGGGGTCGACATGGAGCTGCCCAACGTCCGCTGCTACGGCAAGCCGTTGGCCGAGGCGGTCGCCTCCGGCGAGGTGCCCGAGTACCTGGTGGACCGGGCGGCCGGCCGGGTCCTGCGGCACAAGTTCGAGCTCGGCCTGCTCGACCCGGGCCACGACCTGAGCGTCACCGCGCCGCGCGAGGATTTCGACTTCGACCCGCCAGCCAACCGCGACGTGGCCAGGCGCCTGGCCGAAGAGTCGATCGTGCTGCTGGCCAACGAGGGCGGGGCACTGCCGCTGCGCCCCGACGCCAAGCTCGCCGTCGTCGGTCCGCTGGCCGACGACCCGCTCGCGTTCTTCGGCTGTTACACCTTCCCCAGGCACGTCGGCCACGCCCACCCGGACATCGGCCCGGGTGTGCCGCTGGTGCCGGTACTGACAGCCCTGCGCCAGGAACTGCCCGAAGCCCGGATCGAGTACTCCCCAGGCTGCGACGCGCGCGGCGACGACGCTTCGGCGATCCCGTCCGCGCTGGAGTGCGCGCGCAACGCCGACGTGGTGCTCGCGGTACTCGGCGACGAGGCCGGGATGTTCGGCCTGGGAAGTTCGGGCGAGGGCTGCGACGTGACTGACCTCAGGCTGCCCGGGGTCCAGGCCGACCTCCTGGATCAGCTCGTCGAGCTCGGCAAGCCCGTTGTCCTGGTGCTGATCACCGGCCGTCCTTATGCCCTCGGCTCGGTCACCGGGCGGCTGGCGGCCGTGGTCCAGACGTTCTTTCCTGGCCAGGAGGGTGCGGGAGCGATCGCCCGGGTCCTGTCCGGCCAGGTGGTGCCGAGCGGCAAGCTGCCGATCGAGGTGCCGCCGGAGACCGGCTCGCAGCAGTTCTCTTACCTGGCGGCACGGCTCGCGTCCCGCTCGGCGGTCAGCACGGTCGACCCGACACCGCTGTTCCCGTTCGGGCATGGCCTGTCCTACACCACGTTCGAGTACTCGGACCTGTCGATCACCTCCGTCGTCGACGACGGCGGTGCACCCGACGGGCGGCTGGGCCGGGCCAGCATCGGCACCGACGGCACGGCCGAGATCGCCTGCACGGTCCGCAACACCGGGGACCGGCCCGGCACCGAGGTCGTCCAGTTGTACCTGCGGGACCCGGTCGCGCAGATCGCCCGGCCGGTCCGCTTCCTGGCCGGCTTCGCCCGGGTTGACCTCGGGGTGGGCGAGTGCCGGCGGGTGGTGTTCAGCCTGCACGCGGACCGCACCTCGTTCCACGGCGTAGCCGGCACCCGGATCGTCGAACCCGGCCTGATCGAGGTCGGCCTCGGATCCTCTTCGGCCGACCTGCGCCTGGCCGGCGAGCTGGAACTTTGCGGCCCAGAACGGCATCCAGGCCCCGATCGCGTCCTCACCACGCCGGTCAGGTTGCTAGTGCTCGAGCGATAACTGCTTAAGGACAAAAATCGGCATTATGTTTTAAATTTTGCGCGGCCTTTCCTCCTAGCGCCCAGAGGCCGGTCTGGGCACGGGCCAGTCGCCCTTGCCGGCCGGACCTTTCTGCTGGCGACCAGAGGCTGGTCCAGGCGTCCGTCGGTCGAAAACTTTCGATAGCTGGCGCCAACGACAGGACGCCTTGCCAGCGGCCTCGGCGGGTCGCGGTGGGCGGGGCGGTTAGGGGTACTGTGTGGGCTTGTGACGGGAATGCAGGAAATGCCGCCTGAGCCGGGGACCTATCCCCAGGGCAAGTTCGAGGTGCCGCCGGACGGCCTGGATCTGCTGCTGGTCAGGCACGGTCAGTCGCAAGCCTACGTCGCGGGTCAGACATTTCCGCTCGTCGACGGGCACGGTGACCCGCCGCTGTCCGAACTCGGGCAGGCGCAGGCGCAGCGGGTGGGCGAACGGCTCGCGACGGCCGGCATCGACGCGATTTACGTGACGACGCTGCAGCGGACCGCGCAGACCGCCGCGCCGCTCGTCGCCCGGACCGGGCTCCAGGTCCGGGTCGAACCCGACCTCCGCGAGGTCTACCTGGGCGAGTGGGAGGGCGGCGAGTACCGCAGGAACGTCGCGCAGGGGCATCCGATCGCGCAGCGGATCTTTGCCGAGGAGCGCTGGGACGTGATTCCCGGCGGCGAAAGCTCGGAGGCGTTCGAGGCGCGGGTGCGGTCAGGGATCGCGCGGATCGCGGCCAGTCATCCTGGTCAGCGGGTGGCGGTGTTCACCCACGGCGGGGTCGTCGGGAGGGCGGTGAAGATCGCGTGCGGTTCGCGGCCCTTCGCGTTCAACCGAGCCGACAACGCCTCGATCTCCAAGCTGGCCGTGATCGGAGACGATTGGTTCGTCCGCAGCTTCAACGACACCGCCCACCTGGACGGCCTGCTGTAATCCGCGCTATCGCGCTGGCCGATTCGGCGCGTCGTTTTAAATGCGCAGCCCTTGGCCGCTAATCTCACTTGCTCGGGAGAATTTGCGCAGGGAAATTTACTTAAACCAATTCTCGCATTGATGCAATGCAATGGCAAATAGCTCGGGGGAGCTGGCCGTTGATTTCGGGGGGACGTAGTTGTGGCGGGTGCCGCTCGGGCAGTGCGGTCTCCGGACTGGCGTCCGGAGACCGCACTGCCGGTGTTTGCTTATACAGTTGTCGCCGTGCTGTGTGGCCTGGCTGGGATCGGCCCGATGCTGCCTGCGGCGGCGAGTGTTCGGGCCGTGGCGAGCTTCCGGATGGGGGCGAGCTCGCGGGCGGATTTGGCGCGCGGCGGCCAGGGCAGGCAAACACCGGCGGTGCGATCTGCGGACGCCAGTCCGCAGATCACACTGCGGATTGTTCATTACCGCGGGTATCGCTTTGCGGTTCCTGCGGATTGGCCGGTGGTCGATGACAATGCCGGCGGGTGCGTGCGGTTTGATGAGCACGCCGTTTATCTCGGTGCGCCTAGCAGCGATCAGTTCTGCCCGAGCTGGCTGATCGGGACCACCGAGTCGATGCTGATCGAACCTGGTCCGGCGAAGGCGGCTCTATCGAGTCGCGAGGATCCGGTCGCGCGGCAGATCGTGGCGCATGCGCCCGGGATCAAGATCACCGCGACGTTCGATACCGATCCCGGGCTCATCGATCGCATCCTGGCGGGCGCGAAACTGCCCGCTCCGACGATCGACGCACCCACCTTGGAGGGGAGCGCGAGGCCGGCCAGCGACCAGGCGGCCCACATGCACTACCCGATGGCCAGGCCGCCGTTGCCGGCGGCCGTGACCAGCTACATCGGGCTTGGGTTCGACTCGTGCTCGGCCCCGAGCAGCCGGTACATGCACGTGTGGCGGCGGCGTTCGCCTTACCGGGCGGTCGGGATCTACATCGGCGGGGCCGACCGGGCGTGCGCCCAGCCGAACCTGGGCCGACGCTGGGTCCGCCGGCAGGCCGAGGACGGCTGGAGGTTCATGCCGCTGTACGCGGGGCCGCAGGCGGCGTTCGGGGAGCTTGGGCATCCGGGCCGGCAAGGTCGTTCGGCCGCGATCGACGCGGTCGTCGCGGCCCGGCGGCTCGGGTTCGGGCCGCATACGCCGCTGTACTACGACATGGAGGCGTACCGGCCCCGGGCGCGCTTGCTCGCACTGAGGTTCCTGTCCGCCTGGACGAGGACCGTCCACCGGCTCGGATACCGGTCCGGCGTCTACAGCAGCTCGGACTCCGGCATCGTGGACCTGGCCCGGCAGTATCGCAATCGCCACTATGCGATGCCGGACATCATCTTCGACGCGCTGTGGAACGGCTCGCGCTCGACGCATGACCGTAACGTGCGGCTGCGGCAGTGGTCGCGGCACCGGCGGATCCACCAGTTCCGCGGGAACGTGACCAGGACGTTCGGCGGGGACCGCCTCAACATCGACGTCGACTTCCTGAACGTGCGCGTGGGCGCGGCGACGCTGACCTCGCAGCAGACGCCGGCGGTGACGCAGCCGGACGGGACCGTGCTGGCGTTCTACGTGCGGAACGACAAGCAGCTGTGGCTGGCCAGGCAGCCGTCCAGGCACGGCTGGGCCAAGCCGGTGGCGACCGGGGCGACTGCTTACTCGAACCCATCGGCGGTCTGGACCGGCGCGCGGACCGCGGTGTTCTACAAGGACCGGGCCGGGTATCTGCGGGTCAGCTACTACCGGGCCGATGGAAAGCTGGCGTCCCGTCGCCGGCTGACGATGATGGGGATACTCGGGTCGAGCCCGCGCGCGGTTTCCTCGACCGGCGGCGTCATCGACGTGTTCTGGCGCGGCTCGGTAGACGATCATCTCTGGCACGGCCAGTTCACCCCGGGCTCGGGCTGGAACGGGCCGCAGGGCCTCGGCGGCGACCTGGCGACTCCGCCCTCGGCGGTCACCTCCTCACCCGGGTTCACCGCCGTGTTCTGGAAGGGCACCAACGGCTGCCTGTGGGTGATGAGCCGGGGCATCAGCGGGAAGTGGGCGCCGCCGCGCAACCTCGGCATGGCGCGGGTCGGCGGAACGCCGCAGGCGACCTCGCAGCCGAACGGCAGCATCGAGGTGTACTGGAGCGGCTTTCGCAACCCGTTCTTGTGGGAGGCATTCTTCAACTCGCGGCGACACTGGCAGGGGCCGAGGGATCTCGGCGGTGATCTAGGGTCGGCGCCGCTGGCGGTATCGGCGGCGGGCGCGGTCCGGGTCCTGTGGCGGGACCGCAAGGGACAGCTTGAGTACACCGAGCACCGCGCTGGGGACGGGTGGAACGTGCTCAGCTGGTCTGGACCGACCTCGGGACACCACATGATCAGCGCGGCGCCGTTCGCGGCCGTGGGCGGCGGAGGCAAGCGGGTGCCGGTCTTCTGGCACGGCAAGCGCGGAGCGTTGTGGACGGCGGTGCTCGACGGGCCGCGTCTGACCCACCCGGTCCGGCTCACCTGATCGGGCTCAGCTGATCGGTTCAACTGATCCGGCCGGCGGGATGGACGAGGCCGGATTCGCAGGCCGCGATGACCAGTTGCGCCCGGTCCCGGGCCGCGAGCTTCGCTAGCAGTCGGCTGACGTGCGATTTCGCGGTAGCCATCGTGATGTGCAGGGCGCGGGCGATTTTGGCACTGGACATGCCGGTGGCGATGAGCGCCGATGCCCGGAATGGCCGGTCTGGCCGGTCCGCCGGCGTTCCCAGGCTGCAGCGTCGCCAGG
>DATNFM010000205.1:0-30956 GCA_035606435.1 Streptosporangiaceae bacterium | reverse complement strand
CCCGCCGCCGGTCCCGCGCCGCCAGCCCGCCGCCAGTCCCGCGTGCCGATCGTCGGGGATTCCGCGTCGTGTTTAGGTCGGTGTTGTCCGGGGCTGATCCATAAAACCGCGCAAGGGGGGATGGGGCGACACGTCGCCGGTGCTGGCTGGCTTCGCAACGCCTGCACCGGCGACATGTCGTCCCATCCAGGGCCAGATCGACAACAATGATGTCTCATTACTGTAGTAGCTTCCTAGGAAGGAGCTACAGTAATGAGACTGTGCCGTTGCTATAGCAGCTACGATGTACCGTTACTGTAGTTCCTTCCCGGGAAGCTACTACAGTAACGGTATTTTACTGCTGGTCGGGGCTGACTGAAGAATGAGCGCCAGCCTGGGCAATGAGCTCGTGAGCCTTAGCCCGGCCGAGTGAAGGCGCGAGCAGTTCGTCGGCCTGCGTGAACTGCACGCTAGGCGTGGGGGACGAATGAGGTTCGGCAGGTGCCGGTGCGGTGCGGCCATTTCACGGTGACGTCGACGATTACCTTGAAACCTGGGGTTGCTCTGCTGATGTAGTACGGAATGCCGGCTTTCCCTTGCCTGTTGGTTCGGCCGTGGTGCTCGCGGTTGACGGTGCGATAGTGCGCGACAGTCGTAATTCTGGCATTCGCGACGGATTTGACATTCACCACGGTCTTGGTGTTATCGGCCGGGCGGGCGTTGCTCATTGAGGCGTGACACGGCAGCGGCTTGGAAGTCGGGGCCGCGGCGGCCATTCCTGGGGCGACCAGCGTACTGGCGACAGCCATGGCCCCGAACCCGGAAATGGCGATTACCTGCGAAAACGTACGCATAAGTGCTCCTATCCAAAGCTTCGCAAATTTTTCTTCCTAAAGTACAGGTAATTTCTTGGATGAGAATTAGTTTTGGCTCCCTTATTGACGCCGGACCCCTGGGGGTGGGCTGGAGCGGCGCGGGTAGCGGCTACTAGTGTCGGCTGAGGCGGGCATAACGGTCGCGCCTGGTGCGCTGGCGCGGGAAGTGGAGAAAGCAGGCAATGTCACAGGTCGGAACGACATCGCTCGGGGAGCTCACCGTCTCGGTTCAGGGGCTCGGCTGCATGGGCATGAGCGAGGTCTACGGCGCCGCCGACTGGGATACCTCGGTCGCGACCATTCACCGGGCTCTCGACCTCGGGGTGACGTTCCTCGACACGGCCGACATCTATGGGACCGGGCATAACGAGGTCCTGGTCGGCCGGGCGATCGCCGGGCGCCGGGATGAGATTCAGCTGGCAACCAAGTTCGGCATCGACCGGACCGCCGGGGATGGGTCCAGGACGATTCGCGGCGAGCGCGGTTACGTGAAGTACTCGTGTGAGGCATCGCTGCTGCGGCTGGGCGTGGACACGATTGACCTGTACTACCTGCACCGTCCGCCGGAGACCGCCGAGATCGAGGAGACCGTCGGCGCGATGGCCGAGCTGGTGGCGCAGGGCAAGGTGCGCTACCTCGGGCTGTCCGAGGTCGACAGCGCACTGCTGCGCCGGGCCCACGCGGTTCATCCGATTAGCGCCGTGCAGAGCGAGTACTCGCTGTGGACCCGCGACCCGGAGACGACCGTGCTCGGCGCGCTGATCGAGCTGGGCGTGGGGCTGGTGCCTTACTCGCCGCTCGGGCGCGGGTTCCTGACCGGGACGCTGGACGTCGGCACGCTTGGCGCCACGGACTTCAGGCGGTACCTCCCTCGGTTCACCGCCGATGCCGTCGCCGGGAACCAGGCGATCGCGGACGCGGTCGCCCAGGTCGCGCTGGCTCGTGGTGTCGCTCCGGCTCAGATCGCGCTGGCCTGGGTACAGGGGCAAGGGGAGCGGCTTGGCATCTCGGTTGCCCCGATCCCTGGCACCAAGCGGATCAAGTGGCTCGAGCAGAACGTGGCGGCGCTTGAAATCAAGCTGACCGACGACGAGCTGGCCGCGCTCGACCCGCTGGGTGACCAGGTCGTAGGCGGCCGTTACTGAGTTGAGGTGGCGCGGCGATGGTGCAGCGGGAAAAGGAACTGGCGGAGCTGGTCAAACCGCTGCGAGTGAAGCCGGGCAGCACGGTCGACCTGCCGGCCGACTTCGATCCCGCGTACAAGGCCGGGTTCTTGCGCAAGAAGGACGGCGAGCCTTGGTTGCGCCGTGAGGTCGAGTTGCTGGCCGAATACCAGGCCAGGCTGGCGGCAGAGGGCACCAACGGGCTGCTCGTGATCCTCCAGGCCATGGACGCCGGCGGCAAGGACGGCACGATCAGGCACGTGATGAGCGGAGTCAATCCGCAGGGCGTGAACGTGCACAGCTTCAAGGTCCCGTCGGCGGCCGAACTCGGTCACGACTACCTGTGGCGCTACGCGCGGGCCACGCCGGCCAGGGGCGAGATCGGCATCTTCAACCGGTCGCACTACGAGGAGGTACTCGTCGTCCGGGTCCATCCGGAGAACCTGGACCGGCAGCGGCTGCCGGCGGGCAGCCGGGGCAAGGGGATCTGGCACCAGCGGTACCGCGAGATCAACGAATGGGAGCGGTATCTGAGCGACAACGGGTTCAAGGTCGTCAAGCTGCTGCTGAATGTGTCGAAGGAGGAGCAGCGACGGAGGTTCCTCAAGCGGCTCGATGTGCCGGAGAAGAACTGGAAATTCTCGGCCGCCGACATCGCGGAGCGGCAGTACTGGGGCGACTACCAGCATGCTTTCTCCGAGATGCTCAGCCATACCAGCACGTCCTGGGCGCCGTGGCATGTGATACCGGCCGATCGGAAGTGGTTCGCGCGGATCTGCGTTTCTGCGGTGATCGTGACCACGCTGATGGAGCTTGACCCGCAGTATCCGAAGGTGAGCAAGGCCACGCGGCGGTCGCTGGCGGAGGCGAGGCAGCGGCTCGAAGCGGAGGCGCCGGCCGGGGCGGAAGCCGATCCGTTCGAGGCTGACTTGGCGTCGTAGGCCGGTTCAGTGAGTATTAGTCTAGTTTCTCGCTCGATTTGATCGAACATTCTCGTCGAACTCGGCGGAGCGAGTAACAAGTAGGGGAAATGTAGCGTATTGTGCATATGTGATACTCGATGAGTCAAGCGCACCGGTCCTGGTGTCCCCTGTTCCTGCCAATTCGCTGATTGTGGTGCCCGCGCCGGAGACTGGCGTAGGTGCCTGGGCGGGCTCGCCGAGCGCCGTTCGCGTTGGCGCGGACATCTACCTGGCCTATCGGCTGCGCACCGCGTCGCTACGTGGTTACGCGGTGCAGGTCGCCCGGTCGTCCGACGGGATCAATTTCGAGCCGCTCTTTACTGTCGGCAAAGACCAGATGGATTGCGAGTCGCTGGAGCGGCCGGCGCTGGCGTTGACGCCTGAGGGCCGTTGGCGGCTGTACCTGAGCTGCGCGACGCCCGGCACCAAGCACTGGCGGATTGAACTGCTGGAAGCCGACTCTCCGGAGCAGTTCGACGCGGCTTCCAGCCGGGTGGTGCTGCCCGGCGACGATGCCAACGGGGTCAAGGACCCGGTGATCGTCCAGCGCGATGGGCTCTGGCACCTGTGGGCGTCGGTGCATCCGCTGACCGACCCCGATCACACGGACCGGATGACGACGGAGTACGCGACGAGTCCCGACGGGCTGGCCTGGACCTGGCACGGGACGGCGCTCGCGCCGCGCCCGGGGGAATGGGACGCTCGGGGCGTTCGGGTGGCGTCGGTGCGGTTCTCGCCGGAGGGCGTTGCGGCTTACTACGACGGGCGGGCCACCTCTGAGCAGAACTGCGAGGAATGCACGGGGGTCGCGGTCGGGGGCGGGCCGGCGGCGCTGGCTGCGGCTGGGGTCGGACCGGTTGGCGAGTCGCCGGTCGTGTTCGCGGGAGTCGGGTCCGGGCTTGGGGCCGGGCCTGCTGGGGTTGGGCCTGTCGGGCCTGCTGGGGCTGGGCCTGCTGGGCCTGCTGGGGTTGGGCTGCGTTATCTCACCGTGGTCGAACTGGAGGGTGGGCAGGAGCGGCTGTACTACGAGCTGACCAACGCCAACGGCTCGCATGATCTGGTGACGGAGTTGAGGGCGGCGACCGCGGCCGGCGGCACGACGGCTGTCGATGCGACGGCTGTCGATGCGGCGGATGAGGCTGCCCTGGTTGCTGAGGCGGCGACGGCGGCGGCCTGAGTCAGTACTGCCGGGGCCGCCCGTTGCGGGCCTGGCGCTGGCCCTCTGGACGAGCGCCGACCAGGCCGCCCGAGTCGTCGCGCGGCAGCAGCCAGTCGCTGAAGTCCTCGCCCGTGACGCGCTCGAGCAGCCGGATATCGGTCTCGAAGCCCGGGATCAGTGCCTTGCGCTGCTCCCACGTCAGCGGGCGCCTGGGCGCGGCATCTTGCTGCAGCATGTGCTCGAGGCGATCGTTGAGGCCAGTTCCGAGGTGGCCGGGCAGCAACGCCGACATCGTGGCGGTAATCCGGCGAGCGGTCGCGACCGCCCGATATCGGCCGGTGGGATGCGGATGCGCGGTGACGTTCTCGCGCGGCAACTCGGTGAGCTGTCCGGTCGAGACACCGAGGAACGAGCACACTTCGTCCAGGATTCGCCTTGGGTCGGCGATCAGCGAGCGGTACCGGAAGATCCGAACCTGCTCCGGGGGGAACCTCTTGTACAACCTCTCCAGTTGCTCCCCGTATTTGCCGAGTTCGAGATAGCGCCAGAAATCGGCCCAGCCCGCTGCGATCCGAGCTGGCTCGCGCTCGCACGCCTCGACGAAGTCGTCACAGGGGTCAAGTCCGGCCGACCACATGTGCGTCCAGTTGGAATGCGCTCGCTCGACCGGATCGCGCAGCACCACGATCAGCTTGGCGTGCGGGATCAGGGCATGGATCCGATCCTGCGCGTCCTCGCTGAAGAGGTAAAACGGAGTTGATTCGCCCTTGAGTGCGTTGGCCGGAGCTCCGGAGAACAAGTCCTCGTAGTCCGCCCGACGCCAGACGTGCTCGCGGTAGGTTTTGGCATCTCCTGGCCCGCCTTCGGTGGGCGGCGGACCGTCGGTGAGGAAGAACTTAGGCTCCTTCACCGGCGAGAGGTAGAGCCCTGGATGCTTGGCCAGGGCCGAGTGGAGGGCCGTCGTCCCGGCCTTTGGAACTCCCGCGATAAAGAAGTCAGGCAGCGTCACGATGCCTCCCTGCCGTCCGAACGCGGCACACTCCCCCATGCGCCACTCCTGCAACCTATTTTCCTATTGGATTTATAGCTAATAAATTAGACCACTGCCGGGCTATACCCGACTTCGACCGGACTAGCCGCCGAGTTGGTGCGATCTAGATCACCTGGTCGGAGCCGTGGCGGTGCTGGTCGGAGGGTCGGCGGCGGTCGGCGGAGGGCGGAGGGGGTCGGCGTGGGGCCGGCGTAGCTTGGCGGGGGTCGCTTGGGGCCGGCAGGGCCGGCAGGGCCGGCGGTGGCCGGCGGTGGCCGGCGGGGGCCGGCGTGGGGGTCCGGAATCAATGACAGCGCTGACCCGCAGGCGTTGCTATCACAACGGTTTGGGGCCGACGCTGTCGTTGCCGGATGCGGACAACGGCGGGTTCGGCTTGGTGGTGGGCGACCGGCCGGTAGGCGGCTTGGGTTCGCGGCCGGTAGGCGACCCGGGGATCGCGGCCGGCATTGACTGTCAGTGGCCTGTTGTTAAATGACAATGTGGCGACCATTGTCGGGAATGGCTGTACTGAGGCTGACTTGCGGGCGGCGGCGGGTGAGCGATCGTTCGAGCGCGGCATCGAGTATCTGGATGCGGTGGATGATCTCGCCGTTCTCGGTAACAAGATCACTGCGGCGGTACGCGGGACCGACGAGTACATCGTCGTATTGAACATCGGCGGACACGCGCCCGTCAGTGGCGCGTGTGATTGTCCGTACGGCAAAGAGGGATTCTTCTGTAAGCACTGCGTCGCGGTCGGCCTGGCCTATTTGCGTTCGCGTTCGGCGGCGCGACGAAAGGCTCGCCCAGCCGCATCCTCGGCCGCTTCGGCCGCTTCCGCCGAGAAGTCGGCATCAGCAGGCAAGCCGGCGTCGGCGTCGGCGGCTAAGCCTCGATCCAGAAGTCTCCAGTCTTGGCTGAATTCGCTGAAGCGCGAAGATCTACTTTTGCTGGTCCTTGATCAGCTGGTGGAAGATGACGACTGGCGCGGGCGCCTTGAGTTGCGCGCCGCCAGTGCGGCGGCTGACCTGGACGCGATCGCGGCCCGGTTCGCTGCCTTGCTCGATGCCGAGGAATTCGGTCAGTACGGGTACATCGAGGAGGGCGAGTCTCGCCGCTATGCCAAGCGAGTGGACACAGCGATCTCGGTGGTGAACGAACTCGTCAGCACCGGCCACGCCGTCGAGGCGGTTGTGGTCTGCGAATACGCGATCGCCATCGTGTCGCAGGCGTGTCGCCACGCCGGCGACCCGGCCGGGGCCATCTGGGCAGCGGCCGCTGGGCTGATGACCAGCCACCACGCTGCCTGCATGACCGGCCAGCCTGACCCGGTGGCGTTGGCTGATTTCCTGGCGGGACGCTTGCTGAGCCAAGACGATCTCCCGCAGCCGGCCGTTGCCCGCTATCGCGAGCTGCTCGGTGCTGCTGGCCTAGACCGGCTGCGCGAGACACTGATGACGGCCTGGCGGACCGATCAGTCGAATTCGGCCGCGCAGCGTGCGATTGAGGACTTTCTCCGCATGACCGGCGACATCGAAGCCCTCGTCGAGGTGATGTCGGCCGATCTGCCGTCGACCGGCGAAGGGCATCTGAAGATCGCCCAGGAGCTCGACACCGTCGGCCGCAAGGACGAATCACTCGACTGGGCCGAGCGGGGCGTGCGGATGCCCGGACGGGACCGATCGGCCGTGCCCGCATTGTCGGACTATGTGGTCGAGCGCTACCTCGTGCTTGGCCGGACCGCTGACGCTCTGCAGGTACGCAAGGCGGACTTCGAGTCGGCACCCGATCTGGCGGCCTTCGGCCGGCTCCGTGCGACCGCCAGGGAGACCGATACCTGGCCAGAAATTCGACAGTGGGCGTTCGACCGGCTCAGGGCGGACGCTGACGCGATGCGGAAGACTCACCGGGGCGTGCGGTTCCGGCCCGGGCCAGTGCTGATCGACGCGCTGATCAGCGAGGGCGACATCGATGCGGCCTGGGATGCGGCCGCAGGAATCGCGACCGAAGCGCAGAAGCTCAGGTTGGCCGACCTTGTCGCGGAAACCAGGCCAGCCGACGCACTCGCCGTTTACCAGCGCCAGATCCAGGCGCTTAAGCAGGAGACCGGTGACAAGGCGTACGAGCGGCTGGCGCGGCTGCTGCTCAGCGCGCGAGCCTGCCACAGCCGGCTCGGCACCCAGGCCGCGTTCAGCATCTACCTGCGCGCACTTCGAGAGGACCAGAAGAGGAAGAGGAGGTTGCTCAGCGTCCTGGACGCCCACGATTTGTAAGAGCGCGCGGTCACGGCGCGCCAAGGTTCGGTGATCGCGGGCGACGACCGGGCTGGCTGGTGTGGGTGGTCGCGGGTCTGGCGGGTGTTGGCGGCAGGCTGGTTGCTCCGTGGTGCGGTGCGGCTAGCTAGGGATTGCGGGTTAGTAGGTCGGCGCGTAGGGGTGGTGCCTTGAGCGGGTCGCCGGCGTAGCCGCCTACCTCGCCGAACCTGCCCGCATCCCAGTCGGTGACGGCGCCCTGGATTTCCTCGGGCTTCCTGGCCACGAAGTTCCACCACATCAGCAGGCGCTCGCCGAGCGGCACTCCGCCGAGAAGCAGCATCGTGCTGCCGTTCGGCGCCGCTAGGGGGATGCCGTCGTGGCCGGTCGGCAGATAGAGCAGCTGGCCCGGCCGCAAGCCGGTCCCGGCGACCTCTGCGGCGCCGCTGGCCACGAAGATCACGTGCTCGAAGTCGGGGTTCAACGTCAGCCGCGTGCTGACGTCGCGTCGTGCCGACAGCTCGGCACCGACCAGGCGCGAGAACGTCATCGCCGGCGAGCGACCGGACGAGCGACCGCTGGCCAGGCCGCCCATGAAGACGGTGATCTCCAGGCCGTCCGCCTCGTGGACCGGCAGCTGGGCGTGATGCTCGAACGCCGGCTCGGTGAGTCGGGACGCCTCGGGCAGCGCTACCCAGAGCTGGACGCCATGCAGTTCCGGGTCGTGCTCGACGGGCGACTCCTCGGCGTGCGCGATCCCGCGCCCGGCGGTCATCAGGTTGAGCTGACCCGGCCTGATCATCTGCTCGGAGCCGAGGCTGTCGCGGTGGAGCACGTTCCCGGCCAGGAGCCAGGTGACGGTCTGGAGGCCGATATGCGGATGCGGCGGTACGGCCATGCCGGTCACGCCGTCGACCGACATCGGTCCGTAGTGATCGACGAAACACCACGCCCCGACGCTTCGCCGAAGCCGGAGCGGTAGCAGGCGCCGGACGGTCAGGCCGCCGACGCGCGCCTGACGGGCATCGGTGAGCTCAAGCCCGTGAGTCGTGACCGGCTGAGCCAAAGCGTCAAGATCTTGGTCAAGAGTGCTCACCGCGAGGGTCTCCTTCCACTCGCCGCGCCCCGGCCAGGCCCGGCCAGCAACATCAAAATCCCGTTGCTGTAGTAGCTTCCCGGGACGGAACTACAGTAACGGGACTTCAACGTACTCCTGGCGACATCAAAATCCCGTTACTGTAGTAGCGTCCCAGGACGGAACTACAGTAACGGGATTCCGAGGCTGTTGAGGTGGAGCGGCTAGCCCACGAGCGTCTTTACTGAGGCGGTCAGTTGGGCCAGGCCCTTCTTGGCGTCGGCGAAGAACATGGAGGTCTTCGGGTTGGAGTAGAGCTCGTTGTCGATGCCCGCGTAGCCGTGGCCCATCGACCGCTTGATCACGATGATCGACTTCGCCGCGTCTACGTCCAGGATCGGCATACCGGAGATCGCCGTGCCGGGCCGCCGGGCGGCCGGGTTGGTTACGTCGTTGGCGCCGATCACCAGGGCCACGTCGGTGCGGGCGAACTCTGGATTGACCTCGTCCATCTCTTTGAGCAACGGGTACGGCACGTTCGCCTCGGCGAGCAGCACGTTCATGTGGCCCGGCATCCGGCCCGCGACCGGGTGGATCGCGTAGCTGACCTCGACGCCGCGCGATTCGAGCAAGTCCGCGAGCGCCGCGACCTCGTGCTGAGCCTGAGCGGCCGCCAGGCCGTAGCCCGGGACGATGATCACCTTGGACGCGTAGGCCAGTTGGATGGCCGCGTCGTCGGCGGCGATCGACTGTACAGAAGCGCCGGCCGGCCCGGCCACGACGGCGGCCGCGTCGCCCGACCCGAAGCCGCCGAGCATGATGTTGCCGATCGAGCGGTTCATCGCGTCGGCCATCAGCTTGGTCAGGATTCCACCGGAGGCACCGACCAGCGCGCCGGCGATGATCAGGCCGGTGTTGTTGACCACGAAGCCGGCCATCGCCACGGCGGTGCCGGTGAAGGCGTTCAGCAGCGAGATGACGACCGGCATGTCGGCGCCGCCGATCGGCATCACCATCGACACGCCGAACACCAGCGAGACCGCGATCACCACGCCAAGGCCGATCAGGCCGGGCGAGGCAATCACGTAGCCGCCGACGCCGATGGCGGCGGCGACCAGGATGAGGTTCACGATCCTGGCGCCGGGGAACGTGACTGGCGCCGAGGTGATCAGGCCCTGCAGCTTGCCGGCCGCGATGATCGATCCGGAGAATGTCACTGACCCGATGATCACGTCGAGCAGCGTGGTGACCGAGGTCGTGGCGCTGACGCTCGCGCCCAGGTGCATGTAATCCCTGATCGCGACCAAGGCCGCCGCGCCGCCGCCGACCGCGTTGAAGACGCTGACTAGCTGCGGCATCGCCGTCATCTTGACCGTCCGGGCCGAGTACAGGCCCGCGCCGCCGCCGACCAGGATCCCGGCCGCGATCACGGCCCAGCCGGTCGTGGTGATCTTGCCAGAATGGATGACCAGCACGATGGTGGCCACGATCGCGGCGACCATGCCGACGACCGAGACCTGATTTCCGCGCCGTGCGGTCGCCGGGTTGTTCATCAGGTGCAGGCCGAGAATGAAGCACGAGGCGGCGGCGAGGTAAATCAGCTGGATGACGGTATTGAACGTCCCGGTCACTTGGTCACCTTGCCAGTCGAGACGCTGCCGTTGGCGGAGGCCGCGCTGCCGTTCGGGCTGGGCGCGATCGCTTCAGCCGCACCCGAGGCCGGCGCCCCGGCCACGGCGGCCGCCGGCGCGGCCGGTCGCCGCTTGAACATCTTCAGCATCCGGCCGGTCACGACGTAACCGCCGACGACGTTCATCGTCGCGAACGCGATCGCCACGAACGCCAGGATGTAGCCGATGGCGTTATCCGCGGTCGCGGCGATCACGATTCCGCCAGCCAGGACGATTCCGTGGATGGAGTTCGCCGCCGACATCAGCGGCGTGTGCAAGGTGGCCGGCACCTTGCTGATGACCTCGAACCCCACCCAGAGGCTCAAGACAAAAACAATAAAATCAAAGAGGAGCATTGAAGCGGTTCCTCCAGGTCAGTCGCCGTTGGCTGCTGGCGGAGTCGGACTTTGGGCGGGGTCGGGCTCGGGAGCGGAGGCAACCGAGGGATCCGAGGGATCCGGGGGAGCAGAGGGAGCGGAGGAAGCCGGGGCGGCTGGACCGGCCTCGGCCTTGGTTAGCGCCGGATGAATCACCGCACCATCGCGAGTGATCACGACTCCGGCTACCAGCTCGTCATCGAGATCCACGGTGAACGCGCCGTCCTTGGCCATGTAGGTGAGCAGCGAACTGACGTTGCGCGCGTACATGGCCGAGCTTGCCGCCGCCATCGTGGAAGGCAAGTTGTCGGCGCCAATGATCGTGACCCCGTTGTCGGTCACGACGGTCTCTCCCGGCGCGGAACCCTCGACATTTCCGCCGAGCACGCTCGCGCCCATGTCGACCAGCACCGAGCCGGCCGCCATCGCCTTGAGCGCGGAACTCGTCACCAGCACCGGCGGCCGCCGGCCAGGCACCTGGGCCGTCGTGATCACGACATCGTGCTTGGTGATGTGGTCGGCCAGTTCGGCTTGCTGAGCCGCTCGCTCGGCGTCGGTCAGCGCCCGGGCGTAACCGCCGGTACCGCTCGCCTCGCCGACTGAGGTCAGCTCGATGAACGACGCGCCGAGCGACTCGACCTCGGCCCGCGTCTCGGGCCGGACGTCGTAGGCGCTGACCACGGCACCGAGCCGCCGGGCGGTCCCGATCGCCTGCAGGCCGGCCACGCCGGTCCCGAGCACCAGCACCTTGGCCGGCCGGGCGGTCCCGGCCGCGGTGATCAGCAGCGGGAAGAACCGGCCGAACGCGGCCGCCGCGAGCAGCGCCGCCTTGTAGCCGGCGATGTTCGCCTGCGAGCTCAGCGCGTCCATCGGCTGGGCTCGCGACAGCGTCCTGGGGATCAGATCCAGGCTGACGGCGGTCACGCCGGCCTGCGCGAGGCGATTCGCCAGTTCGGGATCGGTGAGCGGAGTGAGCAGGCCGAAGACCGCCTGACCCGCGCGCATCCGGCCGATCAGGGTGGCGTCGGGGCGACCGACCATCAAGATGGCGTCGGCTTCGCAGACCTGATCAGGCCCGATCAGCGTCGCGCCGGCGTCCGAATAGGCCTCATCTGGAAAGAACGCGGAGGCTCCCGCACCCCTTTCTACAAAAATTTCATGTCCGGCAGATCGCAGCTTGGCGACCGCCTCAGGAACGAGCGCAACCCGGCGCTCGGCGGGCCCGGTCTCTTTGACCACGGCAACCTTCATCGGGCGCGACCTCACTCCGACGGCTCAATCGATTCGGCTGGCAGGCCCTCCGATGGATCGAGCTCCGTCGGGCCACGCACAGTTTTTCCCAACTATGGACCATACCGCCTGCGGGTTACGGGTTCGCTGACGGCTGCCTGTACATCAGTAAACACGGCCGGTGAGTGGAGGGGAGTTCGCGCTTTGCCGACGCGTTTGGCACTCTGGAACAGATGATGACCGAGACTGAGCCGGATTACCCGGCGCTGGGTGCGGAGCCGGGGGCCGGGTCGCCCGCCGCGCCCGCCGTCGACCCACTGGCGGCCCGGTTGCTCGCGGTCCAGCGCGCGCTTTCTGCCCTGGCCGTCCTCGGTGCCGACTCCGAGGCGTACCTCCGGCTGAATCAGCGTTTCATGGCGATTTGTACCGCCCTAAAGATGCCCGGTGCGAGCAGAATTCGCTGCATTCGCCGCCTCAATGAGCTCATGGCTGAAGCCGAGCAAGTGCGGGCTAGTAACCGGCCCGCGCCACGCAAAGAGGTTTGAATAAACGACCTACGGGTAGGCGAAGCCCGGTAAAGAAGGTCGGTGTGGCGGGGTATCCGCGAGGCACTGGACGAGCGTAGAAGGTAGATACCAGCAGGGGTGCGGCCTGCGTGTTGCGCGGATTTGAATTCGCATGACGACTGGTCCACTTTTAATACTGAATGGCACCTACTTTCAGTAACGACACGCCTCGTTTAATGCCTAGATCATTGTGTGCCACCGTTGCATCGCCTAATTTCAGGCAGGTCAGAGGTCGTGGAGCCCGGGCCGAAAAGGACGTCCGGTCCGCGGCATTCCCGTTGGGGGACCCGCAGGAGTGAGGAAATGAACAAGCGTGACCTGATCGATGCGATTTCAGGCCGGTTGGGGGATAAGAAAACCGCAACTGAGGCTGTCAACGCAGTTCTCGACACTATCCAGCACGCCGTCGCTAAGGGCGACAAGGTGGCAATTACCGGGTTCGGGGTTTTCGAGAAGACCGACCGCCCGGCTCGCACCGCGAGAAATCCAGCCACGGGCGCGGCAATCAAGGTCCCCAAGTCTTCCGTGCCCAAGTTCCGGGCCGGAGCCGACTTCAAGGCCCTTGTCAATGGCGACAAGAAGAAGGTCGCCGCGGGCAGGAAGTAACCGCCCGCCAGCGGGTTGACGGCGGGCGGCCCGACGTGCCGCCCGCCCAGGCCCGTCCTCGCCCGCCCAGGCCGGCCGGGCCAGCAGCCCGCGAGCTCTACCGAAGCCCTGACCGGCGGGCCAGGGCCGTCTCCAGCAGCCGGTCGATTACCTGCGGGAACGCCATCCCGGTCGCCTCCCACATCTTCTGGAAATACGACGTCGGGGACATGCCAGGGAACGTGTTGATCTCGTTGATCAGGATCGTCCCGTCCGGCAGGTAGAAGAAGTCGACCCGGGCCAGTCCCTCGGCCGACACCGCGTCGAACGCCACCGCCGCCATCTCCCTGATCCGCTGCAGGTCAGCGCTGGGAATCGGCGCGGGGATCAGCATTCCGCTGCTCCCGCTCAGGTACTTGGCCTCGAAGTCGTAGAACTCCTCTTCGCCCTCAAGCCGCAGTTCGCCCGGCAGGCTGGTGTCCGGCGGCGCCCCGTCCACGCCCTGCAGGACGGCGACCTCGATCTCCCGGGCGGTCAGCCCGGCTTCGACGATCACCTTCGGGTCGAAGTCCCGCGCGAGCGCGATCGCCGCCTCAAGCTGCTCCGGGTCGCCCGCCTTGGACGTGCCCAGGCTGGAACCTCCCCTGGACGGCTTCACGAACAACGGCCAGCCCAGCTCCGCGAGTTCCGCGGCGACCTGCGCCTGGCGCGGCGTCGGCGCAGGCGCCGCCGGCCAGTCTCGCCCCCGCACGATCACGTGCGGCCCGACCGGCAGCCCCCTCGCGGCGAAGATCAGCTTCATGTACTCCTTGTCCATGCTGACCGCGCTTGCGAGCACGCCCGCCCCGACGTAAGGCACTCCGGCCAGCTCAAGCAGCCCCTGGATGGTGCCGTCCTCTCCGAACGGCCCGTGCAGCACGGGGATCACCACGTCGACGTCGCCGAGCGCGTGCGGGACATGCCCGGGCGCGCTGGCCACGACCTCGGAATCGCCCTGGTACGCCCACGGCACGACGTGCGCGTCCGGCTTCGCGACCGAGTCGACGCTGGGCAGTTCGCCTGCGGTGATGGCCAGCCGGCCGGGGTCGTCCGGGACCTCGAGCCAGCTTCCCTCGGTCGTGATGCCGATGGGGATGACCTCGTATTTGGACCGGTCGATCGCGGCCAGCACATTGCCGGCGCCGAGGCACGAGATCGCGTGTTCAGGCCCCTTGCCGCCGAAGACGACAGCGACCTTGATCTTGCGTTCGGTGTTCACCAAGCCTCCCGTGGATTGCGCGATCCCCTGACGGTCATACCCTTAAAACAAGGACTATTAGGTTGAAAAATTTGCGGGGGTTCGTTTCGCCTCTTCCAGAGGCCGGTTACCTGCGTCCCAGTGAATCCAGCGCCGCCATGGCGTCGGCCAGCAGATCCTCGCCGTCCTCCAGTCCTACGGAGAACCGCACCGCCCCCTGGTCGATCCCCGCCTGGGCAAGCGCCCCGGGGTCGAACTGCCGGTGCGTCGTCGAGGCCAGGTGACTGACCTTGGTGTGCGTCCCCGCTGGTGAGGCCGTCATCTGGGCGAGCCGCAGCCGCTGCGCGAAGGCGGCCCCGGCGTCGGCACCGCCGTAGGGCACGACGGTGACGGTCGCACCGAATCTGGTGCCCTCAGGTCCGGCGTCGAACTGCCGCCGGGCCAGCTCGTGACCGAAATGGGCGGTCAGCCCCGGGTAGCAAACACCGCTGACCGCCGGATGCATGGCCAGGCCAGCGGCGAGTACCTGCGCGGTAGCGCACTGCCGCCGTACCCGCAGCGGCAGCGTCTCCAGGCCGCGCCGCAGCGTGTAGGCGTCGTCGGGGGCCAGCGATCCGCCGGTGTCGATCCGCAGCCGCCCCAGCGGCCTGATCAGCTCGGCGCGGCCGGTGACGACTCCGCCGCTCACGTCGGAGTGGCCGCCGAAGTACTTAGAGGCGGAGTGCAACACCAGGTCGGCGCCGTGTTCCAGCGGCCGGCAGATCACCGGCGGAGCCAGCGTCGAGTCGACGACGAACAGCGCTCCGGCCTGATGCGCGAGCCTGGCCAGATTGCCCAGGTCCGATACGGCCACGGACGAGTTGGCCAGCGTCTCGGCGTACAAGATCGCGGTCGTTCCCGGCCGCAGCGCCGCATGCACAGCCCTGAGGTCGGTCATGTCGACGAAGTCGGTGTGGACGCCGAAGTTCGCCGCGACGTTGCGCAGGAAACCGTACGTGCCGCCGTAGACCCCGGCCGGTGCTACCACCTGCGCCCCGGCCCTGCTGAACGCCCAGAAGATCGTCGAGATCGCGGCCATGCCTGAGGCGAACGCCTGCGAGCAGGCCGGGTAACTGAGGTTGATCCCCTCCAGGGCCGCGACGGCGCTGCACAGCGCGGCCACGGTCGGGTTGTCGCTGCTTGGGCTGCCTGCGTTCTCTGGGGCGTAGTCGGTGACCGAGCTGCAGGCTGAGATCGGGGACCGGTAGATCGGAACCGAGTACGGAGGCTGGCCCGATGCCGAAGGCTGGGGCACGGCTGCGGGCGGGAGGTTCACGGACCTGGTGTTCTCGCCTGGTCGGCGCTTGTCGGCCGTGCCCGCTGCGGGCTCAAGTTCGCCCGAGCGCGGCGGCTCGATGGCGAGCAGACGGCCGGCCGACGGCGGTGAGTTGACCGGTGAGTTGACCGGCATGGTCCGGCCGGGGGTATCCCAGGAGACGAGTGGCACGGGCGGCGTCATCGTCGGATAGGGCGGACTCGGATAGGGCTGGCTCGGGTTTGGCTGGCTCGGGCTTGGCTGGCTCGGGTTTGGCGGCTGGCTCGGGTTTGGCTGGATGTGTGGTGACGGGCCCTGGGGTGGCGGGCCCTGCGGTGACGGACTCTGCTGCGGCTGGCCTTGATAGGGCTGGCCCAGCTGGGGCTGGCTCTGATACTGCGGCCCGGCTAGCTGCGATGACGCCGCTAGTGCCGCGACAGCCGACCGGCCGACCGGCGGCAGGCCCGCGCCCGGCGCCTGCAATGCGCTCTGCGGACCGGCATCCGCAGACCGCATCGCTGGTGTTTGCCAATCGTGGGGATTGGAGACCGGCAGCGGGTCCGTCGAACCTCCTGGGTCGGTCGCCGGAGCCGGATCGAGGGCTCGCCTGGGGTCACTGGAAATCGTCGTGGGGGCTAGACCGGAGTCTCGCGAAGTGGCCGCGAACCAGGAATCCGAGGAAAATGCCGGGTCGGACGCGGCCCCCGAACTCGACGTGAGCCTGGGGTCATGCGGCAGTCTCGGATCCGGCCTAGCCCCTGGAACCGAGACGGCTGCCGGCCCGGCCGAACTCCTGGGATCTGGCGTTGGCCAGGAGCCAGAGGCCAGTCCAGCGCTAGCCAGCCTGGGGTCGACGGCAGCTCTGGGATCCACGGCAGCTCTGGGATCCACGGCAGCTCTGGGATCGGGGCTGAGCGCCGGAGCCGAGGCCAGTCTGGGATCGGAGCCGATCCTCGGGTCAGCGGCGAGCCTTGGATCAGGTACCGAAGTCTGCCCGGCGGCTCCGCCGTCAAGCCGCGCCGGTCCGGCCGCCATCGAGCCGCCCATCCGAGGATCGCCGTACCCGGCGCCTCGACCAGGCCCTGGCCCGGCCCCCGCCCCTGCCGCCGGCTGACCCGGGTATCCGGGATCAGAACGCCGCTGGGTCGCAACCGTAGCGTCGGCAGGCCAGTGCCCAGGCCGACCCTGCGTGGGCGGCATCCAGCCGCCAGGAGGCGCATCACCGTACGGCGACCCGGCTCCGAGCCGCCCGCCGCCGCGCCCAGGACCCGGCGGAGCCTCTGACTGCCCGCCCGGGGTCGGCCAACTGCCGGAAGGCCAGTCAGACGCGGGCCAGTCACTCGAGGGCCAGTCCGCCTGTGGCTGAGACAACGGTGGCTGAGACGACGATGGTTGACTCGCCCGTGCTTGACTCGACTGTGCTTGACTCGGCGGTGCTTGACTCGGCGGCTGCCCGCCAGGTCCCTGGCCCGGTCCAGGCAGCGCTCCAGCCGGCTGACGCGGATCGGCGCCGACATACGGCTGGCTGCCCGTGTCGTACGGTCGCCGGCCATACCCGCTGCGCCAGCCCCCGGTGTCATAAGGCTCGCGGCCAGCCGCCCGCCACCCGCCGGTGTCATGCCGCTGACTCCCGGTGTCGTAGATCGGCTGGCTGCCGGTGTCAAAGCCCCGCGCGCCGCGCCCGTACTGCTGGCTCCCGGTGTCGTAGGGCTGTCCGCCGCGCACATACGGCTGGCTGCCGGTGTCGAACACACTATGGCCGTTCTGGTACCGGCCGTTATCGTCGCCACCGTACCGGGAGTCGCCAGGCGCCGACGAGGCCGGTCGACGACCGCCGGTACCCCGGGCAGCCGACCTGGCGCTGCTGTAGCCGTAGTCACCGTCGACCGGCCCGGACGACGGCTGGCTCGGCCTTCTAGTCCGGGCCGGAGACGCTCCGGCTGGATCCCTCGCGCGACGCGGATCGTCGGAATCGCGGGGATCTTGTGAGGGCCTCGGCCATTTGTCAGACGCCATAACGCTCGGGTTTCGCTGTTCGGCTGGCCAGCATCAGCGCGGCCTGGCCGACGTCGAGACCTTCGTAAACCACGGAGGCGACAACCTCGGTGATCGGCATCTCCACGGAGTGGGCCCGGGCTAGCTCGAGCACAGCTTTAGAAGACTTCACACCTTCGGCCACCTGGGTAGTGTTCGCCATAATCTCAGCCATCGGTATTCCGCGGCCGAGCTTTTCGCCGAACGTCCGGTTTCTCGACAGCGGGGAAGAACACGTCGTCACCAGGTCACCCATCCCCGCGAGACCCGCGAAGGTGTGCGGATCGGCACCGAGGGCCGCGCCGAGCCTCGCGATCTCGGCTAGTCCGCGAGTAATCAGCATGGCCTTGGTGTTGTCGCCAAGACCCATTCCGACCGCGATCCCGACCGCGATGGCGATGACGTTCTTGACCGCGCCGCCGAGTTCGCAGCCGATCACGTCCGGGTTCGTGTAGGGCCGGAAGTAGCTCGTATGGCAGGCCTTCTGCAGGTTCTCCGAGGCCAGCTGGTCGCCGCAGGCGACGACCGTGGCCGCGTACTGGCGCTGCGCGATCTCGGGGGCCAGGTTGGGGCCGGAGATGACCGCGATCTGCTCGGTGGGCCAGCCCGAGACCTCGGCGATGACCTCGGTCATCCGCTTACCGGTGTTGAGCTCGATGCCCTTCATGAGGCTGACCAGCAGCGCGCCGGGCGGGATCAGCTCGACCCAGCCGGCGAGGTTCTGCCTGAGCGTCTGCGACGGCACGATAAGCGCGACGACGTCGGCTCCGGCGAGTGCGTCCGCCGGATCGGCCGTCGCCCGCAGCGATGGGGGCAGCGTGAATCCGGGCAGGTACTCCTCGTTACAGCGGCTGGTGTTGATCGTGTCCGCTACCTGTTGCCGTCGGCACCACAGCGCTGTCGGCGTTCCGGCGTCGCACAGCACCTGGGCGAAGGTCGTTCCCCAGTTGCCAGCGCCCATCACGGCCGCTGTCACGGCTCGCGGACCTCGGCACTCTGCTCGCTGGTCTCGGTAATGGCTGACTCTTCGGCTTCCGCCCCGTTCGACTCCGAGCCGGCGTCGGCCAGCTTGCGCAGCTCGGCCCGGACCTTACGGCGTTCGACCGCCGGGTGGTAGGGCTTTTCTGGCGGGTCCTCGCCACGCAGCTTGCCCAGCAGCCCGGACACGTCGGCCATGATCTTGTCGGTGGCGGCGCGCATGACCTTGGAGTCGATCGGCAGTCCCTCGAACTCCGACAGGTCGACCGGGGGACCAGCGAGAATCTTGACCGTCCGGCGCGGGAACACGCGCGGCTTGAAGCTGCCGTACGGAAGCACATTCTGGGCGCCCCAGTGCGCGACCGGGACCACCGGAGCGCCGGTGGCGAGCGCCAGCCTGGCCACGCCGGTCTTGGCGACCATCGGCCAGTACTCCGGATCGCGGGTGACCGTGGACTCGGGGTAAAACAGCACGCAAGAGCCGTTCTCGACCCCGCGCTCAGCGTCCCGCAGCACGAGCGCAGCATCGGCCTGACCACGGTAGACAGGAAGCTGGCCGAGCTTGACCAGGATCGGGCCGAGTACCTTGATGTTGAACAAGCTCGACTTCGCGAGAAAAGTCGGGTACCGGCCAGCCTGGTCGCAGAACAGCGATACAGCGAGAACGTCCGCATAGGAGAGGTGATTGGCGGCGACGATCACGCCCCCGGACTTCGGAATGTGCTCTTGACCTTGCCAATCATGCTTCATCAGGGCACGGATGGTCGGCCGGAGGATGACCTGTGAAAACCGTCGCCACCCATTTGAGTAGCTACCGTCCGCGCGTCTGCTCATCTATGCACTCTCCCGCACCCCATGGTGCCAGTCTTCCCGCAACTGCGACCCCAAGTCGAGGCAAGATCGGATGCTATGGCACTTGATACCCCGCTGACCTGGTCAGTGGTGATCCCCGTCAAGGTACTAGCCCTCGCGAAATCGCGGCTCGCCGGTCTCGATAATTCCGATCGGCGGGCGCTGGCGCTGGCCATGGCGGTGGACACCGTCGCCGCGACCGTGGCCAGCCCGCTGGTGGGAGCCGTCGTCGTGGTGACCGACGACGATGCCGTGATCAGTGAGGTTTCCGCGCTGGGAGCCGTGACCATCGCGGATAGCCCAGGTGCCGGTCTCAACCGCGCGCTCATCTCCGGAGCCGAACACGCCACTACGCGCTGGCCGGGTTACGGCCGGGCGGCGTTGCTGGCGGACCTTCCGGCGCTGTCGGCAGCCGAACTGACCACCGCGCTGACCGCGGCCTCGGCTCTCCCTCAGGCGTACATGCCCGACGCCGCCGGTTCGGGAACGACCCTGTACGCGGCCAGGCCCGAGGCCGCGTTCGCGCCTCGGTTCGGTCCTGGCTCCAGGGCCCTGCACCGGCAAGCGGGCGCGACCGAACTCGACGCACCCAAGGATTCGGGACTACGGCAGGACGTGGACACCGTCGCCGACCTGTGCGGCGCCGCCGCGATCGGCCTTGGCCGCCGCTCAGCATCCCTGGCGGCGGCCATCAGCGCTAAAAGTTGAGTGCTGCTCCTAGATATGTACGATCGGGCAGGTCAGCGTCCTGGTGATACCTGGTACACCCTGAATCTGCGCTACTACTAGCCGGCCAAGGTCATCCACGTTGTCCGCCTCGGCGCGCACGATTACGTCGTAGGGGCCAGTGACGTCGTCGGCCTGGGTAACGCCAGAGATCAGCCCGATGGCCGTCGCTACGTCGGCGGCCTTCCCGACCTCAGTCTGGACGAGGATATAAGCCTGGACCATAAAGGCCTCCTGGTCTGAAGTGTGCTCGACAACTTATCGCAGCCACCCTGCACCCTGCACCAGCCCGCCCACCGTGACCACACCGCTATCAATTGCCCAGCCGGTAAGCAACAATGTCCCCCCGTCGCCAAAATCCCAAGCGGAGCATTAGCGACGTCGGGACGACGTCGCTAGGTTGCGGGGAGGCCGGACATGTGGGGAGGGGCGTCATCACTATCGAAGAACTCGGCGAGTTCGGGCTGATCGCCGCGATCACGGAGCGCATGGCGGCCGCGTCGCCCGGCGAATCGGACTGGGCGGACGAGGGCCGGGTCATCCTGGGGGCCGGTGATGACGCGGCCGTGATCGAGGCACCGGATCGACGGGTGGTGGCGACCGCCGACATGCTCATCGAAGGTCGGCATTTCCGGCGCAGTTGGTCTTCGGCGGCCGACATCGGCCACAAGGCGGCGGCCAGGAACCTGGCCGATGTGGCCGCGATGGGTGCGGTGCCGACTGCGCTGCTCGTGTGTTTCGCCGGCCCGGCGACGCTGGAGGTCGACTGGGTACTTGAGTTGGCCGAGGGGATCGCCACCGAGTGCGCCGCTGTCGGGGCGCAGGTAGCGGGTGGCGACACGAGCAACGCCGACGCCGTGCTGCTCGCCATCACCGCATTCGGCGACCTGGCCCGCCGCGCCCCGGTGACCAGGAGCGGCGCCCGCCCCCGCGACGTGGTGGCGATCGCAGGCACGCTCGGGGCCGCTGCTGCCGGACTCGACCTGCTGCGCGCGGACAGCGAGCTAGACGCCGGCGGAGCGCTCGGGGGACTCGTGAAGGCGCATCGGCGGCCGTCGCCGCCCTATGCGGCCGGGTGGCAGGCGGCACAGCTAGGCGCCACCTCGATGATCGATGTCAGCGACGGGCTGATCGCCGACCTCGGCCACGTGGCGGCAGCGAGCGGGGTGCGGTGTGAGCTGGATTCAGCCCGTCTCGGTGCCGAGCCGATCGCCCAGGTCGCCGCGCTGCGCCAGGCCGCCGCGCGGCTGTCCGGCGGTGAGGGCGGGCCGGAGTGGCTGCAGTGGGTGCTCACTGGCGGTGATGATCATGCGCTGGTGGCGACGTTCCCGCCGGATGTCGAACTCCCGTCGACGTGGACGGTGGTCGGAACCGTAGCAAAGGGTCACGGAATAGCAGTTGACGGCCAGATCTGGTCGGGCGCGGGTGGTTGGGAGCACTTCCGGACTCAATTACTCCCAGTGAATGATTGATTTCTCAGTGTTATGCTCCGCCCGGGCAAAGGCTTGATATAACCGCACTGATGCCGCGTCACCGGGCGCAGAGCCGTCCTCGACATAGAGCGCAGCAACGGGGGTTGTCGCTTGGTTGCTGCGCCCGTTTCTATGTTCGCCTTTGTGTGCGGCTGGCCGCGTGCTCCTGGACTCGTTATGGAGTTCCGGCCCGGCGGGCCATCAGGCTCGCACTAGCTCGCAGTCGGCGCGCGGCCGCCCACCCGGAGTACTGGCGGGTGGTGCGCGGTGCGTTCCTGGCGCCGTGGTTCGCGGTCAGCCTGGGGATCGCCGCCGCGGCCTCGCTCTCGCTCGCCACGCCCAGAGCCGCGCTCTCGTTCCCGCCCGCTCAGGGCGGCTCGAACGCACCGCACAAGCCGGCCAGGACCACCTCCTCTGGCCCGACCGCCGCCGTCAACCGCCAGGCAACTGTCCACAGGCCGCTCGATCCAGACGACTGGTCCGGCCGCCAGGTGCTGGTGCGCTACCGGCTGATGACCGAGCGGCGGGGCCAGTTCATGGCGATGATCGCGATATCCAGCCGCCGGCCGCTCGGAAACTGGCGATTGAGGTTCCTGCTGCCGGACGCCAGCGTTAAGTCGATCATGTGGGGTCAGTGGGCGAAAGACGATTCAGGTGCCGTGGTGGTGTATGGAGTTCCGGCGCCCTGGCCCAGATCGGCGCCTAACCAGGCGAGAATTGTCATTGAGGGAACCGGCGCTCCGCAATGGCCAAGGCACTGCGCTTATAACGGGACCCACTGCGCCTTCGGCCGCCTTGAGCGCTAGCCCTAGCCTGAGATACATGAACGCAGTGCCGACCCGGGGGACGACCCCCGAATCCCCCGCAAGTCCGCCGCGCGTGCTGGCGATCGCTGGATCTGACTCTGGCGGCGGCGCGGGAATCCAGGCCGACCTGAAGACGATGCTCGCGCTCGGCGTCCACGGCATGACGGTGATTACGGCCGTGACCGCCCAGAACTCCCTGGGCGTACAGGGGTACTGGGAACTGCCGCCCGAGGCCGTCCGAGCGCAACTCGACTCGGTGCTGGGCGACATCGGGGCGCAGGCGATCAAGACCGGGATGCTGGCATCGGCCGACGCGGTCACGACCGTCGCGCAGGCCCTGGCCGACGTGGACGCGCCGCTGGTGGTCGATCCGGTCGCGGTGTCCAAGCACGGCGACAGCCTGCTATCCGACGGCGCGCTGGCCGCGCTGAAGACGGACCTGCTGCCGCTCGCGGCGATCGTCACGCCGAATCTGTACGAGGCGCAGCTACTGACCGGGCTGGTGATCACCGGCGAGGACGACATGCTGGCCGCCGCCGAGCAGATCGCGGCCTTCGGCCCGGCCTGGGTGCTGGTCAAGGGCGGTCATCTGCCCGGCAATCCCGTTGACCTGCTCTACGGTGCCGATGGTCAGGTGACGCGCTATCCGGGCCGCCGGGTCGACAGCCGCCACACCCACGGCACCGGCTGCACGCTGGCGTCCGCGATCGCCTCACACCTGGCGATGGGCGCGCCGATGCCCAGCGCGGTCGAGGCCGCGAAGGACTACGTGACCGGAGCGATAGACGGCGGATTCCCGCTTGGCGCGGGAATCGGGCCGGTAGATCATGCCTGGCGAATTCGCCAGCCGGTCAGCGGGTGACCTTTCCTGCCTTGATGCAGGAGGTACAGACGTTCAGCCGCTTCGGGGTGCCGTCGACCTTCGTGCGCACGCTCTGAATGTTCGGGTTGAAGCGGCGCGAGGTGCGGCGGTGAGAGAACGACACGTTGTTGCCGAAGCCCGGTCTCTTGCCGCACACGTCGCAGACGGAAGCCACGGGATCGCTCCATTAGGGGTAGTCAAGTGGGTCAAACCAGCCGCCATACAGCGGCTCAGCCGGTTAAGGATATCGGACCTAGCGCCCGTCTGCGACCTAGAGACTCTGACAGAGGGCCGGCGCATAGTTAGCCTTGGCAGGCAAGTCCAAGCCAGCCCGGACAGGACAGGAGACGCGGCACTGATGGCGAAGCTCACAGATGGGCTGCGCACCGTGGTGGGCGATAAGGCCGCGAAGCGGCTCGCCACCCTCGGGTCGACGGGTCTCCGCACGGTCGGTGACCTGCTCACCTACTACCCGCGCCGGTACGAGACCAGGGGACAGCTCACCGACCTCGCCTCGCTCCGCGACGGCGAGCACGTCACGGTGCAGGCGGAGATCGCGTCCGTGCACATGCGGCCGATGCGGAACCGGCAGGGCTCGATCTTCGAGGCCGTCGTCACCGACGGCCAGGGAAAACTGACGCTGACATTCTTCGGCCGGGGCAGGCAGGACTGGCGCGAACGCGACCTCGCGCCCGGCCGCACCGGCCTGTTCTCCGGGCAGGTGTCCAGCTTCCGCGGCAAGCGGCAGCTCAGTCACCCCGAGTACGAGCTGCTTCCCGCCTCGGGCGAGGCCAGCGAGGCAAGGGCGGCCGAGTTCGCCAGCGAGATCATCCCGATCTACCCGGCCAGCAAGGACATCTCGTCCTGGCAGATCGCCGACTCTGTGCGGCTCGCACTGGCGGCGGCCGACATCGACTCCGACCCGCTGCCCGCCTCGGTCAGAGCCAGGCACGGCCTGTACGACTACGCTCGCGCGCTGCGGGCGATCCATCATCCGGCCGACGACGCGGACAAGTACCGCGCGATCAGCCGGCTGAAGTGGGACGAGGCGTTCATGCTGCAGGTCGTGCTCGCGCAGCGGCGCCGGGTCTCGACCGAGTACGTCGCGCTGCCCCGCCCCGGAGTGCCCGGCGGGCTGCTGGCCGAGTTCGACCAGCGGCTGCCGTTCACGCTGACCTCGGGACAGCAGGCGGCGGGCGAGGTGATCGCCGATGATCTCGCCCAGGGACATCCCATGCACCGGCTGCTGCAGGGTGAGGTGGGCTCGGGTAAGACGATCGTCGCCCTGCGGGCAATGCTCCAGGTCATCGACTCGGCGGGCCAGGCCGCGCTGCTGGCGCCCACCGAGGTGCTGGCGCAGCAGCACTACCGGTCGATCAGCCAGATGCTCGGCCCGCTCGCGATGGCCGGGCAGCTCGGCGGTGCCGAACAGGCGACCACCATAAGCCTGCTGACCGGCTCGCAAGGCAGCGCCGTGCGGCGCCGGGCGCTGCTCGAAGCGGCGTCGGGCTCGGCCGGGATCGTGGTCGGGACGCACGCGCTGCTCGAAGACCAGGTCCAGTTCGCCGATCTCGGGTTGATCATCATCGATGAGCAGCACCGCTTCGGGGTCGAGCAGCGTGAGGCCCTTCGCGCCAAGGCCGTCACCGGCCGGCCGCACGTGCTGGTCATGACCGCCACGCCGATCCCGCGCACGGTCGCGATGACCGTGTTCGGCGACCTTGAGGTCACCGAGCTGACCGAGCTCCCGGCCGGCCGCTCGCCGATCGACACCCACGTGGTCCCGGTCGACGAAAAGCCGCACTACCTGGCCAGGACCTGGGAACGGGTCCGCGAGGAGGTCGCCGCCCGCCGCCAGGTCTACATCGTCTGCCCCAGGATCGCCAGTGCTGACGACGCCAGTGCTGACGACGCCAGTGCTGATGACGCCAGTGCTGATGACGCCCGCGAGGCCGGCCAGGCGGTCGTCGATGACCTGGCCGAGGATGGCGGGTTCGATTTCCGCGAGCTCGACGAGGAGGCACCGCAGCGCCGGGCGCCGCTTGCGGTGATCGATGTGGCTGCCGAACTGTCGCAGGGGCCGCTGTCGGACTGCAAGCTTTCCGTCTTGCACGGCAAACTGCCTTCGGAGGAGAAAGAAAGGATCATGCTGGCCTTTGCCGCCGGCCAGCTCGACGTGCTCGTGACCACCACCGTCATCGAGGTCGGCGTCGACGTGCCGAACGCGACCACGATGGTGATCATGGACGCCGACCGGTTCGGGGTCTCGCAGCTTCACCAGCTGCGTGGCCGGGTCGGTCGAGGCGGACACCACGGCCTGTGCCTGCTGGTCACCGCCGCCGAGGCGGGAAGCCCGGCCAGGGAGCGACTCGATGCGGTGGCCGCGACCAGGGACGGCTTCACGCTGTCCAGGCTCGACCTCGAACAGCGCCGGGAGGGCGACGTGCTCGGGTCGGCCCAGGCGGGCCGGAAGTCGAGCCTGAAGCTGCTCACCTTGCTGAAAGACGAGGACCTGATCGGAACCGCCAGGCTGGAGGCCACCGAGCTGGTCGAGGCCGATCCCGCGCTCGCTACCCAGCCGGCGCTGGCCGAGGCGATCAGCGCGATGCTCGACGTCGAGCAGGCGGAGTTCCTTGAGAAGGCCTGAGCGAGGGTGACCCGAATTATCGCTGGGGAGGCAGGCGGGCGGCGGCTGGCCGTGCCCAGCGGGCGGTCGACGCGGCCGACCAGCGACCGGACCAGGGAGGGGCTATTCTCCTCGCTCGTCGCGATGTTCGGCAGCTTCGACGGCCTGACCGTGCTCGATCTGTACGCGGGCTCCGGCGCGCTCGGGCTTGAGGCTCTGTCCAGAGGTGCGGCCGACGTCTTGCTGGTCGAGTCGGACGCCGGGGCCGCGCAGGTGATCAAGCGCAACATCGAGGTCGTGGGCTTGCCCGGGGTGCGCGTGGTGCGGGACCGAGTGGACCGAGCGCTGCGGCGCGGGCCCGGCGAAGCGAGCCCACGGCGGCAGCTGGTGTTCGCCGATCCGCCCTACTCGCTTCCTGACGAAGAACTCACCGCCATGCTGGCCGAGTTGGCCGAGGGCGGCTGGCTGGCCGGTGATGCTCTGGTGATCATCGAGCGAGACGCCAGGTCGGCGGCGCCTTCCTGGCCCCCCGGATTCGCGGAAGACCGGTCCCGTCGCTACGGCGAGACGGTGCTCTGGTACGGTCGCGCCTCAGGTGATACGCCTGCCGCCGCCGCAGATACGACGGGAGCGTGAGTCCGCGTGATTCGCGTGGTCTGCCCAGGATCATTTGACCCGGTTACCAACGGGCATCTAGACATCATCAGTCGCGCAGCGAAGCTTCATGACGAGGTGATCGTCGCTGTGCTCCGCAATCCGTCGAAGCAGTCGCTGTTCACGGCGGACGAGCGAGTCGAGATGCTCAGCGAGGTCACCAAGGACCTGGCTAACGTGCGGGTGGCCACGTTCAACGGCCTGACCGTGGACTTCTGCCGGGCCAACGACGTCTCCGCGATTGTCAAGGGACTGCGTGCGGTCACTGACTTCGACTACGAGATGCAGATGGCGCAGATGAACTACAACCAGGCGGGGGTCGAGACGCTGTTCATGTGTACCAATCCGCTGTATGCCTTCCTGTCCTCGAGCCTGGTCAAGGAATTCGCCCGGTTCGGTGGCGATGTGACCGGGCTAGCGCCTGAAGCCGTACTGCGCCGGCTGACCGAGCGACTCGTCCCGGAGTAGCACAAGTTGGGGATTGGACAGCTAGCCGGGTAAGCTAGCCGCCCAGTATCAGATCAACTTCTGCACTAGCCATGCCACACACGAAATTCAACAGATCTAAGCTTGATCCGCGCGGTCCGCTCGTCTTCGACACCAGGACTCTCGGGTCTGCATCAGCGCGCCACGAACAGCGCCTGGTACCCGCTCCCGGCGAGCTTGGTGCCGGACTGGTCAAGGTGCCGGAAGGCGCCGAGATCGGGCTTGAGATCGACTTCGAAGACGTGACGGAAGGCGTGCTGGTCACCGCCGAGGTGACGGCGCCGCTCGTCGGTGAATGCGCACGGTGCCTGGATGAGTTCACCTCGAGTACACAGGTGAGATTCCAGGAGTTGTTCGCCACGGAGGCGGGCGGCTCGGAGGATGATGGGTATCTCCTCGTGGGAGACCTGCTCGACCTCGAGCCGGCGCTGCGGGACGCGCTGGTACTGGAGTTGCCGCTATCGCCGCTCTGCGCGGACGATTGCCCAGGGTTGTGCAGCACCTGCGGCATTAGGCTCGCAGACGCCGAGCCCGACCACGGGCACGCGAGCGATGGCGGTGTCTGGGCGGTGCTCAAGGGATTGTTTCCCGACGGCGCGGCCGAGACAGAATAGATCATCGTTGTTGGCAGGGACGACCGGTCCCGCTGGGTAGAAGGAGTTGCTGAGGTGGCAGTACCGAAGCGGAAGATGTCGCGGAGCAATACCAGGTCGCGCCGGGCACAATGGAAGACCGCCGCGCCGAGCCTGGTGTCATGTCCGCAGTGCCGTGAGCTCAAGCTGCCGCACACCGCCTGCCCGACCTGCGGTACCTACAACCGGCGTCAGGTCATCACTCCTTCCTGAACAACTGGGTCGCGGCCCGACGGGGGGTTCCAGGGGGTCGACCCCCTGGTCCAGCACTCGTGATCGCGGGAAGGAGGAACGGTGAGCACGCCAGCTGACGGCCGGGCGCAGGACGCCGACACCGCGGTCCTACTTCGCGAACTGCAAGTCCAGGTCAGCGATGAGCTACTGGATCGAGCGCTGACGCACCGGTCTTTCGCCTATGAGAACGGCGGCCTGCCGACTAACGAGCGCCTGGAATTCCTGGGCGACTCGGTACTTGGCCTGATCGTGACCGACACGCTGTTCCGTAGTCATCCTGACCTGCCCGAGGGCAATCTCGCCAAGCTGCGCGCGGCGGTCGTCAACAGCCGCGCGCTAGCTGGCGTGGCCAGGGGCCTCGGGCTCGGCGGCTACATCAGGCTGGGCAAGGGCGAGGAAGCCACCGGCGGCCGGGACAAGTCCTCGATTCTGGCCGACACCCTGGAAGCGGTGATCGGCGCCGTCTACCTTGACGGCGGGCTGGCCGACGCCGACTCACTCGTGCACCGGCTGTTCGATCCGGTGATCGCCAGGTCCGCGGGGCTCGGAGCCGGGCTCGACTGGAAGACCTCGCTGCAGGAACTCACCGCGGCCGAGGAACTCGGCGGACCGGAATACCTCGTCGATGAGAGCGGGCCCGACCACCAGAAGTCGTTCCGCGCCGTGGCCAGAATCGGCGGCCAGGTCTACGGAGAAGGCGAAGGCCGGTCCAAGAAGGAAGCCGAGCAGCAGGCGGCCGAACTGGCCTGGACCGCGATCAGCGAGGGCCTCAGCGCCGCCGGGCGGCTCAAGCGAGCGGACGGACAGGCGGCCGACCAGGCCGAGGGCGCGGGCCGTGCGTAGCGGAATTCCGGCTCAACAGAAACGCTGTGCAGGCAGACACAATCAGTCCGGTTTCCGGACGGCCGCCCGGAAACCGGATTGGGGCAAACACCAGCGGTGCGGACTCGGACTCCGGGCGATAGTCCGGAATCCGCACTGAGCGGACGACTGTGCCAGAGCTTCCCGAGGTGGAGAGCGTCAGGGCTGGCCTGGCGCGACACGTGGCCGGGCGCTCGTTCAGCGACGTCAAGGTCTTCCACCCGCGCGCTGCCCGGCGCCATCTAGCCGGCCCAGAGGACTTTGCCGCCGTGCTCACCGACCGGCAGGTAGGGGAAGTTCGCCGGCGCGGCAAATACCTGTGGCTCACCGTCGGCGAGGACGCGCTGCTCGCTCACCTGGGCATGAGCGGCCAGTTGCTCGTGGGCGACCCGCAGGCGCCGTTCGGGCCGCATCTGCGCGCCCGGTTCGAGTTCAGCGACGGCGGTCACGACCTGCGGTTCGTCGATCAGCGCACGTTCGGGCACCTGTCGTTCTCCCCAGGCGGAGCCGAGTTGCCCGGCCTGATCGCGCACATCGCGCCGGACCCGCTCGAATCCTCCTTCGACGATGAGTTGTTCGCGGCCAGGCTCAGGAAGCGAAAGACCGGGATTAAGCGGGCGCTGCTCGATCAGTCGCTGATCAGCGGCGTCGGCAACATCTACGCCGACGAGTCGCTGTGGCGGGCCCAGCTGCACTGGGCGCGAGGCACCGACACGCTCCGGCGAAGTGACGTCATCCGGCTGATGGAGCAGATCCGTGCCGTGTTCGCCGACGCGATCAGAGCGGGCGGTACCTCGTTCGACAGCCTCTACGTGCAGGTGAACGGGGAGAGCGGCTACTTCGACCGTTCACTGGCCGTCTACGGACGCGAGGGCCAGCCTTGTCCTAGATGCGGCACTCCCGTGATACGGGAGAAGTTTATGAACAGGTCGTCGTTCAGCTGCCCCAAATGCCAGCGCAAGCCGCGTGAGGGACGCTGGTGACCGGCCCGGGCGGGCCAGATGGCAGCCCAGATGGCACTGACTCAGATCGCATCGACGACATCCTGGCCAGCTTCAACGAGCAAGACTTCGAAAACTTCGACTTCGACGCGATCACCGAGGCCCAGGTCGACCCGATTTTGTCTGGCTCCGAGCCGCCCGGCGAGGACGGCGAAGCGGCCCGGCTGACCGCCTGGGTGCGCGGCCGGGTCCAGGGCGTCGGATTTCGCTGGTGGGTCCGCCGTAACGCGCTCGAACTCGGCTTGATCGGCATGGCCGAGAACCTGGTCGACGGCCGGGTCAAGATCGTCGCCGAAGGCGGCCGAGACCAGCTGACCGAGTTGCTCGACCGGCTAGAAGCCCCAGGTTCCCCTGGCCACGTCGCGCAGGTGACCCACCGCTGGGACGAGGTACGCGGCGGTTTCACCGGCTTCGTCGAGCGCTAAGGCCGTCCTGCTGCCAGTCCCAGTGCCCTGCCTCTCCGAAGTCAGGCCGCGTATCTAGGCTCGGCGCCCCCCGCCATCGGCGATGCGCGCTCCACCTATCCCGGGTTGAGGGCGACTTCCCACCGGTTGCGCTGACTTCCCACCCGTTGCGCCGACTTCCCACCGGTTGCGCTGGCTTCCCACCGGTTGCGCTGACTTCCCACCCGTTGCGCTGACTGCCCTCCGGTTGCGCTGGAATTTTGTCGCATTTACGGTGATTTTTGAGCGCGCAATCGGTGGGAAGCCAGCGCAATCATGGGTAAGTGGGCCGCAATCCGGGGTAAGTGGGCTGAAATCCGGGGTAAGTGTCGGTGGCCGGTGTGGACCGTGTGACTGCTGGGACTGCGGGTGTGGTTGGGCCACCGTTGCTGTCGTGTTTGGCTCGCGGGTGCGGGTGCGGGTGCGGGTGCGGGTGCGGGTGCCAGGCCGATCTGGGTCGTCGCCAGGCCGGACCCAGCCAAACCGGACCTGCGCCCTGCCGCCGCGGCGGCAGGGCCTTAGCCCGCGCGAGGGGTGCCCTGCACGGCTGCCCGGGCCGTGCCGCCCGCGCGAGGGTGCCCTTCGCGGCTGCCCGGGCTGGTCCGGGCCGTGCCGCCCGCGCGTGTCGGCCTGCCCGGGCCTCGCTGCATGCGAGTCCCTGCGCGGTCGCCTCTGTCGGGCCGTGGTGCACGGCCTTCTGTCGCGCTGGGCCGTCGGCCTGGGTAGGGCTTGCACCGCAACATTTGGTGGTGGTATTGCTTACGCAAGGTCACATCTTTTTGTTTCAGAAAGGGTTACAAAGGGGTCAAGAGGGTCGTCATGGGCTCTGAGCTGC
>DATNFM010000204.1:0-8619 GCA_035606435.1 Streptosporangiaceae bacterium | reverse complement strand
GACTGTATGAACCTTCTGATCCAAGGAGCCTGCTATCAGGCTCGTGAACTGGTCGGGGTGGCCGGATTTGAACCGGCGGCCTCTTCGTCCCGAACGAAGCGCGCTGCCAAGCTGCGCTACACCCCGCGACCGCGTACGGAGTCTAGCCGATTCGCGGGACTAGCGTGAGCAGGGTTGCCTCAGGTCGGCAGAAGAACCGAACCGGGGCGTACGGCGACGTACCGAGGCCAGCAGAAACATGCAGGTAGGCGCGCTGACGTGGCCCGGGGCCGGACGGATGCTGATGCAATCCGCTGGCCCGATCCCGGTCGATACCGCAGTTGGTCACCAGAGCGCCGTACAGCGGCAGCCGGATCTGGCCGCCGTGCGTGTGACCGGCCAGCAGCAGATCGAACCCGTCGGCGACGAACCGGTCCAGGTTCGCCGGCTCGGGCGAATGGAGCACGCCCAGCCGGAGATCGGCGTTCGGATCCGCCGGCCCGGCGATGCCGCGGTAGCGGTCGCGCCCGATGTGCGAGTCGTGGATGCCGGCGACCTCGACGTCGAACTCGCCGACCTTGATCCGGCCGCGCTTGTTGTTGGCGTTCATCCAGCCAGCGGCCTCCATTCCCGCGCCGAGTTCGGCCCAGGGCAGGTCTGGCACATGCCGGGAATGCTCGTGAGCGCTGGTGCGCCAGATGTAGCGGGTCGGGTTCTTCGGCTCGGGCGAGTACAGGTCGTTGGAGCCGTACACGAACACGCCAGGCCGGTCGAGCAACGGGCCGAACGCCTCTAGCAGCGGGATAACAGCTTGCTGGTGCGCGATCGAGTCTCCAGTATTGACGACTAGATCGGGCTCAGTGGCGTCCAGAGCGCGAATGAACGACAGCAACCGGTGCCGGCCAGGGGTCAGGTGCACATCGGAAATGTGCAGGATCCGCAGCGGCCGAGAGCCGGCTGGGAGCACGGGGACCTCGTACCGGCGCATCGCGAACCAGTTGCGCTCGACGACGCTGGCATAGCCCAGGACGGCAGCGCCAGCGACGGCGGCGGTCCCGAACATGGTGCGTGGACGCATTCCCATATGGTGCCATGCTCTCGGAGGTAACCGGTCCCGGTCAGGGCATTGCGGTCTGCGGACGGCCGTCCACAGACCGCAATGCCGGTGTTGGTCAATCCGTCCGGGCAAGAAGCGGCAGGATGAGCGTCATGTCAGAACTGAAGGAAAGAATCCGCGCGGACCTCACCGCTTCGATGAAAGATCGCGATGAGGTACGAACCCGCACATTGCGCATGGTGCTTACTGAAATCTCCAAGGAGGAGGTCTCCGGCTCGGCTTCTCGCGAGCTTGAAGAGGGAGAAATATTGCGCGTGCTTTCTCGTGAGGCGAAGAGGAGGCGTGAGGCCGCGGACGCATTCAAGGGCGCCGGACGCGACGATCAGGCCGCCGCCGAGCTGGCCGAGGGCGAAGTGCTCGCCGGTTACCTCCCGGCCCAGCTCGGTGACGACGAGCTGACGTCACTGGTAGCGGAGGCCATCGCCCAGACCGGGGCGGCCGGTCCGAGCGCCATGGGCCAGGTCATGAGGGCGGTCAATCCCAAGATCGCCGGGCACGCCGAAGGCGCGCGAGTCGCGGCCGAGGTGCGTCGCCAGCTCAGCGATCAGTGAAAACGACGAAGCGGGATTTCTGGCCAGCCGCGCCGGCTGGAAGCGGGTCTGGCCACGACTAAGTCGTGGCCAGACCCGTCACGCCATCGCGACTCAGTGACCGCCTCCGCCTCCGCCGCCGTTACCGCCTCCGCCATTACCGCCTCCGCCGCCGCCCTTCTTCTTCGGGGGCTTGGGCGGTGCGGGCGGCGAAGCGCCGTCGCCGAGCGAGAAGTAGTTACCCGGTACCGGGCCGAAGTGCAGCGGCTTGCCCAGGGCGGCCCGCAGGAAGCTGTACTCCCAGGTGGCGCCGGGCGCGTTGTCGCCGAACATCTGGCCTGGGCAGGTGACGTAGCCGCCCGGGTACGCGCGGAAGGTGGCCTCCGGGCAGCCGAGCATGGCGCCCGGCTGGCCGGTGTAGCTGATCCGGGTCGGGTGCTCCGGGTTGAAGACCGACGAGTAGCCGACAAGCGTCGGGGTGTAGCCCGCGAACGCGGCGTAGTAGCCGCTGTTAGCGGTACCGGTCTTGGCCGCGGCCGGACGGCCGATGCCACGGTCGGTGGCGGTGCCGCCCCCGTTGGTCAGCACTCCGGAGAGCACGTAGTTCGCCGCGTTGGCGACGCCCTTGGAAAGGGCCCGGTGGCAGTTGGCCGACTCGACCGGCATGTTCCTGCCATGGGAGTCGGTGATCTTCGTGATCGCGATCGAATGGCACTGGATGCCGCCCGAGGCGACGGTCGCGTATGAGGTCGCCATGTCCAGCGGCGACACGTACACAGCGCCGAGCGTAAAGGACGGGATGTAGTCAGCCGGGTAGTTGTTGCCCTTAGGCAGGTTCGGGTCGAACTTCAGCAGCGAGATGCCGGAGGCCCGCTTCAGGCCCAGGCTGATCGCCGTCTTGACCACGTTGCACAGGCCAACCCGGGCCTCAAGCGAGGCGTAGAAGGCGTTGATCGAGGCAGTCGTGCCGAAGTACAGCGGGATCTTGCCGCTCTCGCCGCCGTCGGCGTTGTGGACCTGCCAGGGCGGGACGTAGCGGCCTTTGCAAGTCCGCAGGGGACCGGCGAACTCGTTGTCGTGCACGGTCAGCGTGTACCCGAACGGGATGCCCTGCTTCAGTGCCGCTACCAGGGTGAACAGCTTGGACGACGAACCCGTCTGCACGCCGGCGCCGCCGTTGTAGGGAGAGTCGACGGCGTAGTCGATGCTGTTCAGGCCCTTACCGAAACCGTAGTGCCGGTTGATCGCAATGGCCTTGATATAGCCGGTCTTCGGCTGGACCATTACCTCGGCGTCAACGTCGTGGTTCGGGTTGGCGTAGTTATTGTGCGGCAGTACGTAGAAGACCGCCTTGTCGGCCGCCAGCTGATCCTTCATGTTCAGCGTCGTGTAGATCTTCAGGCCACCGGTGGTGGTCAGCTCGCTGTAGGCCTTCTTGTAGGCCTTGTCGTGCCGCATGGCGGCCAGGACGTAGTCACAGAAGTACGCCGCCTTCTGAACACTCGGGCTGACGCAACCGGTCTGCAGTGGCACCGACGACAGCTTCAGGCCGAGCGGAGCCTTGAGCGCGGTGGCCAGTTCCGCCTTGGTGATGTAGCCCAGCTTCTGCATCTGCTGGAGCACCGTGGCTCGCCGCGCCAGCGCCGCCTTCGGATTGGTCAGCGGGTCATAGCCGACCGGGTTCTCGACCAGGCCAGCCAGCATGGCCGATTCGGTCAGCGTCAGGTGCTTAGCCGACGTGGAGAAATAGCGCTGGGCGGCCACCTGGACGCCATAGGCCTGGTTCTCGAAGTACGCGACATTGAGATAGGAAGTCAGCAGTTCTTCCTTGGTCATCTGGTGCTCGACCAGGGCCGCCGTGCGCAGTTCGGTGATCTTTCGCGACAAGGTGTCGGACGCGCAGTACGCCTGCTCCTTCGCCGTATGGGCGGTCAGAATGCAGGCGTTCTTTACGTACTGCTGGGCCAGGTCAGAGCCACCCTGGACGGCCCGGCCGGACAGGTCGAGGCTGATCGCGCGAAACGTGCCCCGGACGTCAAGAGCGCCGTGGGTCCAGAACCGTGAGTCCTCGATGGAGACGATCGCCTGCCGCATGAGCGGGGAGATCTGGTTGTAGGGCACCGGGACCCGGTAGATCGGGCGCGGGAAGCCCGGGTAGTAATAGGCCAGCAGGTGCCCGGACGAGTCGACCAACTCGGACCGAGAAGGAACCTCGCTGAGGCCCTTCACCGGCAGGTCGTTGAATGTTTTCGCGGCGTCGCGGACGGTGATACCCGCGACCCCCACGAGCGGAAGCAGTGCGATCGCCGAAAGCACTCCTGCTACGAGCGCCAACACCGCGAGCATGGCAATGGCCTTGACACCGGCGCCGACGCCGGCGTGGCTGACTGGTCTCGACACGGATTCAGGTTACGCTGCCCGACGGAGTGGTCAGATGAGGTCAACGAAACGGGGAAAAATCAAGGCCGTCGCCCGTATTCGCCCTGTGTTAACTCTCAACAACGCAGAATTTGTAACAGTCGGTTGTGAGGTGACTACGCACCGCATCGTCTATAGCCCATCAGGGCTATATGGGAAATGGGTCGCTCGGGGACTAGCGCTGCGTGCCGGAGTTCCGTAAGTTACTCTTTCGCAACCTATCGCGAGAGTGCTGTCCTACGAAGCGCACTCTCGGACATCTCAGCAAAGCGCCACCCGGCGTGACGACCCGCTCACGGGCGTGACGATCAGGAGGAGTTGGGCCACATGTGGATCACCGATTGGACCGCCCGCGCCGCGTGCAAGGGAACGGACCCTGACGAGTTGTTCGTTCAGGGGGCGGCGCAGAACCGGGCCAAGTTGATCTGCCGCGGCTGCCCCGTCCGCACCGAGTGCCTCGCAGACGCGCTCGACAACCGAATCGAGTTCGGCGTCTGGGGCGGCATGACCGAGCGCGAGCGGCGGGCGCTGCTGCGCCGCCGGTCCGACGTCATCTCCTGGCGCGAACTGCTGGAGACCGCGCGGGACAAGTACGTCGCGACCGAGAACGAGCTAGTCGCTAGCTAATCTCCTCCGGGGGTCCGAAGGGCTAGTTCCCCTCGGCCAGCCCTGCCGCTGATATATAGCGGACCTGGCAGTCCACTCCACTCGATTGGCGAGGTCGTCAATCCGCGAATGCGGTGCCGATAACCCTCAGGCCGTCGAGGTCGTGAACGTCTTCGGGCTGCGCCGGGATCTTGCCCACAGGCACGAGTGGATGGGCCGCCGTGAATCGCTGGGCCACCCGTCGTTCGGCGGCGGCCTGATGCATGCGTTCGGCGTGCAGTTTCAGCGCGGTCACCGCTAGCGTCGATTGCTCGCTGTCCGGCAGGGACTGCAACGTCTCCACGGCGGCGAGGCTGCGCGCGGCCGACAGCCGGGCGGCCGGAGACGAATGCACGCGGTTGAGTATCAGGCCGCCGAGCGGCATGCCGTCGCGTTCGAGCCGCTCCACGAAGTAGGAGGCCTCGCGCAGCGCGTCGGGTTCTGGCGCGGCGATCACCAGGAAAGCCGTCCCGGGAGTGCGCAGCAGACGATAGGTGTACTCGGCCCGCTCCCGGAACCCACCGAACATGGTGTCCATTGCCGAGACGAACGTCTGGACGTCTTTGAGCAGTTGGCCCCCGATCACCTTGGTGACCACGCCGGTGACCATGCCGAAGCCGGCGTTCAGCACCTTCAGGCCGGCCTTGCCGCCGAACCTGGCCGGTGCGACGAGCATCCGGAGCAGCCGTCCGTCCAGGAACCGGCCAAGTCGCTGCGGAGCGTCGAGGAAGTCGAGTGCCGACCGGCTTGGCGGGGTGTCCACCACGATCAGGTCCCACTCCTCGGCCCGGCGCAGCTGGCCGAGCTTCTCCATGGCCATATATTCCTGCGTGCCCGCGAAGCTGGACGACAGCGACTGATAAAAGGGGTTGGCCAGGATCTGCGCGGCGCGGTCGGGATCGGCGTGCGCCTCGACGATCTCGTCGAACGTCCGCTTCATGTCGAGCATCATCGCGTGCAGGCTCCCGGCCGCACCGTCATCGTCGACGTCCTGCGCCTCAGTGTCTTTCCCGTTCAGCGAGACCGGCCGGGGCGTGTTGTCGAGCACGGTCAGGCCCATGGACTGAGCCAGCCGACGGGCCGGGTCGACGGTCAGCACGACTACGTGACGACCGCGCTCGGCGGCGCGCAGGCCGATAGCGGCGGCGATCGTGGTCTTGCCGACGCCGCCCGAGCCGCAGCACACGATGATCCTGGTCCGCCGGTCGTCGATCAGCTGATCCACGGCGAGCCGGTTAGCTTTAGGCGTCATGCGGCGCCCTGGTCGCGCAGTGTCTCCGCCAGCCGGTAGAGCCCGGCCAGGTCGATGCCGTCGGAGATGAACGGCAGCTCATAGCAAGGCTGGCCGGCCGCATCGAGTTCCTTCCGGCGGGCCGCCTGGGTCCGCTCCGTCCTGGTCTCATCGGCGAGCTCGGCGGCCAGGTCGGCGGCGAGGCCGGCGTCCTCGCCGAGCCCCGCGGCCTTGAGCGCGATCTCCAGAGCCCCGGTGTCCTGTTCGACCTGGTCCGGAGCCGGGTCTTGCGCCAGCCGTCCGGGCAATCCCTGGTCGGGCCGGATCTGACGCATCATGTTCACCATGATCCCGCCCGGCTGGATGCCGCCCTTACCGGCTGCTTTGAGTTCGGCGATTCCGTCGAGGGTCTCCTGGACCGGCATCTCTTCGAGCAGTGTCACGAAGTGCACAACCGTCTGAGGCGATCTGAACACCTTCTGCACCGTATCGGCGTGATTGCGAATAGGACCTACCTTGGCCAGGCCCGAGACCTCGGAGGAGACGTTGAGGAAGCGGCCGATCCGGCCGGTGGGCGGGGCGTCCATCACCACCGCTCCGTAGACCGGGCTGCCGCTGGACTTACGCCTGACCGCTTCGGCCGCCTTGCCGGTGAGCAGTACGTCGCCGAGCCCGGGTGCGATCGTGGTGGCGAAGTCGACCACCCCCAGCCTGGTCAGCGCCCGGCCGGCCTGGCGCATGTTGTAGAACATCTCGAGGTACTCGATCAGAGCCGACTGAGGGTCGACCGCGAGCGCGCGCACGTCGCCGCCCGGGCGGCTGTCGGAGGCCGGAGCCACCGCCACCCGGCGCTCCTCGTACGGCAGCGGCGGCACGTCAAACAACTGCGCGATGCCCTGCCTGCCTTCGACCTCCATCAGCAGTACCGGCTTGCCGTTCGAGGCCAGGGCGAGCGCGAGCGCGGCCGCGACAGTGGTCTTCCCTGTCCCGCCCTTACCAGTGACGACGTGCAGCCGCACCCCGTCCCAGTCCGTATCCCGCACACTCACGCCACGAGGCTATCTGGCGCGACCTGCAGCTTGTGTCAGGACCGGCCCGCAGGAGAGGCGAGCGGTTAACACCCCGGAGTGAACCGCGACTACGCTGAATTCGTAGCACTGCGGACGGAGTTTTGAGTCCGCAGCTAACTGGATAAAGAAGGTGTGTCGGCCATGAGTAGTGCTGTAGGTGCTATCGAAGGAGTCGTGGCGTTCGTCGCGGCGGGCGGCCTGATCATGCTCGGGCGCAGCGTTAAGCAGGTACAGCAGTTCGAAGAGGGGATCGTGTTCCGGTTCGGCCGGGTGCTGCCGAGGACACGCGCTCCTGGCCTTACTTTCATCCGGCCGATCGGTGACCGGCTGCAGAAGGTCAACAAGCAGATCGTCGCCATGGCGGTGCCCGCCCAGGAGGGCATCACCAGGGACAACATCAGCGTCCGGGTCGATGCCGTCGTCTACTTCAAGGTCGTGGACCCGATCAAGGCGACCATCAACGTGCAGAACTACATGTTCGCCGTGTCTCAGCAGGCGCAGACCTCGCTGCGGTCGATCATCGGCCAGTCCGAGATGGACGAGCTGTTGTCTGACCGGGACCGGGTGAACCGGCAACTGCAGCGGATTATTGACGAGCCGACCGAGGGTCCGTGGGGGGTCAAGGTCGAGCGGGTCGAGATCAAGGACGTCTCCCTGCCCGAAGGGATGAAACGGTCGATAGCCCGGCAGGCTGAAGCGGAGCGGGAACGGCGCGCCCGCATCATCACCGCCGACGGTGAGTACCAGGCGTCCAAGCGGCTCGCGGCGGCCGCGAACGTGATGGCCCGCGACCCGGCCGCGCTGCAGCTCCGGCTGCTCCAGACCGTCGTCGAGGTTGCCGCAGAGAAGAACAGCACGCTGGTGATGCCAATCCCTGTCGAGTTGCTCCGGTTCTTCGACCGGGGCTCAGGCCAGGCGTCGCACGTGAACGAGGACACCGGGGAGGCGGAGGTCGCGGCAGCGGAGGCCGCAATCGAGGGCAGCAAGCCTGACGCTGACGCGCCGGGGGCTATAGGCAATGACGGCCAGAAGGCGATCGAGCCGATCAACGAGATCCCCGAAGTGCCGATCGAACAGCCGGTGATCGACGACCTGTCGATCCCGCCCGTCCCGCCCGTCCCGCCCGAGAACTGAAACCATTAAGCGGAAGACTTCGGGGCCTTATTTGACGCGAAGTCTTCCGCTTGTTGGGAAGGTGGCGCCGCAGCCGGGGACATCGGCAGCGGCTAAGGTTCTGCTCATGCAAAAGTGGGAGTACTCGACGGTGCCGCTGCTGGTGCACGCGACCAAGCAGATCCTCGATAACTGGGGCGACGACGGCTGGGAGCTGGTGGCCGTCATTCCAGGCCCCAATCCAGAGCAACTGGTCGCCTACATGAAGCGCCCGAAGCAGTGACCGGCCCGGACCTGCGAACTCCAGAGGAACGCCTCGCCGACCTCGGCCTGACGCTCCCGGCCGTCGCCGCGCCGCTGGCCGCCTACGTGCCCGCAGTGATCGCCAACGGCTTCATCTACACCTCGGGCCAGCTTCCGTTCGTCGACGGACAGCTTCCGGCGACCGGCAAGGTCGGCGCCGACGTCGACGTGACCGAGGCGGCCGGGCTAGCCCGGGTCTGCGCGCTGAATGCC
>DATNFM010000203.1:0-27767 GCA_035606435.1 Streptosporangiaceae bacterium | reverse complement strand
CCGTTATCCGACCGTGACCACAACCCAACGGTCCGGAACACGCCCGCCAGGACGAGCAGGCGCGGGCTGCGGAGTTTCGGGCGAGCAGCGCTTCAACTTGCTGGACCTCAACGGCTGACCTGGACCCGCGCCGCAAGCGCGGTGCGGGTCCTGGTTACGCGGTCTTAGCCCTGGTTACGCGGTCTTAGCCCTGGTTACCGTCACCGAAACCGGTATAAATCCGGCAAATTTTTGCGCTAACCCGGGCTAAGGCGTCCTAACCGGGGCTAAGTGGTCTGTAACCCGGGCTAGGACGTTCCTTATCCGCAGCCTGGGAACGCCGGCGGACCGGGCAGACCGCCTATTCCGGGCACCGGCCCACGCGCCCGGACGGGCGACGCCCGGTCCCCCGGGGACCGCTAGCTGCAGTGCCGGGGGCTACTTCCAAGACGACTTCGACGTCGACGAACCATTCGTCGTCAGTGAGCCCGAGCTGCGAGTTCGCTTTCTTCTTACGTCGCTAATGGCTCTCACGCATTCGAGCCTGAAATACGAGCCGTATCATCCGAAGCCCTGCTGGCTCTCCTGTTAGGAGAGTCACGACCCTGAGGATTTGGGGGGGACATGAGCAAGGGGCGGCGTCGGCTCGATCCGGTGGGACCGTTTGGCAACCCGGATGGGTCGCGGGCTGACATCCAGGACATGGTTGCCGAATTCGTCGACTTCGGGGGAAATCCGGCGTACGGACACCTCGCGACGCGTGCTAACGATTCCATGGTGAGGGTCATCGCGGGGAAGCTCGGTGCGGGGAAGACGGTCTATCTGCGGCGCTTTCAGAACTTCCAGGCCCGTCAGGATTCAGTCTATGCGGACCTGCCGCAGCAGAGCCTGCCGAGCACCGAGGTCGTCGTCAAGGCGTGCCAGTGGTTCTCCGATCGTGTCCTGGTGGAGAAGTGGATGCAGATCTGGGACCGCGCCATTATGCGGTCACTTGCTTCGCATATGCTCCGCCGACCCGAGTTGCGTCAGCAGTTGCGCGACGATCAGGCTGACGAGATGGAGCAGATGTACGGGCGCCTGCTTGAAGATTTCCGTCGACCGAGGTCGGTATACAGCCAGGTCCGCGACATTATTAACGAGCGGCAGACCGCCCATCAACTTTCCAACTATCTAGATGACCCGCTCTGGGACGATCTTGAGGACTTGCTGGGGGAGATCATCGGCCAGTGCAAGCCGATCTATTTCTACCTGGACGCCGTGGACGAAGAGTTCAGCCACGCCCCGATGTACTGGCTGAAGTGCCAGGAGGGACTGTTCTACCAGGTCATGCGGCTGCTCCGGGATCATAAGCTGGGCGGCCGTCTCCATGTAGTGATATGTATCCGTGACATCGTCATGGCGTCGGTATACCGCTCAGAGCACGCGCCGAGATATTACAACGAGCCACATATACGTGTACTGTCCTGGGATCGCGCCTCGCTGCTCTACCTGCTTCACCAGAAACTCCAGCGGTTGCCGGCGTCATTGCTCATGCGGTGCCCTGTCGACGGCGCCCCTACGGTCGGCGACTGGCTGGGAGTGAAGGATGACTGGGCAGGACCCGATGGCAGTGAAGCGGTTGAGGACTACCTGCTCAGCCATACGAGACTGATCCCTCGCGACATCATCTCGCTCGGCAACGAACTGAGTGAGGAGGTCTTGCGGCAGAAACTCGGTGGCAGCGAAGGCCTGCCAGGGGAAGACTTGCGTCGGGTGGTCCAACGCTGCGCGAAGCGGTTCGGTGATTCCCAACTCGCCCAGTGTGCCAATCAGATCTCGTCGGATCTCATGCCCAAGCACGCCGCCCTGCATAATTACTCCGAATTGTACACAAGTACTCAGGCTTATATCAGTGGTGTGCAGGAGGACGTTCGCGCATTCGTTCGGATGGTCGGTGTAGACCGGTTCCCGCCGTCGGACCTTAAAGTACTACAGGAGATGTCCGAATTGCATTTCGAGAAGGCAACTGACCTCGCTTCCGTTCTCTGGCAGAATGGACTTCTTGGATATCTGGACGAGAACGGGCAGCGTCGTTTCTTCTCTCTCGGAGACGTCGAGGACTTTCATTTCCCGCCCGACGTAAGGGCATACGTCCTGCACCCATGTCTAACCAACAGCGTCGGAGGAATCCGCCACGCGGAAGCTACTCGTTTGGAGGGCAACAGTGAGCGCGATCGAAATAGTCGAGTACGGTAGCTGGCACGAACTCAAGCGAGACCTGTTCATCGAGCTTTTCGGAAAGGGCGGCTTCCGTTCAGGCCGTTACCTTTTCCGCGGAATGGGCAACGCCGACTGGCGTTTATCATCCTCATTCGACCGGCAGTTTTCATCACTTGACCGGGACCAGCGACTTCTGCTCTGGGAACAACTAACTCAGGAGTGGCGGAGAAGCTGTGAGGAAACGGGGATACCGGACTCGGTCCTGCGCGACGATCAGAAGCTATGGGCACTCGGGCAGCACAATGGCTTGCCTACCCGTCTGCTGGATTGGACCACGAGTCCATACGTCGCCGCGTTCTTTGCCTTTGAGGACTGGCCCGCTCAACTCCCGCATGAGTTCAGTCACGTCGCGATCTGGGTACTGCATCTGGACAACCAGGTGTGGTCTAGGGAGACGGGGGTCGAGATCGTAACTCCACCTGCCCTGGAGAATATCCGCCTGAAAAACCAAAGCGGTAAATTCACTTTGTCCAGGACGCCACTGGCTACATTGGAGGAATACGTCGAGCAATTCTCCATCGGCTCGGCCCTGACGAAGGTGGTGCTGCCCGCTTCAGAAGCCCTCCCGGCCCTTCCTGATCTCGATTCAATGGGAATCAATAGCTACCATCTCTTCACCGATCTAACCGGGCTGGCCAAGATGGCCACGATGCGCGTGCTGGTGGAACTAGCCACTGAGACTGCCGAGCACGCCCTGGCGAGCCCGGGCGCGGACCGGGATGCGGTCGGCCTGGGCCGCCTGAGCGCGACTGTCTGAACTACCGCGGCCGTCGTTGGCCGCACGGTTTGTCAGCCGATGTGCTCGGGGTGATGCCGTGCAGAGCCGTGACTTTGACGGTCCGAGGACCAGGTGTGCTAAAAGTCCAATTCGTTATGAAGCATCTTTGTAGTACGAGTGGACGGCGGGCTGGCCGGTGTAACTTGGGCCGGCGTGATCATCGGCGCCGAGGTAGGCGTAGGGCAGGGTGAAGCTGGCCGGACCGGTGCGGGTGATCCGGTGCCGGCGGGTGCTGTAGGCGAATCCGGCGGTGCGCAGCCGGCCTGCGAGCCGCCGGGCGGAGGTTTGGCCGCCGGGAAGCCTGATCGAGGTCAGGTCCAGGTCGGCGATGAACAGGCCGCCGGGGGTCAGCCAGCTCGCGGCGCGGACGAGCGTGGCTAGCTTGTCGCCCACGTAGTGCAGGCCGTGGACGCAGGTGATCAGGTCGAAAGCCCGGTCTGGCTCCCAGTCGGTCACTGACGCGGCCACCAGGCTCAGACCAGGCGCGGGCGATCATCGCGCAGTTGGCGACGACCGCTGACCGCTCCAGTTCGGCGTCGCTGAGCAGCCTTGCCCGTGGCCATTCGCCCGTCATGACGCCAGGATGCCATCAGGAAGGCGGGCCCGCGCCCAGCTAAGGGCGCGGGCCATCCCGTCAGGCTGGCGAGCAGGTGAGCCCGGATAGCGTCTGGCTGGAACCATTGACGATCATTCCGAAGCTGATGGATCCGCCCGCGGCGACCGAGCCGTTATAGCCGGCGTTGACGGCGGTGACCTGGCGTCCGCTTTGCGTGACGGTGGCGCTCCACGAGCTGGCGATGGTCTCGGAGTTATCGGCGAACATGAACCCGGTCGTCCAGCCCGTCAGCGGTGCCGTGCCGTTGTTGGTGACGGTGAGCTGCAACTGGTAGCCACCGGGCCAGGGATTGGTGACCGTCGAGGTCAGCGTGCACGAGCCGGTCGGCGGAGGCGGAGGGGGAGATCCGCCGGGCGAGGTCGACGTGGTGTAACTGACCGGCGTGTAGGCCGCCGAGCAGCCGTTCGGCACGCATGAGGCCGGCAGGGAGAAGTTGTACACCTCGCCGTTGTTGACCAGGTTGCCGGACGCGTCGGTGACCCGGATCTCGTACTGCGAGCCGGAGGTCCCTGCCCCGGTCGTCGGCGCGATGATGTAGTCGTCGCCCTGGTCGGAATCCATGGCGGCGTCCGACCAGGCGCCGTTCGCGAAGTACTGCACCGAGTGAATGCCGTTGGCAAGGTGCGAGATGGCGATCGCCGGCCAGAACGGCTGGGCGCCCTGGATCGCGCCGATCTTGATGTCGCCCGTGTAGTTGGGCGCCGAGATGAACTGCCAGGTCACCTGCCGGTTGTTCCAGTGATTCGGGTACATGTTGCCGACCGGCTGGCCATTGAGGACGAAGTTGTTCAGCGACGACTGCGCGAGGTCAACGTGGTAGGGATCGTCCTTGCACCACGCGTTGCCGTCGTCGCAGCTGTCGCCGACGATGAAGTCGAGCGTGGCGCCGTTGTACTGATCAGAAACCCAGGATCCGTTCCGGCAGAACGGCTGGTTGGGCGCGCCGTCGTTGACGCCGGTGCAGATGTTGCCGATGGTGACCTGCACCCAGCGGCCGCAGTTCAGGCCGTTGTCGAACATGCCTAGCTCGCTCGCGTTGGCCGCGGAGATCGGCCGGGGGACGTTCGTGTAATTGCCGGGTGAGTTCTGCACGTTCAGGGCGAGGAAGTTCTGCGAGTCCAGCGCCGACTGCGGCAGCCCGCACCCGCCGTACGGTGACCCGAGCCCGGTGAACCAGGTGGCGTTCCCGGTTACCGGAGACGGCGTCCCGCCCGGAACGATCGCGTACGCGGGGAGCTGGACGATCAGCACCGCCGCGCACGCTACTACTAAGACGGTTGCCGTCCGCCACCTGCGCATGATCCACCTCCGCGAATTGAGGACTGTCCTCACAGGCCACGGTGCCGCCCGTGTCCATAGCTGGCCACCCCGAACCGGCAAAGGAACGCTCCGATGCAGGTCAGCGCGTTATCGGGAGATTTCGGCCGTGAAAGTTTCCGCCGCAAAGTCCAAAGCCTCTTAGGCAGAAAAATTTGCGGTGGTTCGGATCAATTGGCTTCGGGCTCCGTCTCATTGGCCCTCGGAACGTTTCGCTCGGCATCGAAATGTGCCTGTGGCATCCTGGTGGCATGGACGATCAGACGACCGGCGTCGAGCGCCGCGACCGCGACCTCGCGGCCGTCGCGGTGCTCATCGGAGATCCTGCGCGAGCGGCGATGCTGGCGGCACTGGCCACAGGCGTTGCCCTTCCAGCTGGTGAGCTTGCCCGCCGCGCCGGAGTCAGCCCGGCAACCGCCACCGCGCATCTGCGGCGCCTGATCGATGGCGGCCTGGTGAAGGTCCGCGCCCAGGGCAGGCATCGCTACCACGAGCTGGCCGACCCGCAGATAGCCGCCGCGCTTGAGGCTCTCGCACAGATCGCGCCGCCGGCACCCGTGCACTCGCTCCGCGAGCACGCCGCTGCGAGCAAGCTCGCCGAGGCGCGCACCTGCTACGACCATCTCGCGGGCCGCCGCGGCGTCGAGCTTCGCGACCGCCTGCTCGCCGCCGACGCGGTCCGCCTGGTGGACGACCGCGATCACGCCGTAACCGGCCGCGGGCGCGCGCTGCTGCTCGCACTCGACATCGACGCCGATCCTCTGGAGGCCAGCCGTCGGGTACTGGCCCGTTCGTGCGTCGACTGGACCCAAAGGCTGCCCCACCTGGCCGGCGCGCTGCCGGCGGCCCTGACCACCCGCTTCCTCGAGCTGGGCTGGGTCAGCCGCGGCCAGGGCCGCGGGCTGCGGGTCACCGAGGACTACGACCGGCGTCTGGCGAACTGGCTGCACGCCAGTGTCAGCTGAACGGCCGCCGGCCCGGCGACCGGTACCGACGCCACGGTGATCCGTCCCGGCCACGCCACCGGCTACTACGCCAGCGGCCAGTGCTCTATCCAATGTCGGCGTTCTTCGCCGATGGCGGCAGGCTAGGTTCCGAGCTGACGGCGGAATCGCTCGGCGTCGGCCTGCTCGTTCGCCCGGTTCACGGCGATGACGTTGATGGACGGGTCCTTATGGTCGAAGACGGCCTTCGTGCCATCGGGGCTGACGAGCAGCGGCACGTGGCTGCCGACGTTCACGGCGACGGTCTCGATGTGCTGCTCGACTTCGAGCTTGGTCAGCTCCCCGTCCGGTGTCCGGAACTCGATGATGTAGCTGTGCATCGGGAGATAGGAGCCCTCCAGCGAGTGGTCGCCGCCGGTGTTCAGCATCTTGCGGATCCGGGAGTCGATGACCCGGCCCGTCGTCTTGACCCAGTTGTGATGGAACATGGGCGGTCCCTCCCTGTATGTAAACAAGGAGTATGCCAAGCCGAAGCCGCTGGCGGCAGGGGGTGGCTGCCGCCAGCGGCCGGCTGGCCCGCGTTAGGTGCAGGTAGTGCCGTTGATCGCGAAACTAGATGGGTTGGTGTCGTTACTTGTCCAGCTGCCCTGGAAGCCGTCGGTGATGCTGGCTCCAGGTGCGATCGTGCCGTTGTAGCTGGCGTTAGTGAGCGTGGCCTTTTCGCCCGTCTGGGAGAAGCCGCCATTGAAGTTGCTGGTCACATGCTGGTCGCCGGGGAAGGTGAAGGTCAGTGACCAGCCGTTGATCGTGGTCGTGCCGGGATTGGCGATGACCACCTGGGCGGTGAACCCGCCCGGCCATTCACTGTTCTTCGTATAGGTGACGTGGCAGGTGCCACCAACTCCTCCGCCACCGATGTTCCAGCCAAAGCTGGCGGTGCCGGCGGCGCCGGTGCCGTCCTTGACGGTGACGGTCACGGTGTTATTGGCCGACGTGGTGGGCGTTCCGGAGATCAGGCCGGTGGAGGCGTTGATCGCGAGGCCGGCGGGCAGGCCGGTGGCGGAGTAGGACAGGGTCTGTCCCGCGGCCGAGTCGGTGGCGTGGATCTGGACGCTGGCAGCGGTGCCGACCGTCCCGGTCTGGGTACCCGGGTTGGTGACGGTCACCGTGTTCCCGCTGCTCCCGCCGAACGCGTTCTGCACGGCGGTGAAGGCGGGCTTGGGGTTGTAACTCTGGTCGAACATGGTGGCCGCGCCCTGACCGGAGAAGGCACCGGGAACCCAGGAGTCGGCGTCGCCGACGGCCCACTGGGTTACCCCGACGCAACGGGTGACGCCCAGGCAGTCCTTGACCACGGCGGCGAACTCGGTCGCCTGCTGGGCCAGGTTCGCGCTGGTGGCCGGGAGGGTGATGCGATCGTCAAGCTCGGTGACCGCGACATCGAGGCCGAGGTTCGCGAACCGCTGCATGTTCGCCTGCATGTCGGACGGGATCTGGCCGAGGATGAAGTGGCTCTCGAACCCGATGCCGTTAAGCGGCACGCCCGCGGCCAGCAGCGACTGGGCCAGGCTGAACATCGCGTTGCTCTTGGCGTTCTCGCCCTCGATGCCGAAGTCGTTCAGGTACAGCTTCGCGTTCGGGTCGGCGGCGTGCGCGGTCCTCAAAGCGTCAGCGATGTAGCCGCTGCCCATCGCGTTGAAGAACGGGTCCGCCACGAACGACCCGTTGCTGTTGAACGGCTCGTTGACCACGTCCCAGGCGTAGCACTTGCCCTTGAAATGAGAGGCCTCGCCGGTGATGTGGGCCTCCATTGCCGCCTGCACCTGATTGGCCGGCAGGGAGGACACCCACGAGGGGAGCTGGCTCTGCCAGACCAGGTTGTGACAGCGGACCCGCTCGTTGTTCGCCTGGGCGTAGGCGACGAGCTGGTCGCCCGGGGCGAAGTTGAACGTGCCGTTGGACGGCTCGGTGGTGTCCCATTTCATCTCGTTGCCGGGAGTGAGCATACTGAACTGCTGGGCCTGGAGCTGTGTCACCGTGGACTGGGACAGCAGGTTCCCGGTCATGTCGCTGCCGAAGTACCGGCCGCTCGCCGCGGCCAGCGTTTTCAGGGGCGTCCCAGGTGCCAGCGTCGCCTGGGCGGCCGTGCCTCCGATCGCCAGCGGTGCCATCGCCGCTACGACCGCGGTCACGGCTCCGGTCGCATACATCCGGCGACGTAACGCGCTGCCAGGCGGTCTCGTCGCGTCGAGAGCCGGGCGGGATCGCCGCATCATCATGGCCATCCTCCTCAGTGTGGAAATCACACGATCGAAAGTTATCGGAGAGAGTTGCGATAACTATCTAGATTTAAGAACGACGTCCGGGCCCATTGCAAGAGCATGGGATAAATTATCATGAATTCAACCCATTATGGGCGTGAAAATTTCCAGATCGGTTCCGAAAATTTTCGGAACCTCTGGTTCGAGTGTGGACGCTTGTCGTCCAATGCCGATTTACTGGTGGCGGTGGGTAGCGACCCGCCCCAAGGGGATGGCAGGTGAGCCGTAATGATCCGGCAGTTGCTGAAGTTCGGACTCACGACCGGCGGGCTGGAGCTGGCTCTGGTCGGTGGTGCCGCGTACCTCACCTGGGAGCATGACCAGGGCAAGCACGAGAAGGCGAACGTGGCCTGCCCGATCTGCTGGATGGACCGTCTGGTGCCCGTGACCGGCCCGTCGGGCGAAGTCCAGCCGGCCACTCAGGAGTCATAGCCCTCACGAATAACGCGGGCTGAAGCGGGTAGCTGCCGGCCGTGACAAGAGCGAGAACCGTTGCCGGGCACGCCGTCCCCGGCATCATCATCTTTTTCTTCTGGGTGGTCGTCGTCATTCTGGCCATCATCTTGCTGGCGTTCATCGTGCACTGGGCCGGAGGGGGAGTACTCCACATCCGGCTCGGCCATTTCACCCTGAACGTCGGCTTCACGTAATCCAGACCGACCAGGCGTTTCGCAGGGCCTGATCTCCGAGAGGGGTCAGGCCCTGCTTTTTCTCTTTTTTGGGAGAAGGCATGGCCGGGGTCTCGTTTCGTTGCGCGGATAGGCCGGTCTCGGCGGGACCGGCTCCGAGCTGGAGTTCGCTGGGCTACCAGACCGACTGAGGCGTTCCGAACTCGGATCGGCCGAACTTGCCTCTCTCGCCTATTATACTGAGTATGCTACCCGGCATGATACGAAGTGAGGCTCGGTTGTGAGCGTTCGGCATGCGCTGCTTGCGCTGCTCAGCGAGGGGCCTAAGTACGGCCTGCAGCTGCGGGAAGAGTTCGAGTCGCGCACCGGTGAGGTCTGGCCGCTGAATGTCGGCCAGGTCTATACGACGTTGCAGCGGTTGGAGCGGGACGGGTTCGTCGAGTCGGACGGGACCGGCGAGGGGCCCCAGAAGGCCTTCCAGATCACCGAGAGCGGCTCGGCCGAGCTGTCGGAGTGGCTGCGCCTGCCGCCGGACCTGAGCTCGCCGCCGCGGGACGAACTAGTGATGAAGGTACTGGTGGCGATCCGGCTGCCGGGTGTTGACGTGCACGAGGTGATTCAGGTGCACCGGCGTTACCTGGTGCAGCTGATGCAGGAATGGACGCGGATCAAGGAAAACGGCGCCGAGGGTGACCTCAGTCTCGCCCTCGCGGTCGATGCCGAGTTGTTCAGGCTCGACTCGGTCGTGCGCTGGCTCGACGCGGCCGATGGCCGGCTCAAGCGGGCGGCGGGCGACGGACAGATCCAGCCGGCGGCCGAGCCGCGGGAGGCAGAGGCGCCGCTGCCGAAGCAGCGACGGCGGATAGGAGCGCGGGGATGAGCATGCTGGAGCTCAAAGCTGTGTCCAAGGTCTACGGACAGGGCGCGGCGCAGGTGCGCGCGCTGGATCAGGTCACCTTGTCGGTCGACGAGGGCGCCATGGTCGCGGTGATGGGGCCGAGCGGATCAGGCAAGAGCACGCTGCTGACGATTGCCGGGACCCTGGAGGAGCCATCCGGCGGGCAGGTGCTCGTGGGCGACGCCGACCTGGCCGGCCTGTCGCGCAAAGAGAAGGCCCGGCTGCGACGGCGCACGATCGGCTACGTCTTCCAGGACTACAACCTGCTGCCCGGTCTGACCGCGGCCGAGAACGTGAGCCTGCCGCTGGAACTCGATGGGTGGTCGGCGCGGAAGGCCCGCGCTTCCGGCTTGGCGGCGCTGGAGGAACTGGGGCTGGCCGACCGGGCCGAGCGGTTCCCTGATCAGCTGTCCGGCGGCGAGCGGCAACGGGTGGCGATCGCCCGCGCCATGGTGGGGCAGCGCCAGCTTCTGCTGGCCGACGAACCGTCCGGCGCACTCGATTCCGGCAATGCCGAAGGGGTGATGCGGCTGCTGCATGAGGCCTGCAAGAACGGGGGGATGGCCGCCGTTGTCGTGACGCACGATGCGCAGTTGGCGTCGTGGGCGGACCGGGTGGTGTTCCTGCGCGATGGCCGGGTGACCGACCAGACGGCGCTGGAGCCGGGTCCCGAGTCGCTGCTGACACCAGGGCGGCCCCAGTGAGCGTGACGCTGGAGGAGCGGCCGGCGGTTACCCGCGCCCGCCACGGGGGCGTGCCCGCGCGGCGGGCGGTCATTCGCTGGGCCTGGCGGCTGTTGCGCCGCGAATGGCGCCAGCAGTTGCTGATCCTGGCGCTGATCACGGTCGCGGTCGCGGCGACGTTTGTCGGGTCGGCGGTGGCCGTCAATACTCCGGTCCCGCCCGGGGCCGGATTCGGTACCGCGAACGAGCTGGCCACGTTCGGGCCGCTGACACCGAAGGTCAGCGCGGAGATCGCGACGCTGGATCGCCGGTTCGGGCCCATTGACGTAATCGACAACCAGGTGATCGCGGTGCCTGGCTCAGTCGCCACCTATAGCCTGCGGGCGCAGAATCCGCGCGGTCCGTTCGGCCGGCCGATGCTTTCGCTGGTGAGCGGGCGTTACCCAGTCGGGTCTGGTCAGGTGGCGCTGACCGCGGGGGTGGCGTCGGAACTGCATCTGGCCGTGGGCGGCACCTGGCGAGGCGGTGGCGCGCCCCGGCGTGTCGTCGGCATCGTTTCCAACCCGCTGAACCTGGCCGATGAGTTCGCGCTCGTGGCGCCTGGTCAGGTCAAGGCTCCCAGCCTGATCACCGTGCTGTTCGATGCCCGGCCTGGACAGGCCGGATCGCTCGGCGCCCTGAGCAAGTACGTGACCTCCCGGGGGATGGCTGCCCCCAACGTGATCAACCCGGTCACGATCTCGCTCGCGGCGGCCACGCTCGGGATGCTGCTCATCGCGCTGGTAGGCGTGGGCGGGTTCACGGTGCTCGCGCAGCGGCGGCTGCGCGCGATCGGCATGCTCGGTGCGCAGGGAGCAACGAACGCCAATGTCGGGCTGGTGATCAGCGCGAACGGTTTCGCGACCGGGGTAGTCGGCGCGGTGGCCGGGTTCGTTCTGGGCCTGCTGGCCTGGCTGGCTTTTAGGCCGGCTGCCGAAGCCAGCGCGCATCACGTCATGGGCGCGTTTCACCTGCCCTGGCTGGTGATCTTCGTCTCGATGGGGCTCGCCGTGGTAGCGGCGTACCTGGCGGCCGTGCGGCCGGCTCGGGCCGTCGCCCGGCTGCCGATCGTCGCCGCGCTCGCGGGGCGGCCGCCGGCTCCGCGAGCCGCTCGCCGGTGGGGCGGGCCGGTCGGCGTCGCGCTGCTGGTGCTGGCGTTCTTCCTGATCGGGCTGGCCAGTGAGCAGTCGACGTCGTCGGCCGCCGAGAACGGCAACAAGTCGTCGCTCTTTCTCGCGCTGGTCGCCGGACTGGTTTTGTTGTGCGCCGGGGTAGTTCTGGCCGCTCCGGTGTTCCTGGCGGTGCTGGCCAGGCTGGCCCGGTGGACGCCCGTCGTCGTCCGGCTCGCGTTGCGTGACCTGGCCAGGTACCGGGCGCGGTCCGGGGCGGCGCTCGGTGCGATCAGCCTCAGCGTGCTCATCGCGGTCGTCATCTGCGTGGTTGCTGCCGCCCGGTACGGCAACCCGGTCGACTACGTCGGGCCCAACCTGGCGTCGAACCAGCTCGTCATCTACCCGGCGATGTCGGCCACGACTCCGAACGCACCCTGCCTTCACGCCCCGAGCGGATGTCCGGCGTTGTCCAGCGCTCGGCTGGCGGCCATGGCCGTACAGGCCCGGCGCATTGGCGCCTCGCTTGGGTCCCGGGACGTTGTGCACCTGGAGACGGCCGACGCGACGTTGCAGCGCGCCGCGGCGGGGCGGACCTGGGATGGGTCGGTGTTCGTGGCTACTTCGGAGCTGCTGCGCGCGTACGGCGTCACGGCCGGCCAGGTCAGTCCGGGGGCCGTCATCCTCACCATGCGGCCCGGGCTGGCGACCACGACGAAGATGCGGCTGCTGTACGGCGCGGTCAAGTTCGGGCCGGTGGACCCCAGCACGCCGTGCCTGCCGAGCGACTGCATGCCGAATCCGACGATCGACGAGATCGGTGCGCTGCCAGCCGGTACATCTGCGCCCAACACCGTGATCACCGAGCACGAGGTCCGCCGGCTGCATCTGAGCATTTCGACCGTCGGCTGGCTCGTCCAGGCCCCGGACTCGCTGACGGCCAGCCAGATCAACGCTGCCCAGCACGCCGCCGTGACAGCCGGGCTCATCGTCGAGTCGCGCAATAGCATCCCGACGTTCACCGAGATCCTCGATGTGGCCACCCTGTTCGGGATCCTGCTGGCGCTCGGCATTCTCGCGATGAGCGTCGGACTGGTGAGCAGCGAGATGACCAGCAATCTGCGGACGCTCACCGCGACCGGCGCTAGCGGCGTAGCCCGCCGTTCTATTACCGCGGCCACGGCGGGTGCGCTGGCGCTGACCGGTGCGGTGGCCGGGCTGGTCGCCGGGTACGTGGCGGCGATCGGGTTCTTCCGCACCAGCCAGCTGGACAATCTGTCGGCGCTGACCAGCATTCCGGTGTTCAACCTGCTGCTGATCGGTGTCGGCCTGCCGCTGGTCGCGGCGGCCGGCGGCTGGCTACTCGCCGGGCGGGAACCGAGCGCCATCGGTCGGTTGCCGCTGGAGTAGCCAGCCGCTCGCAAGCGTTATTCAGGGCGCAAGGGGCTGGCTACTCGGCGGGCGGGAACCGAATGCTTTCGGTCGTCGCCTTTGGAGTAGCCAGCCCGGGGTCTAGTTGGGTCAGTTGTTGGCGCAGATGGTGCCGTTGATGAAGAAGGCGGCCGGCGGAGTCGTCCCGCTGCTGTCGGTGCCGTTGAATCCGATGGTGGTGTTGCCGCCGTTCGCCGCGAGGGCGGAGTTCCAGCCCGCGTCCTTGACGGTCACGTTCTGGCCGGACTGCGTCCAGGTGCCGTCCCAGCCGCCCTGCACCGATTCGCCGGCCGGGAAGGTGAACGTGAGCGTCCAGCCGTTGATGGCCGCGGTGCCCTTGTTCGTCAGGGTGATGCTGCCGTTGAACCCGCCGGGCCAGGAGCTGTTCACCACGTAGTGGACGGCGCAGCTGCTGTTAGCCGGGGGCGGGACCGTGAAGGTCACCGGCGGCGAGGGCAGCGACTGGTTGCCCTGGCTGTCCAGCGCGATCACGTTGTAGGTGTAGGTGGTGCCGATGGTCAGCCCGGTGAGCGTGATCGAGGTACCGGTGGCGGTGCCCGCCAGCGTCGTGGTGCCGCCGCTGCCCTGCTGATAGACGTTGTACTTGGCGACCGGGTTGGTGCCAGGGGTCGAGGCGGGCCACGACAGCGTCGCCGTGCCGGTGTTGTTACCCGAGGTAGTCGAGCTGAGGCCAGAGACCGTCGGCTGCCCCGGTGCCCCCGGGGCGGTAACCCCAGTGCTGCCGCTGCCGGGCACGTGCACAACGGTGAGCGAGTACGGGCTCACCGTCACCGATGAGGTCGAGCTCTGGCTGGCCGAGGTGATCGACGTGCCGTTGGCCGCGAACGTGTAGACCGTCGGCGAGCCGTTCGGCGTGAACCCGCTGTAGGCCAGGCCGACCGTGTACGAGTTCGACGGGTCCTCGTTGTCGATGAGCACGTTAAGCGCTCCGCCGGCGGTGCGGACGGCGTGCACCCGCAGCAGCGAGTTGCCCGAGGTCGATGAGACCATCTCATCGCCAGGGGCGCCGAGCTTGGAGATCATCTCGACGGCGTAGTACGGGGCGAACGGCGTGTCGACGGCCGGCTCCTGGGTCCCGCCGAAATTGGTGTTGTTGGAGAACATGCCCTGGTCGCCGAAGTCGGTCGCGCCGTTGACGCTGCTGACGGTGCCTTCGCCGTTGTGCTCGTTCCAGTAGTCGACGTTGGCGGCGCCGTTCTCGAGCCAGGTCAGGTACATGTCGGCGGTGAACAGGGCGCCGGGCTGGGTGTCGAGGTCGACGGTGGAGTTGGTCTCGGTCACGATGATCGGGACGCTCGCGGGGCTGGAGATGCCGGCGTACTGGCTGACCTGGCTGTGCAGTGAGGAGACGATGCCGGCGATGTCCTGCGGATCGGTGAGCATCCCGGCCGCGTTAGAGCCGCCCGGGTAGTAGTGGACGATCACGCACTGGGTGTGCGAGCCGAGCGCGGTCAGGACGGTCTGGTTCCAGCTTTGCGAGTACTGCGAGTTCGTGACGCCGTCCGGCCAGAACCCGGGTGTGGTGAGCACGGCGCACACCTTGGCGCTGGCATCCGAGGCCTGCATGGCGGACTGGTAGGCCAGGAAGTTCTTGGCGTAAGCGCTCGGGCCGCAGTCAAAGGTCTGGGACGGCTCGCTGCCGATCGTGACCGGGCTGCCGCCGGCGGAAGTGTCACAGTGGGAATCGGCCTCCCAGTTGGCGCCGTACGTGCCGTTGCCGTAGACCTCGTTGCCGACTTCCCAGTACTTGACGTTGTCGCCGTTGGTCTTGGCGTTGCTGACCCAGGCGGCCGCCAGGGCCGGGGTGCCGGTTCCGTAGTTCACGGTCACGATCGGGGCCGCGCCGACGCCCTGGGCGGTGGTCATGAAGTTGGCGAACGTCGTGTTGGGGGCGACGAAGCCGCCTTCCGCGGCGGTGTTGGTCTGCCAGTTGAAGATGTCGGAGTATGACCCACCCGGGTAGCGCATCGCGTCGATGCCAGCCGCTTTGAGCAGTCCGGGTACCGCGGTGTCGTTCATGTCGCCGTCGTAGACGGCGGTGTTCAGGCCGATGGCACCTTGCGGGATGACTCCAAGGCCGGACGTGGCGTTCACCGTGACGCTGGCTGCGGTTGCCGTTGTCGCCGCGGGGGTTGCGGGTGCCGCGGTCGCTGGCAGCGCGCTCGCGGCTAGCGCTGCGACGGTCGCGGCGACCGTAAGTCCAGCCGCGGTCTTTGCCAGCGGCGGTAATGCAAGGCCTCGCCAGCGACGGCGTGGCCTCCTCGTGCTAATCATCGGTACTCCTCGCTCGCTGGAAGCTCTGTTCGGTGAAGCTCTGTTCGTTGAAGCTCTGTGCTCCAGGTATGACCGGCATCTGGGCAGGCGTCCAGGCTGGTCGTATCCGCCGGCTCGGCGGTAGCGGGCAGAAGGGGTGATCGCGCAGGTCACAGGGTTGCGGGGAGGGTACTCCCGCGAGGAGCGTTATGAAAGATGCACGTGTTAGGGGGCGGCGTCCTTGTCGGCGTAGGACAGCAGGCGCTCGGCGTTGACCCGGATCCAGCTGCTGACCCAGTCTGCGGTGAGCGCCTCCCGTACGTCCTGCGGCACATCTGCGGGTTCGATGACTTCGGTGGGTCCTTCGGCGATGACCGCGATGTGACGAGAGTCGTCTTGTTCGGCGATGACCAGGGTGAGCCAGGGGGTCCGGCGCACGTTGCGCTCCCGTACCGAGCCCGCCATGGTCGGCAGCCAGAAGGTGGTGCCGCGCCGGACGTACACCGACATCGCGGCGTGCGGCCGCCCGTCCTTGCGAGCCGAGCCGACTACGGCGTATTCACGCCGGTCCAGGTAGCTGGCCAGCTGCTCGGCGCTGAGTCGTCGCTCCGGGGGATAGGAGGTGTTCGTGGCTGCGGTCGCGGTCGCGAAGCTCCGGTCCTGAAGGTCACCTAGTTCGCTCATGCGACAGTCTTACATCGCCCGTCGGCGCCGTGGGTGCCGCACGGCCGCCCCGTCAAGGTTCACGCAGGGTCCTGGGGGTAGTCGATGGATGCGAGCGGGGGCCCGGTGACATCTCCTCGCGCCTCGAGCAACTCCGCGAGCTCGACGCCGGCGTACGCGGACCAGTGCACGTCGCCGGTGTCTATCGCCTGCCGGTAGAGGGCTTCGGCCGCCGCCGGATCATCCTGGCTTCTGCGGCTGGCCACGCGAATCATCGCGTGGGCCGCCCACCTCGGCTGCCCGGCATCGATGACCTGCTGCAACGCGGCGTCAGTCGCGGCCGAGTCACCGGCCGACAACTGCTCGAGGACGATGTTGTACAAGGCCTCGGCGGCTATGGCCGGGTCGCCGGCAGCGACTGCCTGCCGATAGATCGCCAGCGCCGCGTCGTTGTCACCGGTCACGCGCCGGGTGAGCAAGGCCAGATCGAACAGGGCCCGCAGGTCACCAGCGTCGACGGCCTGCTGGTACGCCGCCCGCGCGCCTTCGGGGTCGGTCTGGCGCAACAAGTCACCCAGCTCCACCAGCGCCCTGGTGTCGCCGTCGGCGGCTCGCTTCCGATACTGCTCAACAACCAGGTCATATGCGGTCGCATTCTTCACCGGATCACGGTTCAAGGCAGCGAAAGCCAGCTGACCCAGTTCCTCCCTGGCGTCCTCGCTGTCCGGGTCGCTGATCAGGGCGGCTACCGCCTCGGGAAGCTGGATGGCAACTAATTGCGACTGGATGCCGGCGTGCCGTTACTTCGAGAATGGGTCGGCATGGTTGGCTCTCCCTGGCGGCGGGGGAGCCGTGCTGGGAAAGCGCGATACCGGGGGATCGATGAGAATCCGGGCCTTGCTCAGGATCGGGGCGGTGCCATGCGTACTGGCTTCGATGGCTTCGATGGCGGCGTGGGCCGGGTCGCCGCCCGCGGCCGGTGCCAGGGCCGTGGCGGCGCGTCCCGAGCCGCTCGGGTACCGGGTACTACGCCAGGACGTGATCGTGAACGCCGATATCTGGAACCGAAGGCCCGAGATGATGGCCGCCGGACTCGGCTTCACCGGCATCATCGGCGTGCCGGACCTGTCGACCAGCAACGTCACGCTGAGCAAGACGCTAGCCGTGCTGGCCGGAGGCACCTGGAACAAGCTGCGGTGCGCACCGGGCCAGACGCCATCGCTCGGTAACTACACGTCCGCGGCCACCCCCACGGGCATTCGCTACTTCTACGGCCAGGCCGTCTACTACTCCGACGGGCTGCCGGTCGAGTTCAGCTGGCCAATTGTGCCGAGCACGCTCGACCCGAGCGACTTCCGCGTCACGCTGAACAACGGCACGACGGTGACACCGCAGGTCACGTCGATTTACCCGAACTTTGAGTACAACGAGCGCTCCGTCGCCGTCCTGTTCGGCCATTTCGGCAACCGGATTCCGGCAGGCCAGCCAGGCGCGCTCTACCCGGTATCGGTCCAGGTGGTTCGCGGCGAGTCGAAACTGACCTTGGCCGGCCCGCATCACCGGCTCGTCAGTGCGATCGGCTTCAAGGTCAGGACGCCGGGCACGCCCTACACCGCTCCCGGCGTCCCGCCCGCCCAGCGCGGCGGTCCGGTCCTGGTCGCGGCCAAGCTCAGCCGCATGTCCGTCCTCGGTGACACCGCCCCGAAGATCCTGCGCCAGAACCTGCCCAATGATGGCGTCAGCCTGTACGGCTCGCGGGCCAGGTTCCGGCTCCGCGTCTACACCTCAGGCGGCATGACCCCCAACGGCGTCAGCGCACTGCTGCCCACCGACTACGACCGGTACTTCGTCGTCGACGCCGTCACCGCCTCCGGCCGGACGATCAGGCTCACTCGTTCCGGCCGGACGTACCGCATCGACGGCCACCCGTTGCGCGTCGTCGGCCTGGCCGACCTCGGCAAAAAGGAAAAGACGTACGGCGACTGCTACACCTCGGATAACGACAACTACATCGACATCATCCTGGACGGCAGCCTCGCCGCCGCCAGCCGGATCACGACCGTTCAGATCCCCTCCACCGGCCGCTACCACCCCCTTTACAACCCCGGCGGGCCAGGCAGCAACCCCGCGCCCGGAGTGCGCTACGCCGCCCCCAGCCCGCCCATCTCCCAGCCGGTCACGATCGCCCTCGCCAACCCCCAGACCATCACCTACATCCACTGCCCTCACCAGCCACCCCAGTGGACCCTGCCCGCCCGATGCGTCACCCTGCGGCAGCTTCAACCGAGCACCACCCGGCCGACGCACCGCTAGCCGCAACTCGCACCAACCTGCGCATTGCCTGGACCGGTGGCATGTCGTCCCGTCCGGCAGCATCGTTGCCCCGCTGATGTCGTAGCGTCCAGGGAAGCAACAGCCTCGGCGCCTCTCTGGTGTCGCTATAACCGCCTCGGTGCCCACCTGGTGTTGTTGCGTCCTGGGGCTACTAATCAAGGAGGGGTCGGCATGGAGCGCCTGGGCGCGGCGGCGCCCGGTGCCGGACCGGCCCGCAGCGGCAGACTTCATGATCGGGGAGACTCTCCGCTGGCGGTACCGTGGCAGCTGACCTCTGCGAAGGAGCATCCCGATGCCATTGTTTTCTAATCAGCCTGCTGCTGCTGCCGCCTGGGAGCCCGAAGCTGCCAATACGAGGCTCGCGCACACCGCGGGTGCCTCGGACGAAGGTGTGTTCAGCTCGGATCTGTCGGTTTCCGAGTACGTCCTTCTCGGCGAGGCGGGCTTCGAGCCGCTCGGGTTCGTCATCGGATCGTCCATTTACCACGTGGGCATCCAGGTTGGGCGCTGGTCGCAGAACATGGAACTGCAGGTGCTCACTCAGGCGATGTATAACGCCAGGGAACTAGCGATGGCCAGGATGCGGGCCGAGGCCGACCACCTCGGAGCGGACGGCATTGTCGGCGTGGACCTGACAATGCAGATGTACGCCTGGGGCCAGGGGGTCCTGGAGTTCGTCGCATCCGGCACGGCCGTCCGGCACCTGGCCGGGCAGGGCGCGCATAAGGCTCCTGATGGCCGCGCGTTCACCTCCGACCTGTCCGCGCAGGACTTCTTCCGGTTGCTGGCGGCCGGTGCGGTGCCGGTAACGTTCGTCCTGGGCACCTGCGTGTATCACATCGCCCATCAGGGCGTGCTGCAGTCACTGCGCCAGGCCGGCCAGAACCAGGAGATGCCGCAGTTCACCCAGGGCGTCTACGAGGCACGGGAACTGGCGCTGTCCAGGATGCACGCCGAGGCGACGCAGGCCCGCGCCTCAGGCATCGTGGGCGTGACGGTGGAGGTCAAGAACCACGTCTGGGGCGAGCACGCGACTGAGTTCCTGGCCACAGGCACCGCCATCCGGCGGCTGTCGGCCGAGCACAAGCTGCCGGACACCACGCCTAAACCAGCATTCACCCTGGGATTGGACAGATAACAAGGGCATTCCCGTGCTGGCCGGTCCGAGCCGATGGTTACGCGGTTCGGCAGGCCGCGATCGCACCGCCTGCGGCGAGGCAGGCTATGAACGCGATGTCGGGTCCGTTCAGCACCTGCCCGTCGATGACCAGTTCGCCGTTGGTGCCGTTGGTCGTCGACAGGTAGGCGGATGAAAGGCGGGTTATGACCAGCTGATGCTGGGGCTGAGGGCGAGGTAGTCGCCGTATCGGGCGGAGGCTTGGTCGAGAGCCTCGGTCTGCGCGGGTGTCATGGCCCGGTACGGGCGCAGGTCGAAGATCACCTGATCGGGTTTGATCGTGCGTTTCATGGACGCGACTATCTGAGCGTCGGTCAGGGCCATGCCGATCGCGGTTTCCCGCACGCGGGGCACGGCACCGGCGGCGTCGAGTACCCACCGGGAATCCTGGTAGCCGCGGTAGGTCTCGTCGAGGATCTGCAGAAGGTGGCCGGCCGGTTGCTGCGCTCCTGAGGGAGGATCGCCGGGTGCGTGCCAGTAGGTGCGCCCGTCGTGCTGGAACGAGCCGAGCTGGTCACGTACCTGGGCCAGGCCGGTGCGCACGTCGGTGAGGGTGAGGCTGGCCCAGTAGGTCAGGTCTCGTTCGGTGGCCGGCCCGTGCCCGGTGAAATAGCGCAAGGCCAGCTCGGCGAGGGCCTCGCTGCGGCTGAGCCGGCGCGCAGTCGGCACGCGCTCGCTCATCAGCGCGTAGGTGTGCTCGCCGGCAGCCGGTCTGCCGCTGCAGATCAGCCCTTCGAGTTCGGCGTGAGCCAGGAGGTGCATCAGCAACTGCCCGCTGCCGGTGATGCCGTGCTCGCTCAGTCCATCGGCGACCTGCCCGCGGGTCAGGTGCCCCCGGGTGGCCAGTGCCCGGGTGATCGCGTCGAGCGCCTTGGTGGCGGACGGCTCGTCGAGGCCATGGGTGGCGCGCAACTGCTGGCCGATGACCCGCCGTATTCGCGGCCCGGTTAGGTCGAGCAGCCAGCCGATGTCCTGCGCCCGCACGAAGTGCCACGTCGGTCGCAGCACGTGGGTCCGCAGGATCGTTCCGTCATCCAGCAACCCCGCCAGGTCAGCGCGATCAGGGGCCGCGGTGCGCGAGGCCACGGCCCACCCGGCCTGACCAGGGTTCTCGGCCTGCACGGCCAGCAGCGAGCGGACGACCTCCCGCGCCGACGAGGCGTGCGGCCGAACCAGGAATTGGGTGCGCAGCCGCCATCGCGCGATATCCAAGTCCCGCACCATGCCCCCTTCCTGTCGGCCACGGACACTCAGGACCTGGCGGCCTGACGGTCCGACGGCCTTACTGCTCGGTGTCGAGGTACTCCTGCCATACCTTCTTCGGCACTGTCATGCGCCAGGCGTTCACGACAAGCTCGCGCAGTTCCTGGCGATCGATGGCGGCGAGCCAGACGCGGACCCACTGGTAGCGCATATCAGAGGGGATCGGCCAGAAGAACTTCTCCGGCTCGGACTCGATCAGCGCTGCGCGCTCCTCCCTGGGGAAGCCGAAACCCATCACGGTCTCATCACGCGACAAGGACGCGAACACGATCCGGCCGACCCGAAACTTAACCTGATCCCGCACCAGGGCCTCATAGGCACGCGGCAGCGACAGCGCAACCGCGCGCACGTCATCGGCAGTAACCACAGGCCGCTCCTAGCTTTCCTGCCCGGCACCGTCGCCGTGACCCTCATAGTGTCAGCAGCCACCGACACTGAAGCCCGTCCGCGCCGGGGCGGAGGCCCTCAGTCCTTTTCCAGCCAAGCTTCCAGCCAAATGCGCTGAGCGGTCCGGACGCCAATTGATCAGTAACTGAGCATCAGATGGTCTGCCATGTGGATGGCCCTCACTTTTACCTTTCCGGAGTACCCAAGAGAACGGGCATGGTGCCTGGGAAGGAGAACAGCAATGTCAAGGAAGCGGATCAGGATGGCGCTCGTGGCCGGCGGTGCCGGCATGGTGACCGCGCTCGCGCTGGCGGGATCGGCGGCGGCGTGGGCGGACACGTTCACGGTGCGGAACATCAAACATCACGCCGGGCCAGGATGGTGTGCTCCGCCGCCGCGGCGACCCACGTCCTTCGCGGCCGCCGGGACCGCCCAGTCGCCTGAGCTGAAGTTTAGGCTGATCGCTCAGGACGGCACCGTGATCCAGTCCACGTCAGGACCGTCCATGTACTTCGCGCCCTACATCTACCCCGGATCGGCTGGCTGGCGCGGCGCCGGCGACTACACGGTCTGCGCGAAGAACAACGGGACGGGGACCGTCCTTCTCAACTACCTGACGGTCCAGGGGAACTAACCAGCACGACCACGGGGATGACGCGGTCGAGCCGCAGACGCCGTCCGGATCGGGCGGCAGGCCGACGGCGTCTTGCAAGTACGACGGCTGCGGGTCAGCGTTGTCGTACCTTCAACGGAACCAACAACAGCGTCGGCCCGTAGGCGCTGTTCCCGTGGGCGACGGTGATGGGCAGGGTGTCGAAGCCGCGCAGGACCATGGCGTCGCGGCGGGTTGACTGGCCGGCGGCGGCGATCTTCGGGAACCGGCCGTACAGGCGCGGGAACGTGGCTGTCGCCTCAAGCCGGGCCAGGGCGGCGCAGGTTCGTGGTCGTCACGAAGCCAGCGGCCAGGGACAGCGTCAGGCTGTGCAGGAAGAATTCTCACTATCAGATGTGCGGATGCACATGCAGGCGCACAATGTTGTCAATGAGAGGGGTCGATTGGAGGTTCGTTGACGTGACGGACAGGATCTTGTCTTCGTCGGATACACCGGCGACTGAGCGCTATCCGTACGCGGCGATGGTACGCCCGTTGTGGGAGGCGCTGACATCGGTAACGAAGCGGCCGGCTCGGCGACCTCCGGGTCTCCAGTTGGAGATCGGGGGGCCTCCCCGTGACCTCGTGGCTGAGGTTACGTCGCAGGTGCTCAGGAAACTGCGGAGCCTCTCGTCCGATTCAAGCGACGAGGCGCCCGAAGACGAGGGGCTCGTCTTCGTGATCTGCTCATTCGACGCGGCCCTGGATCCGGTCTTCGATGCGGTTTCTTGCGCGGCCGCATCGGTAGGCCTTCGAGCCGAACGCATGAAAGATCACCAAGGTGATTACCGTATTACCGATAGAATTCTTACGCTGATTCGCTCGGCTCGTCTGGTCGTTGCCGATCTCAGCTACGAGCGGCCGAATGTCTACTTTGAACTCGGCTATGCTCGCGGCCTTGACAAGACCGTCATTACGATGGCGAGAACGGGGACCGTTCCTCATTTCGATGTCCGGGACTGGACCTATCTCGAGTACATGGATTCTCGGCCCCTTGAGCGCCTGCTCCGCGAGCGATTTCGCTTCGAAATCGAGTCCGGGGCCCCGGTCGCCGGCCGAGGCCCCGATCCCGCGGTTGTAGCTACGTAATCCCGGTGCAAAAGGTCTTGTTGCTGGAGATCTGAAGGTTGCCTGGGGACCAGGTAAGCGTCAGGGGCCCGAGCCGAGGTTCAGCGCAGGCCCCTGACCTTTCACTCAGTAGCGGATCAGGCCCCGGATGTTGAGGCCGTTGCGCATGTCCTCGTAGCCCTCGTTGACTTCCTCGAGGGTGTATTCCTTGGTGATCAACTCGTCGAGCTTGAGCTGGCCGTTGTTGTACATCTCCATCATCCGCGGGATGTCGTGCTGGGCGTTGGATGAGCCGTACAGCGAGCCCCTGATCTGCTTTTCCATCATGGTCAGCATCCACAGCGAGCCGGAAAGCTGCATTTCAGTGGGGTGACCGACCGAGGTGACGATAACCTTGCCGCGCTTGGCGACCAGGTCAAGGGCCGGGCCGATGTAGTCGCCCTCGGCGACGTCGGTGGTGACGATGAACGACTCCGCCATCTGGCCTCTGGTCAGCAGCCCGACGACCGGGCCCGCTTCCTCGATGCTGGCCACGGCATGGGTGGCGCCGAGTTCGAGGGCCTTGGTGCGCTTGAACTCGACCGGGTCGATCGCGATGATGTGGCGCGCTCCGGCGATCCGGGCGCCCTGGACCGCGTTGATGCCGATGCCGCCGATGCCCATGACGACCACGGTGTCACCGGGCTTGGTCTCGGCGGTGCGGACCGCGCTGCCGTAGCCGGTCGTGACGCCGCAGCCCACCAGTGCGGCCTTGTCCAGCGAGGTGCCGTCGTCGACCTTCACGACCGACTGGGCCGGGACGCAGGTGTACTCGGAGAACGTGCCGAGCAGGCACATCTGGCCGTAGCCCTTGTCCTTGTTGCGGAAGCGGTAGGTGCCGTCCAGTTGCGGGCCGACTATGAGGTACATGCCGAGGTCGCAGAGGTTCTGCATGCCGCGGGCGCAGTACGAGCAGCGGCCGCAGGCGGGCAGGAAGGTCAGGACGACCGAGTCGCCCGCCTTGACGTGATCGACCTCGGGCCCGACCTCGACCACGATGCCGGCCCCCTCATGACCGCCGATGATCGGGAACGGGACCGGGATGTCGCCGGTGACGAGGTGCTCGTCGGAATGGCAGAGGCCGCTCGCCGTGAGCTTGACGAGGACCTCCTTGGTGTGCGGCGGGTCGAGTTCGACCTCTTCGATCTGCCACTTTTCATTCAAGCCATGGAGCACAGCGGCCTTGGTCTTCATCGCCTCATCCTCGTCGCGGGTAGAACCTGTTTCAGTTGCGGTGCATATACCGTAACCAGACTTGTTACTCGCGGGAAGTCCCACGGTCGCCGAACGCGGACCCGAGCTCACGTACGGCGGAATCGAGCAGCTCGCAGAGGTCATCGCCCGGGTTGGCCAGCCACTGCTCGTACGCGGCGACCGCGACGCCGAGCATCGAGTGCCCGATAGTCCTGGGCAGCAGGTCGTCGGGGCGCTGGCCCGTCCGCTGGGCGACGAAGTCGGCGACCACCTGACGCCAGGCGGCGAACCGCAGCGTCGAGTGCGCCTGCAGCGCCGGCACTCCGAGGATGAACGTCATCCGCCGGCGGTGCTCAGGGAGCTGCTCGGCCGGCATCTGGTTGAAGTCCACGATCGCCTCGCGGATCGCGTCCATCAGGGGCGCCTGCGGGGGAGTAGCGGCAAGGCGCCGCCGCATGCGAGCCAGCTCGCTATCGAAATCACCCCACGGGATCTCGTTCTTAGATTCGAAGTAGCGGAAAAATGTGCGCCGGCTTACTCCCGCAGCGGAAGCTACATCGTCGACCGTGGTGTGCTCGAACCCCTGCTGTTCGAACAGGTCGAACGCCACCTGCTCAAGCTCGGCGCGCGACGTGATCCGCCGCCGACCCGCTGGGGCCGGAAGCCGGTCCGCTTGATTTGCCACCCTTGCACTATGGCACTGAGTGCCGTTACCGTGGAGTAACTCTTACTGGCACTCGGTGTCATATCCCCTTTCGGGGGGAGCGGGGGGTCGTCCCCCGGAGTCAACGCTGCGGAGGATCACCGTGGACAGTGCAGTGCTTGTGGTGGAGCAGGACGAGGAAGACCTCGCCGAGGAAGCTCCCGTGACGGAGGAACTCCTCGTCGAGGAGATCTCGATCGACGGCATGTGCGGTGTTTACTAAGGCTGCGTTTGACCTCGACCAGCCCTGGTGCCTGGATGGCCGGGTTGCGCTCCGCCCTGAGCCATTCGGCGCGCTGCTGTATCACTTCGGGACCAGACGGCTGTCCTTCCTGAAGGAGCCGCTGCTGCTCGCGATCGTCCAGCGGCTGGCCGATCATCCGAGCGCCAGGTCGGCGTGCGAGGCGGCCGGTGTCTCTGATCAGGCGATGCCAACGTACGAGCGGGCGCTGCGGACGCTGGCCAGCTCGGAGATGATTCGCGTCCGCGATGAACGGGACCTTGCCTCGTGAGCGTGCTGCCGCTGACCGCGCAGTTCGCTCGAGGCCTGTCCGCGCCGATCTGCCTGACCTGGGAACTCACCTACGCCTGCAACCTGTCGTGCGTGCACTGCCTGTCCTCCTCAGGCCGGCGCGACCCGCGCGAACTCAGCACGGCGCAGTGCCAGGCGGTCATCGACGAGCTTGAGCGGATGCAGGTGTTCTACGTGAACATCGGCGGCGGCGAGCCGACCGTCCGGCCCGACTTCTGGGAGCTGGTCGACTACGCGGTCGCGCACCGGGTCGGCGTGAAGTTCTCGACCAACGGCGTCAAGATCACCCCGCCGATCGCCCGGCGGCTGACCGGCTCCGACTACGTTGACGTGCAGATCTCGCTCGACGGAGCGACGGCCGAAGTCAACGACGCCGTCCGGGGGACCGGCTCGTACCGGACCGCCGTGGCCGCGATGTCGAACCTCGCCGAAGCTGGCTTTGCGGGCTTCAAACTCTCGGTGGTGGTGACTCGCCAGAACGTCGGCCAGCTCGATGACTTCGCGGAGCTGGCGCGGCGGTATGACGCTCAGCTCCGGCTGACCAGGCTCCGTCCGGCCGGCCGGGGCGCGAGCGTCTGGCACGAACTGCACCCGACCGCGCAGCAGCAGCGCGAGTTGTACGACTGGCTGGTCGCCCGCGGCGAGCAGCGCCAGGCCGGGGGGACGACCCCCCGGAACGCCCCGCGAGAGGTGCTGACCGGCGACTCTTTCTTCCATCTGTCTGGCTACGGCCAGGCGCTTCCCGGCCTCAACCTGTGCGGCGCCGGCCGGGTTGTCTGCCTGATCGATCCGGTCGGTGACGTCTACGCGTGCCCGTTCGCGATCCACGAGAATTTCCTGGCCGGCAACGTGCGCGACGAGGGCGGCTTCGCCAGGGTCTGGCGCGAGTCCGAGCTGTTCGACAGCCTGCGTCAGCCGCAGTCGGCTGGAACGTGCACGTCGTGCTCGGCGTTCGACGCCTGCGGTGGCGGCTGCATGGCCGCGAAGTTCTTCACCGGGCTGCCGCTGGACGGACCCGATCCAGAGTGCGTGCGCGGCCACGGCGAATCCGCGCTGGCCCGAGTCAACCTGAGTCCGCCGGTACCGTCGCCCGATCACTCGCATCGACGGGCACCGGTGCCGGTCACGATCGGGCGGCGGCCCCCGGACCGGGCCTGCGACCAGAGTCCTCTGGCCGGACTGGCAGGCTGACGTGAACTCATCTGGGCCGGTCGCGATCGTGACCGGCGCCGCTCGCGGCATTGGCGCGGCCACCGTGCTCGCCCTGGCCGAACAAGGCTGGTCGATCCTCGCCGTCGACGTCGCCAAGGACGACCCGTGCCTCCCGTACCCGATGGCGACGGCAGAAGAGCTAACCGAGACCGTGCGGAAAGCCGGCGACCGGGTAGTTGCCTATCAGGCCGATGTTCGTGACCAGATGTCGATCGATGCGGCCGTCAATGAAGCCGAACGCCTCTGGGGCGGGCTCGACGCGGCGATCGCCGCCGCCGGGGTCATCGCCGGGGGAGCGCCGCTGTGGGAAGTTCCGGTCGAACAAGAGCAGGCCGTGCTCGACATCGATCTGGGCGGCGTCATCAAGCTCGCCCGGGCCGCGATCCCCGCGCTGCTGCGCCGGCCAGAACCCCGGTCCGGCCGGTTCCTGGCCGTCGCCTCGGCCGCCGCGACCAGCGGGATGCCGACGATCGCCGCTTACTGCGCGGCCAAGGCCGGCGTCGCCGGCCTGATCCGCGCGCTCGGCGCCGAGCTGGGCGGCACCGGGGTCACCGCCAATGCGGTCAGCCCCGGCTCGACCGACACCGCGATGCTGGACGAGAGCGCCCGGCTGTACGGGTTGCCGGACTCGAGCAGCTTCGCCTGCCAGCAGCCGGTCGGCCGCCTGCTCGACCCGGCGGAGATCGCCGCGGTCCTGGCCTTCCTCGCCGGCCCGGGCAGCAGCGCGATGACCGGCAGCGTGATCCCCGTGGACGGCGGGCTGGCTTTGTGACACCTGCGGGGGGACCCGGGGGGTCGTCCCCCCGAGCCGACACAGTGGTGCCGCTGCCGGCTGGATTCGGCATCGAGCTCGACTCCTGGACCAAGCAGCTCACCCAAGAACTCTGGTTCGGCGGATCGCCGGTCCGGGTGGCCCGGCTTACTCCAGCTGGCCAAGCCGCCTGGCGTCAGCTGGAAGGCCGTCGTCTGGTCACCTCTCGCGCTACCGGTGCCCTGGCTCGGTATTTCACCGACACCGGCCTGGCGCACCCGGTGCCGCCGGTCGGGTATGCCGTCCCGGCCGTGACCGTGATCGTGCCGGTTCGGGATCGCGCCGGCCTGCTCGACCGCTGCCTGGCCGCGCTGGGCGGCGAACATCGGGTGATCGTGGTGGACGACGCTTCGGCGGATCCGGTGGCGGTCGCGCAGGTCGCCGCCCGCCACAAGGCGAAGCTGATCCGGCGCGAGATCAACGGCGGGCCGGCCGCGGCCAGGAACACCGGGCTG
>DATNFM010000202.1:0-11025 GCA_035606435.1 Streptosporangiaceae bacterium | reverse complement strand
CGGGCTCGCCGGGCTCGGCGACGGAGGTGATCCGCACGTCGCCCGGAGCGTGGAAGACGGCTGCCCTCATGCGGCGGTCTCGATGTGCACCTTGATGTTGCCCGACCCGAGCGAGGCAGCACCGAGCGCGTCGACCGCGTCGGCCAGCGGGAACTTCGCGGTCACGATGGGGCTCGGGTCGATCACGCCGCTGCCCAGGAACCGGATCGCCTGCGGCCACACGCCCGCCGACCCGACGATGCCGGCAATCCGCAGCGACTTCGCCTGAATGAGCCCGAGTTCCGCCGCCACCTTGCCGCCGACATCGATGCCGACGTAGACGATCCTTCCGTGATTGCCTGCGATGGTGAGCGCTTGTGCCATCGCGTCGGGATGGCCAGCGGATTCAATCACGACGTTGAAAGCATCGCCGTGGTTTATTTCCAGGGCCCGCTCACCGACGTCTTCCGTGGTCGGATCGATGACGTCGGTGACGCCGAGCTCGAGTGCCTTGGCCCGCCGGTCGGGCCGGGGCTCGATCAGGACGACGCTGGCGTTGCGCCCGACGGCGGCCATCGCCGACAGGAGGCCGATCGGCCCGCCGCCGAGGACGGCGACCCGGTCGGACGGGTCGATATTGCCGGTGCGCACGGCCGCGTAGGCGACGGTGAACGGCTCGACCAGCGCTCCGGTGGTGAAGCTCATGTGCTCGGGGAGCTTGTGCAGCCATTCGGCCCGGACGACGAAGTGCTCGGCGGCGGCGCCGGAGATCGAGAAACCGAAGTGATCTTTGCCGCCGGGGCCGACCACGCATTCGCCGACCACCGGGTCGCCGGGGCGGAAATTCGTCACGTCCGGGCCGACCTCGGCGATCTCGCCCGCCCATTCGTGGCCGGGGGTGATCGGGTAGCCGATCGGGATGATGTAGCGGCCGGCCAGCAGCTCGAGGTCGGAGTGGCAGACCCCGACCATGCGCGAGCGGACGATCACCTCGCCTGGACCGGGCGCGGTGACGTCGGCTACGTCGGCGACCTCGGCCTTGGCTGGGCCGGAGAAGACTAGGGCGCGCATTTATCTCCTTACGAAGGACGGGAGGGCAAGGCCGCCGAGACGGGCCTCGCCGCCGCCGCGTACCTGGGTGTAGAGGCCGACGGCGACCATGACCAGCACGCCCTCGAACCAGTACTGCCAGGCCTGGGACAGCTGCAGGAAGGTGGTGACGTTCAGCAGCTGCTCGACCAGCACCGCGCCGAACAGCGCGCCGATGAACGAGCCGCGGCCGCCGGAGATGCTGGTGCCGCCGAGCACGACCGCGGTGACCGAGGCGAGCGTGTAGCTGACGCCCTGGGTCGGGTCGCCGACGCCTACCTGGGACATCAGCAGCACGCCGCCGACGCAGGCGAACAGGGCCGAGGTGACGTAGGCGCCGACGACGACCAGGCTGGGCCGGATGCCGAGGCGGAACGCGGCCGCCGCGTCCGACCCGATCGCGCGCAGGCTCCGTCCCCAGCGGGTCCGGTGCAGGGCGCGTTCGGCGGCGACAGCCGCGATAACGGCGATAACGAAGGCGATCGCGATCGGCCCGATGGCCTTGGTGATGCCGTTGATGATCGAGAATGAGATGTATCCGGCCTGGAACGGCCGCAGCACCAGCGACACGCCCTGGATCGCGGTGTAGCTGACCAGCGTCGCGACGATCGGCGTGAACTTGGCGAAGTGCACCATGCTGCCGTTGAACAGGCCGATCCCGGCCGCGACCACGATCATGACGACGAAGCCGATGATGACGTGGACCGGGCCCTTGCCGGCGTTGTCGAAGAACGAGCCGATCACGACGGTGAGGCCGGCCAGCGGGCCGACCGACAGGTCGATGCCGCCGGTGAGGATCACGCATTCCTGGCCGAGCGCGATGAACGCCAGCGCGGCGATCAGCACGGTGAGCGTGCTCAGGTTGAAGGTGGACAGGAACCTGACGTTGTGTACCTGCGTGTAGGCGGCGATCGCGACGATCGCGATCGCGAGCACGATCGGGGGGACGAAGTCGCCTCGGCTGAGGCGGGACAGCCTGCCGCGCACGCCGGGCTGGGCCGCCAGGTCGGGGCGGCGATCGGTGTCGGCGCGGCGGCGGGTGGAGGTCAGCATCGCGTGCGCGATCGCGTCCTCCTTGACCTGCGCCCCGCGCAGCTCGGCGACGACGTGGCCGGCCGAGAAGACGATCACCCGGTCGCACAGGCCCGCCAGTTCCCTGATGTCGGTCGAGGTCACGACCACTCCGGCGCCGCCGTCGGCGACCTGGCGCAAGATCCGGTAGATCTCGGCGCGGGCGCCCACGTCGACGCCCTGGGTGGGTTCCTCGGCGAGCAGCAGGCTGGCGTTCTCGTTCAGCAGCGCCCGAGCCAGCAGCACCTTCTGCTGGTTCCCGCCGGACAGGCTGAGGACGTTCGCGTCGATCGAGGCGGCCTTGATCGACAGGCTGTCGCGTTCGGCTTCGACGGCGCGGATCTCGGCGCGGCGGTTCACGACGCCGCCGCGGCTGAACTGGCGCAGCGAGGAGACCACGGAGTTCTCGCGGACCGACAGCGTGCCGAACAGCCCTTCGTGCAGCCGGTCGGGCGAGAGGTAGACGGCGCCCGCCTTGAGCGCCGCTTCCGGCCGGGCGGTCTTGAGCCTGGTGCCGAGCAGCTCGACGGTGCCGGTGGCGTGAACCAGGCCAGCCATGGCGCGCAGGAACTCGCTCTGGCCGTTGCCCACGATGCCGGCGACGCCGACGATCTCTCCCCGGGAGACGGTCAGGGAGACGTCACCGAACGCGCGGTTGGAGAAGTTCTCCACGGTCAGGATGGTGTCTGATCCCTCGCCGGGGCCGGTCTTAGCGGGAAACTCGGTGGTGACCTCGCGGCCGACGATCAGCTCAAGCAGCTGCGCGTCCGTGACGTCTTCGACTCTGAACGTCCCCCGGACCGCGCCGTCGCGCAGGACGGTGACCTGCTGGCAGAGCTCGCGCACCTCGGCGAGCCGGTGCGTGATGTAGACCACGGCCACCCCGCTGCCGGCGAGCCGCCGCAACTCGACGAACAGCGTCTGCGTCTCCTCCGCTCCCAGCGAGGCGGTGGGTTCGTCGAGGATGAGCACGGCCGGGTCGGCGGCCAGCGACTTGGCGATCTCGAGCAGCTGCCGCTGGACCACGCTCAGGCTGGCGACCCGCTGGCCTAGCTCGGCGGTGCAGCCGACCCGCTGCAGCTGGGCCCCCGCCCAGGCCGGCCCGTTCTTGCCGGCCTCGCGGGCCTGGGCCGGGAGCCACATCGCGAGGTTCTCGTAGACGGTGAGATCGGGGATCAGGGCGGGGTGCTGGTAGGCGATCGACAGGCCGCGCTGGCGGACCTGCAGCGGGGAGGTCGCCTGGACGAGCTCGCCTTTCAGCTCCATCGAGCCGCTGTCGGGCACGAGCGAGCCGGCCGCTATCGCCATCAGCGTGGACTTGCCCGCGCCGTTCTCGCCAAGCAGGGCGTGCACTTCACCGGCCTGGGCCTCGAACGTGACCCCCTTGAGGGCGTCCACGCCGTCGAAGCTCTTCCAGACATCGGTGAGCTTTAGCGCCCGCACGCCCTGCGTGATGAGCGTCATCGCGCTAGTCCCCTCCGGTTGGTCGGTTGGTCGGTTGGTCGGTTACGGGTGAGGGGCCGGGGAGTCAGCACGGGTGATCTGCGTGCTGACTCCCCGGCCTGGTCGGGGTTGCCTCGCTGGTGCGCGTCTAGCGCAGCGAGGTCAGGCTCGGGATGACGCCCTTGAGCGCGGCGAGCTGCTCCTTCGGCGTGAGGCCGCTGGACATGATCGCCGTCGCCGGGAGCGTCTTGTTGCAGACCGGCTGGTTCGGGTCACCGGTGACCGAGTTCTCGTAGTTCTGCTGCGGGACGACCGTGGTCGACGGGACCTTGCCCTTCGTGGCCAGGGCGATCGCGTACCGCATGGCGTACTCGACCATCCACGTCTGGGAGGAGACGGTGAACAGCTTGAAGCCCGGGTCCTTGGCGTGGTCGGTCTCGAAGTCGCAGCCGAGCGAGTTGCCGTCCTCGGTGGCGATCACCGGGATGGCCCGGCCGGCCTTCTGGAACTCGGGGAACGACGCGGCCAGTGCGGTACCGAAGTCACTGACCACGGCGTCGATCTTCGGGAACTTGGACAGCAGCGAGGACACGACCTGCTGGGTCTGAGCGGGGTCCCAGTTGGTCACGTTGTACGGCGTCTGGCCGAGCAGCTTGATCCCCGGGTACTTCTTGAACACGCTCTCCAGCCCGTTGAACTCATCCAGGCTCTGGGAGTTGGCGGGCGGGCCGCCGAGGAACACCACGTTGCCCTTGCCGTGCAGCGCCGAGACCACGTCCTTGCCCCACAGCACGCCAGCCGAGGTGAAGTCGGTCGACAGGAACGCGTTGTAGTTGGTGCCCGCCGTGCCGCCAGGCGAGACCCGGTACGGCACCACGATCGTCCCGGCCTGGAAGGCCTTCGTCAGCTCGGGCAGCATCGCCTTGCCGGCGTCGGGGAAGTCGACGATCGCGGTGATGCCCTGGGCGACCAGCGAGTTGATGTCGGAAATGGCCTTCTGCGTGTTGCCTTCGCCGTTGGCGTAGACATACTTCGTCACGCTGGGACATTGCGCGGCGACCGTCACCGCGGAGTAGCGGGTCAGCTCCCGCCAGGTGTTGTCGCCGAACCCGTCGGCCAGGGCGATCGAGGCCTGCTTGGGCCCGCACCACGGATACTTGCTGGACACCGACTTGGAGACCTTGCCGGACCCGGAGTCGCTACTGCTGCCGCTGCTGCAGGCCGCGAGCGCGAGCGAGGCCAGCGCCACTGCCGACGCGCCGGCCAGGACGCGGCGCCGGCGGGCCGCGCCGGGCCGCGCGGTCCGCGGACTGCCGTCCGCGGACCGCACTCCCGGTGTTTGCCAAGACAAGGTGGATCCGGCGGATCCGCTTCTCGTCGTTCTCATTTGGGGCCGCTCCCTAAATTTCTTGCTAAATTCCTGCGTTTAGCCTTCTGGGCTGGTGCTTGCGCGAGGTCAGTGGCTGATGGTGGGCACTTCGGGTGTCGCTTCGGCGCGACGCGGCTGCGTTATGCGGTTTTGTGTTCGGTTTTCAGTGCCGGGCCGGCCGCCGCTCCGGGCGGCCGGCGAAGTCTTGATCTGATGCGCAGCGTCCTGGACTGCAGGCCGTACACCGTCACGGCGAGCGCGAGCGTGCCGGCCTGGACGAGGTTCTGCACCGCGGCGCTGGCGCCGGTGGCCAGGACGAACTGCTGAAGCTGGCTGAGGAACAGGGCTCCCATCGCGCCCGCGACCACGCTGCCGGCGCCGCCGAGCAGTGAGGTGCCGCCGAGCGCGACCGCCGCGACCGAGGGCAGCAGGTAGTGGTCGCCCTGGAACGGGTCGGGCTGGGACACGATGCCGGCGAGCAGCACGCCCGCCGTGCAGTACAAGATGGCGGCGCCCACGTAGGCGCTGATCTGGTAGCGGTTGCCCGCCAGGCCCGCCGCCCGGCCCGCGCTCTCGCTGGCGCCGCACGCCTCGAAGCGTCGGCCGAAGCCGGTCCGCTTGATCGTGAACTCGATGACGATGACTGCCACGATCGAGATCAGGAGCGGCTGCGGGATCCCGAGCAGCGGTGAGTTGGTGAACGACTGGAGCGCGCCCGTCGTCTGCGTCGGCGTGCCCTGGGAGATGCCGAGGTTGATGCCGTAGAGCACGGCGTTCATGCCGAGCGTCTGGACGATCGGGGTGATCCTGGCCCTGGTCACCAGCAGGCCGTTCACCAGGCCGGCGGCGATGGCTATGCCGTAGGACAGCGCGATGGCGGGCCCGAGTTTGCTGGCGTTGCCGTTCGGGATGTGGGTGACCAGCACCACGGTCAGCGAGATGAAGCCGGGGACGGACAGATCGATGCCGCGCTGCTGGACCACGAGCGTCTGGCCGACGGCGGCCAGGATCAGGACCGCGGCGAACGGCCAGAGCGAGGCCAGCGCGCTGCTCCCCAGGCTGTTCGGCTCGACGATCGCGCTGAGCGCGAAGACCAGCCCGGTCGCCACCCAGATGCCCGCGGATCGCGACCATCGAGCCAGCCCGAAGTCGATCATGGCGATTACCTCGGGTGACGCAGCTCGTAGCCGGCCTCGGCGCGCGACGACGCGCCGGCCCAACCCCAGATCATCTCGGCCTCCTCCGAATCTGAGGTATTGCGGAAGCCGTGCCAGGCTCCCTTGCGGTGGAAAACGACGTCTCCGGCCGAAACGGGAATCTCGTTGTCGCCATCCAGGACAATGCCTTTGCCGCGCACAATCAGCGCGAATTCCTCGGCGCCCGGATGGCGGTGCCACTGATGCTCAGACTCGCCGGGCGCGAAGATCGCGCGCCCGAAGACCACGTGCTCGGAGCCGGCCCCGGCGGCGTCGACGAGAAACTGGACGGTCATTCCGATCCAGCCGTCGTTTGGCCCTAGACCGGGAGCCGGAGTGACCTCGTCAATGCCCACCCGAAAGGAATCTGCCATTTCTCCCCACTTCGCCCTCCCGCTCGCGGCAGGTCTTGCTCCTGAACGCGTTTAGCGTTAGCGCACGCGATGTTCAGGGATACTAACGTGGGAAGCACTGGTGCACAAGTGTTAAGCCGGGCAAGCAAGAAGTCCCCGGCGACACCGCCAGGGACTTCCTCGAATCGGAGCTAAGGCGTCGTATCCGGGTCAGTCCGCTGGCGCGGAGCGAAGGTGCGGCCGGCCTGGTGGTGCTGGGCGCGAGCCATCGACATCTCGGCCGCGCTGGAGAACCTGGCCGCGTGAGATTCAGGGGTGAGCCGCCGGCCGAGCACGAACCAGACCCCGCAAGCGGGCTCGGAACCCTCGTTGACCAGCAGATGTGGCTCCGACGAGTCAAACGACAGGGCGTCGCCCGGGCGGAGTGTGAAGGTCTCGAACCCGACCTGGATCTTCAGCTCGCCGCGCAGCAGGAACGCGAACTCGGTGCCGGTGTGCCGCATGAACTTGCCCGATGCGCTCGAGCTGCCGCCCGGCTCGTAGGTCACGAACATGAAGTCGACCAGGTGAGGCAGGTAGTCGCTGAGCAGTTCCCAGGTGACGCCCGACTCCAGCTCCAGCTTGCGCCGGTCCCCCGCCTCGACCAGCTGGCAGGCCAGCTCGGAGGCGACCAGTCCGCGCAGCGATGCGGGTTCGGCCAGCGACGGCTCGGCCAGCGCGTTGTTGCCGGCGATGGTCATCCCCGCCGGGGCCTGCGGCTCCTGGCCCGCCTCGGAGAGCAGGGCGTCGATGGAAAGACCCAGCTCAGTGGCGATCGCGTAGATCGTGCTGACCGACGGGCGAGTCCGGTCGGTCTCTACCTGCGACAGCATGCTGCCCGAGATACCCACCCGACGCGCCAGCTCCCGAAGGGAAATGCCCTGCTTTTGGCGTTCCCGCCGGATCAGGCTCCCCACCTTAACGTTCACGACAGCACGCTCTTATCCCCTGAGTCGAACGCAGCCAACTGAGACTATACATCGCGTCCCGGATCGTCGGCTGTGTTCAGTAGACCTTGACAGCTTCTGTTCAGGGACGATACTACGGATGCGGGCCGGAGGCCCTTCGGAGAGGTAGTGCAGCGACGGCGGGCAGGAGTGAGCGGTGGCGATGAGGATCTCTCAGACATTCGGCCCCAACACAGTCGACTGGGAGGACCGGCTCGATGTCGGCAGGCTCCGAGATGAGCGACTGGCCCGGCTGAACGCACAGCTTGACCGCTCAGAACTGGGCGCGGTGCTGAGCTTCGATTTCGCCAACATCAGGTACATGACTTCAACTCACATCGGCACCTGGGCGATGGATAAATTGATCAGGTTTGCCCTGCTGCCTCGCGGTGGCGAGCCTATCATCTGGGATTTTGGCTCAGCGGCACGGCATCACCAGCTCTACAACCCGTGGCTGGACCACACCGAGGGGCCGGCCACGCCCGATGGAGCGGCCAGGACCGGAGCGAGGGCCGGCATCTCGACCCTGCGCGGTGCGTTCCATCCGGACGCCGGGATCGGCGCCGACGTCGCGGCCAAGGTCGCCGCCGTGCTCCGGGAGCACGGACTGGCCGACGCCCCGCTCGGCGTCGATGTCGCCGAGCTGCCCGTCCTGACCGCGCTGGCCGCCGAAGGGATCACCGTCGTCGACGGCCAGCAGATCTTCCTCGAGGCCAGGCGCACCAAGACCCGCGACGAGATCATGCTGCTGACCCAGGCCTGCTCCATGGTCGACGCGGCCTACAGCGAGCTGTACGAATTCCTCCGGCCGGGCGTCCGGGAAAACGAGTGCGTCGGACTGGTCAGCAAGGTCCTCTACGACCTCGGCAGCGAATACGTCGAAGGCGTGAACGCGATCTCGGGCGAACGCTGCTCGCCCCACCCGCACGTCTACTCCGACCGCCTGATGCGTCCAGGCGATCCGGCGTTCTTCGACATCCTGCACTCCTATCTGGGCTACCGGACCTGCTACTACCGCACCTTCGCGGTCGGCAGCGCCTCGCTCGCCCAGCGCGACGCGTACGTTCGCTGCCGCGAGTACATGGACGAATCGATCTCGCTCGTCAAGCCGGGAGCGACCACCGCCGACATCGTCTCGGTCTGGCCGCGCGCGGAGGAGTTCGGGTTCTCCGATGAGATGGCCGCGTTCGCGCTGCAGTACGGTCACGGCGTCGGCCTGTCAATCTGGGAAAAGCCGATCTTCAGCCGCCTGGTCTCGCTGGACCACCCAGAGACGCTGGAAGAGGGAATGGTCTTCGCCCTGGAGACCTACTGGCCCGCCAGCGACGGCTGGTCAGCGGCCAGGATCGAGGAAGAACTGGTAGTCACCGCCGACGGCTGCGAAGTCATCACCAAGTTCCCGGCCGAAGAACTCCTGGTAGCCGGCCAGCGCTACTGGACCGTCGGCGGACGGCTAGACACCCTCCGCGACAGCCAGTCCCACAAGAACACCCCAGCAGGCCGAGGCGAAACCCGAGTCTCCCCCACCAATAGTCTCTGACGACGATCTTCAATTCCGGGTGAGTTTGCAGATTCACCGGGTTTTTTCCGGGTGAATATGCAGATTCACCGGGTCGGACATTGGCGCAAAGGATGATAAGTCGCGCCCAACGAATGACAAGTGCGATCTCGCGGCGGAAATACTTACGGCCTGTCGAGTTTTGATTACGGACTGCTGCTAATACGATGCCGAGCGGCAAGGCCCAGTCGGGGCTGGGCGCGGGGGCCACGGGAAATTGCCCGGATGTTGCCGGGCGAATCAGATTCGGGGAATTCGTCATGCGCGTTGAGCGCAAGCTCGCCTTTGCTGGCCTTGCAGGCGTCTCGGTCATGCTTTCTTCGCTGGCGGTGCCTGCCTTGTCGCAGGCCGCGCCACTTACCGCGAACGTCGCCGGCCCGGCCGGCAACTGCGGGAGTTATCAGTGCTTCTACTACGCGAACGACTTCCTGAATTCCTCGCCGAACCCGCAGACGGGTCAGGTCGCCACCGTGCCGCTGGCACCGCGAGTCATCGGTCCCGCGCCGGGCGGGCCGTCGATGCTGGTCGGGCTCGATAACGGGCCGCGCGCGTTCTGGGAAGTGTCGGACGGGTTCGCGCAAGGCCGCAGCGGGCTGGTGGGAGGCGTGCCGACCGGCAACGTTCTCAACTTCGGTCACTGGCAGTACGTCGACGCGCTCTATTACTACCTGCACGACACCGTGTCCGTGCCGCCGACTCAGTGGGTCAACGCCGCGCACCGCAACGGCATCCCCGTCCTTGGAACGGTCACTGGCGACTGCGACATCTGCGAGACCCAGGCGCCGAAGCTCTTCACCCTGAGGAACTACCCCTCCACCGTCAAGCTGCTGTATCAGTACGCGGTCGACTACGGCTTCGACGGCTGGGTCATCGACATGGAGCGAGGATTCCAGCCTGCTCCCGGGGTGCTGGCAGCGGTCAAGCAGCTGGCCGGGCTGACCTTGCCCGATGGCAAGCCACTGCGCGTCGCCGTCTACCTCGCGGGCGAGTCGGCCCTTCAGCCCGCCGGCCTGCTGCCGTACTTCGCGGCCGGGGCCGACTGGCAGGCCGACTACTCCCCGAGCGCGCCGCCGCCGAACTTTCCGCAGCAGACCTACCAGAACCTGCAGGCCGCAGGCCTGGCCGCGCGGCACCTGGACGCCTACTGGTCCAGCTACGTGTACTCGGACACGTACAAGACCAGCTGCCCGCAAGGTCAGCGAGTGACGCCGACTCAGCTCTGGAACGGCAACCCGGGCACGTCCCAGGAGTGCGTCGACAGCCAGCAACTGTTCCGCAACCAGCGGACCATCCAGTCCTCACCGCCGGGCTCGCCCGCGTACTACACCTCGACCGGCCTGTTCGCGCCCGAGTGGACGTACTTCGGCAATCTGCCCGACCCGCAGCCCGGCGACGTCGCGGTCGGTCCCGCGAGCCGCACGCTGGTCCACGCCGCCGACGACGCCCTGTGGGTCGGCGCCAGAGCAAGGTATGAAGGCCCGGCTTGCACCCGCTCGGGCCCGGACAACGCGGTGTCGTCGCTGGTCACGCCGCGCTCGGTGATCGGCACGCTCCCGTTCGTCACGAACTTCAACCAGGGCGAGGGCGACCTCTACGCGATCGACGGCCAACTGGCGTCGGCCGAGCAGTGGAACAACCTGTCGGCCCAGGACATCGCGCCGACCTGGTCGTGCGCCGTCCAGGGCAACCTGGTCGCCAGCCCGGTCTACGCGACCGCGTCCAACGGCGATGCCTACAACGGCGGCTCCGCCCTCCTGCTGACCGGACGCGGATCCGGTGAGGTCGCGCTGTACAACACCAGGATCAAGGTGCCCGTCGGCACCCCGACCCTGGCGTTCACGTCCAAGACCGTGACCGGCCCGCTCCCCTACGTCAAGGTGACCTACGGCGACGGCACGACGCAGCTGGTCCAGCGCACCGCGACCAGTCCGGGCTGGCAGCAGACGACCAGCCCGCTCAGCGCCGCCGGCAAGACGATCAC
>DATNFM010000201.1:0-9234 GCA_035606435.1 Streptosporangiaceae bacterium | reverse complement strand
GGCGTGCCTGGATGGATCTGCCAGAAGCTGAGCTGGGCCGCGGTCTCGACCACGAACTTGCACCGGTCATAGCGGCGCTTGCAGAAAGTCCGCAGCCCGTCGTCGATCGTGGGCGCGGTGGCCAGCTCCTCGCCAAGCGCGACGGCGTCCTCCAGGCACATCGCGCCCCCGGCCGCCAGGTGGGGCGTCGTGGCGTGCGCGGCATCACCGATCACGATCGCCCGGCCCCGGTACCACGGGTCTGGGGCAACCATGGTTTCGAAGAAGGTGTAGTTAATCTGGCCTGGCTCGCGGACGTTCTCGCGGAGTTTCGCGGCCACGCCGCCGAAGGGTTCGAGTTTCGTTCTGGTCAGGTCAACGATTTCGGCCTCGCTCGGACGGAAAGCCTCGTCGACCGGGAACAGGCAGTACAGGTACACCTTGTCGGCCGAGAGCGGCTGCATTCCGATGGCGACATCGCCGGCGGGCTGGAACTGAGCGTGGGCGGTGACCTCGGCAGGCCGTGGCAGGATCACGCGGAAAATCCCCTGCCCCCGGAAGTCAGGGCGTACCGGGCCAAGGACGAGGTCCCGCACCGTGGAATGCAGGCCGTCGGCGCCGATCACCAGGTCGTAGTCGCGGCGCTCGCCGGTGCTGAACGTGACCGTCGCTCCGCCGTCCTGCTGGTCGATGTGCGTCGGCGAGGTGGCAGTCCGTACCTTGATGCCCTCCTTGGCCGCATGGTCAAGAAGAATCCTGTGCAAGACCGGGCGCATCATTCCGATCATGCCCGGCTCGCCGGTGCCCATCGGCGAGGGCAGCGGGTGCTTGTGCGCCAGCGTGCCGTCGACGGCGTAGGTTTCCATGTCGGTCACGGGGTAACTATTGGCGACGCATTCCTCGTACAGGCCAAAGCTGTTCAGCGCCCGCAGCGCCGCGCCGATCAGCGTGATGCCGCTACCGAGCGCCTTGACCTCGGGCTGCCGCTCGACGAGGTCGACTTCGATGCCTTGCCGCGACAGGACGGTCGCGGTGGCCAGGCCGGTGATTCCGGCCCCGACAATCAGCGCCTCGGTCATGGCGATGATCCAATCGTACGTGGGTGGTTTGGGATCGCATGCTATCCAACGCGTGGCCGCCGTGCAGCATTTAGCCCAACCTCGGTCAACTGGAATCCCGTCTTAGCAGAGCGACATTAGGCTAAATAGCGAATGTCTAGATTGCGGAGTTTGCCGGGTGGTCCTGATCGGGTTATTCCGCAAGCTATACCGCGCGTTTGGCCACTACCCCGGTGAAGCGGCTACGCTCATCGAGCGTGGCGGCTGTTGCACGCGCCGTCACAAAAGCCGGCTTGACGCGTAGACAATTATGGAAGCGGGTAGAAGCGGGTAAGAGTGCTGGAGGGAGCCGGGCCAAGCCATCTGATTGGCGGTCTGGACGCGAAGGTGGGCATCCTAGGGGAACCGCTCGGCTAGAGCCATCGTTCTAGGTAAACTCCCAGCTTTCTCGCTGATCTTTAAGCTTTTTGTCAGCAAACCCGGAGCTATTCCGGCGGTCGGAGTCGGGTGATTGCGTCATGCTCGGACATCTGAACGGAACGGAGAACTCTTTATGAAGCTAATCGGCGCAGGTTTGCCCCGCACGGCGACGCTCACCCAGAAGATCGCTCTGGAGATGGTGGGCTACGGGCCGTGCTACCACATGGTCAATGTCCTTGGTGACCTAAGCCTCACCCCGCAGTGGATCGGTGCCTTCGAGGGCGACGCGGACTGGGACAAGATCTTCGAGGGCCACCAGTCGACCGTGGACTGGCCGGGCTCGTTCTTCTACACCGAGCTGATCGACCGGTACCCGGACGCCAAGGTGCTGCTCAGCGTGCGCCCGGCCGAAGCCTGGGCCAAGAGCATGACGAACACCATCTGGGAAGTCGTCTACGGCGACAGCCTGATGCACGACCTCTCCTCTGCCCGTATTCGGGTCGACCAGGGCTGGGCCGACTACATGGCACTCATCACCGCGATGTGGGAGAAGAGCGGGCTGCTCCCCTCTGGCATCGGCACTCCCGACCAGGCCGAGCTGGCCAGGGCCTTCGAGCACTACAACGAAGAGGTCAAGCGGACAGTTCCAGCCGAGCGCTTGCTTGTTTGGCAGCCTGCGGATGGCTGGGAGCCGCTGTGCGAGTTCCTTGAGGTGCCGGTGCCGCAGGCGCCGCTGCCGAAGGTGAACGACGCGGCCGGGTTCAGCGACCGAATCGTGGACGCCGCGCTGGCAGTCGTCGGCGACTACGTGGCTAAGCAGAAGGCGAACGTATAGCAATGAGTTTCCGCGTAATGCGGGAGGCCGATCAGGCGACGGCAACGAAGTTGCCGTCGCCGACGCCTGCCAAGGCACCGGCCGCCGGGACAAATTTCAGTTCGCGCCAGAAGTGGCTTCTCATCGTCTGCTGCGTCGCGCAGTTCATGGTCATCCTTGACCTGACCATCGTGAACGTGGCGCTGCCGTCGATGCAGAGTGACCTCAACATCTCGGCGGTCGACCTGCAGTGGGTGGTCGACGCTTACGCGATCCTGTTCGCTGGTTTCCTGATGCTCGCCGGCCGGGCCAGCGACCGCTTCGGGCGGCGACGCAGTCTGGTCGGCGCGCTCACCTTGTTCGCGCTGGCATCGCTAGCCGGCGGCGCGGCCCTGAATCCCTCGATGCTGATCGGGGCCCGGGCCGTGCAGGGCCTGGCCGGCGCGCTGATGGCCGCCTCCTCGCTGGCGGCCATTACCGCCGCGTTCCCGCCCGGGCCGGGCCGGCACCGCGCCATTGGCCTGTGGAGCGCGATGAACGGTGCCGGCGGTGCCGCCGGCGCCGTCTTCGGCGGGGTCATCACCCAGGAGCTCGGCTGGCGCTGGGTACTGCTGATCAACCCGCCGATCGGCCTCGCGGCCGCGGCCGTGGCCTACTTCGTCGTGGTCGACGGCGGGGTACTCGAGCGCACCAAGTTTGACCTGAAGGGCGCGTTCTCGCTCACCGCCGGACAACTGATCCTGGCGTATGGCTTCGTGAACGGCGGCGACTTCGGCTGGCTTTCTCCGCTCACCGTCGGACCCATCATCGGTGGCTTTGCCGTGCTCGGCTTGTTCGTGGTGATCGAGACCAGATGGGCGCAGGCGCCGCTGGTGCCGCTGAAGTCGATCACCAAGTCGCTGCAGACGGCCAACCTGATCGTGCTGACGTTCAGCGCCGCGCTGTTCCCGATGTGGTTCGTCAGCTCGCTGTACATGCAGGAGGTGCTTGGCCTGTCGCCGCTAGTCGCCGGCCTTGCCTTCTTCCCGATGACGCTCGCGATCTTCCTGGTCGCTCAGCGGGCCGGCAAGCTGGTCGGACTGTTCGGGGTGCGCACCGTCCTCACCAGCGGCCTGCTGATGATGGCCACCGGTATCTTGCTGCTGACCAGGATCCAGCCGACCGGCAGCGCGCTCGGGTTCGTGATCTTCCCTGGCATTCTCGTAGCGTCCGGCATCGCGCTGTCGATCGTGCCGTCCACGATCGCCGCCACCCAGGGTGCTACGCCGCAGCAGGCCGGGCTTGCCTCCGGAATGGTGAACACCTCCCGGCAGATCGGCGGTGCGATCGGTATCGCGCTGCTGATCTCGATCGCTACGAGCCTGACCAGCGGTCAGATCGGCGCCAACCGGCCAATACCGGACTCGCTTACCTACGGATTCAGGATCGCCTACTTCATCATGGTTGGCCTGGTCCTGGTCGCCGCCACCATCGCCTTCCTCGGCCTGCGGCATCGGGCCGCTGCGGCCGCCACGTCGGCTGGGGCTGCGCCCGCTGCCACCGCGGCACCAGCCGCCGCTGGCCCGGCTCCGGCGCAGGCGGCTCCGAGCGCGCCAGCCGCATCGGCCGGACCGGCGGCACCGGCAGCTCCAGCAGCCGCAGCCGCGTCTGCGGCCAGGCCGCGCCGTAGGTTCTGGCTGCAGATGCCGGTCGTGGTGCTCGCCGTGATCGTCGCGTTCTTCGTTGTCGACTTCATCTTCGCCGGGGCTCCTGGCGCGCCCCTCGGCGCCTTCAGCCTCAAGGACACCTACAGTTACGTCTCGGCCCCGAGCCTGCATCCGCCGGTGATCAAATCGGAGTCCCCGACGGTTACCGAGCCGGACGCGACGCCGCCCGGCTATATCTTCATGGCCAACTTCTACGACCTGAGCAAGGGCCAGATCAAGGGACAGAGCGGGCCGCTGATCCTGAACAACGCCCTGCAGCCGGTCTGGTTCCGGCCGGTGCCGGTGAATCTTGTCGCCTCCGACCTGGCCGAGCAGACCTACCACGGCCAGCCGGTGCTGACCTGGTGGCAGGGCGAGGTCACCAAGGATGGCGATACCACGGCCGGTGAGTACTTCGTGGTGAACAGGCACTACCAGACCATCGCGACGCTGCACGGCGCCGACGGCTGGATCCTGACGCTGCACACGATGATGATCGACGGTGACCACGCCTGGGTGACGGCGAACAAGGACATCCCGATGAACCTCGGCAAGTACGGTGGCGTCGCCGACGGCGCGATCGCCGACTCCGCGGTTCAGGAATACAACCTGAAGACCGGCAAGCTGATCAGAACCTGGGACGCCCTCGACCACATTCCGCCGACCGACACCCACGCGCTGCCGCCGGCCAACGGATTCCCGTGGGACGTGTACCACGTCAACTCGATCAGCCTGAACGGCGATGGCACGTTCGTCGTCTCGATGCGGAACACCTGGGCCACCTATGACGTGGACGAGGCGACCGGCAAGGTCTTGTGGATCCTGGGCGGCAAGCACTCCACGTTCAAGGTCGACGACGACGCCAAGTTCGAATGGCAGCACGACGTGACGTTCTTGCCGCACTCCGATGAGGTCAGCCTGTTTGATGACCACTGCTGCCAGCTCACCGGTGGCGGGACCTACCTGGCCGCCGACGGGCCGTCCCGCGGGGAGTTGCTCAAGCTCGACCAGGCCAACCGCACCGCCAGCCTCGTCTCTCAGTACAGCCACGATGGCGATGACGCCGCGTACATGGGAAGTGCGCAGTATCTCCCTGGCGGTAACGTGTTCGTGGGCTGGGGCAGCCAACCCCGGTTCACCGAATTCAGCAAGTCGGGACAGATCCTCATCGATGGCCTGCTGCCATCACCTGACTTGAGCTACCGTGCAATCGCGGTCCAGAAATGGATCGGTCTACCGCTGACCAAGCCAAGCGGCGCGATTCGCCGTAGCGGCGGTAAGACGACGGTGTACGCAAGCTGGAACGGCGCAACGCAGGTCGCGAGCTGGCGAGTACTCGCCGGCTCGACGCAATCCGATCTGAACGTGGTCCAGAACCAGAACCTGACCGGGTTCGAGACCGCGATCGGCGTGACTGGCCACTACCAGGTATTCCAGGTCCAGGCGCTGGACTCAGACGGCCACGTGATCGGGACCTCTGCGCCTTTCAATTAAGGGCAGATGACGCCAGATCGCGTAAGGAGAACTAGCAGTGACTGGTGAGGTAACCAGGCGGCGGCTGTTTGGCCAGGCTGGCGGTGCGGCCGTCGGCCTGGCCGGGCTCGGAATCGTCGGCGGATGCTCGGGTTCCCAGGCGGCTGACACCTCGGAGTCGGGAGGGCTGCCGGTCGGGCAGATCGTCCCCGACCGCTTCGAGCGTGGTGGCTACCACCAATTCATCACCCGGCCCGACCTGCACCCTCCGGTCATCAAGGTGTCGCGGAAGGCGCAGGGGTCGTACGCGAGCAACATCTTCATGACCGCGCCGTATTCAGGTCCGGGTTTCGGCGGCTCGATGATCCTCGATGCGCGCGGTGATCTGGTGTGGATGGAACGGGACTCGCCCGCAGCACACCGGATCGAATTCAACATGCAGATGTACAAGGGCGAACCGCACCTCACCTGGTGGGAAGGCGTAGAGACCCACGGGTGGGGCCAGGGCGTGGCGGTGCTGGCCGACTCGTCCTACCGTCGGCTGCACACGATCCACGCGCACGGCAAGGACGTGAAGCTCGATCACCACGAGTTCAACATCACCCCGCAGAACACCGCGCTGGTTACGATCTTCAGGACGCACACAGGCGTCGATCTGCGCAAGGTCGGCGGCCCGAAGCACGGCGTCCTGGTCTCCGGCATGTACCAGGAGATCGACATCGCGTCCGGCAAGTTGCTGCACGAGTGGGACAGCCTCGACCACGGCCATGTGCCGATCACCGAGAGCAACCAGGTGTTCGCCGGCGGCGTGCCCAGCAACCCGTGGGACTACTTCCACATCAACTCGCTGGTGGTCACTCCCGATGGCGAGCACGTGTTGATCTCCTCGCGCAACACCTGGACGATCTACATGGTGCACCGGCGCACCGGCAAGATCGTCTGGCGGATGGGCGGCAAGAAGTCGGACTTCACCTTCGGGCCGGGCGTCAAGTACTACTGGCAGCACCACGTCCGGTGGCATGGCAACGGCGATGTGCTCAGCGTGTTCGACAACGGCGCGGCTCCGGCTAAGGAGCGGCAGTCCAGGGCCATTGTGCTGGACGTGGACTTCCATAAGATGCACGTCACGCTGCGCCATCAGTACTTCCACCCGCACCTGAAGGTGTCGTCGGCAGCGATGGGCAACGCGCAGTTGCTGCCGGACGGCCGGATGTTCGTCGGTTGGGGTACGAACCCGTTCTTCAACGAGTACCACGCCAACGGCGACGTGATCGTGGCCGGGACCCAGGGCCACGGAAACGCGTCGTACCGGATCTTCACCTACGACTGGGAGGGCCATCCGACCAGTCCGCCGGACGTGGCTGTGCACCACAAGAACGGCAAAGCCCTGGTCTACGTGAGCTGGAACGGCGCTGCGAACGTGCATTCCTGGGTAATCCTGGCCGGGAAGAGCCGGTCCAAGCTCAAGCCGGTCGCCACCGCCCGGCGCAGTGGCTTCGAGACCGCCATCGAGATCAGCAACACCGGCCCGTTCTTCGCGGTTCGAGCCCGGGACGCCAAGGGTCAGTCTCTCTCGACATCCAAGACCGTCAAAATTTCATAGCCCAAAAAGATCTTGATTTTAAGGTCTTAAGAAGAAGGAGTACGGATCCAATGGCAGAGGCCTGGTCTAGGCGCCAGTTGTTCAAAGGGGCTGGCGCAGCGGCCCTCGGCGTGGCTGGCTTCGGCCTGGCCGGCTGCTCGACGAAGGACGTCACCGCGAAGCTGGTCTCCGACAACACGGTGACCCACGGGATCCGGACTTACTTCTCCAGGCCCGACCTGGCGCCGCCGCGGATCCAGCTGACGGGCAAGCTGCCGCCTGGACCAGAGTTCATCTTCCTGGCGACCGGCGTCGGCGCTCTCGGCCAGGGCGGCTGCATGATCATGAACCGGGACGGCCAGATGGTCTGGTTCTCGCCCGACACCGACGCCAGCCGGATGGACTTCAACGTCCAAGAGTACCAGGGCGAACCGATGATCACCTGGTGGGAGGGCCGGATCCGGGCAGCCGGCTACGGACAGGGCGTCGCCGTGATGGCGAACTCGAACTACGAGATCCTGCACACCGTCCGCGCCGCGAACGGCCTGAACGCCGACCTGCATGAGTTCAATGTCACCCCGCGCGGCACCGCGCTGATCAGCGCCTACCGGCGGGCCAAGGTCGATCTCACCAGCTTTGGCGGTCCGGCCGACGGCTGGGTGCTGTGCGGCGTCGCGCAGGAAATCGACATCGCGACCGGGAAGGTGCTGTTCGAGTGGGACAGCTTCAAGCACGTGCCGGTCACCGAGACCCACCAGCCGTTCGCGGGCGGATCGACCGATGACCCGTTCAACTACTTCCACATCAACTCGGTCGCCGAGCACCCCGACGGTGACCTGCTGATCTCCTCCCGCAACACCTGGACGGTCTACAAGGTCAGCCGGAAGACCGGCGAGATCGTGTGGCGGCTGGGCGGGAAGAAGTCCGACTTCACCCGAGGCCCAGGGACGCAGTTCTTCTTCCAGCATCACGTCCGGATGCACGGGACGGACACGATGTCCCTGTTCGACAACGGGGCGCAGCCGGTTATGGAGAAGCACTCGCGTGCGCTGGTGCTGAACTTCGACGAGGCCAACAAGCACGTGTCGCTCCGGCAGGAATGCATCCACGAGGGCGCGGTCGTGCTGTCCTACGCGATGGGAAGCTGCCAGTTGCTGCCGGATGGCAGCGTGTTCGTCGGCTGGGGCACTAACCCGTACTTCTCCGCGTTCGACTCCAACGGCAAGATGGTGGCCGACGGTCTCATGACCAGAGGTCACCCGACCTACCGGGCCTTCCTCGGCGACTGGGTCGGCAAGCCAACCGAGCCGCCCGCGGTCGCGGCCTGGGCCCGCAAGAGCGGCGGCACCACCGTCTTCGCCAGTTGGAACGGCTCGACCGAAGTCAGGTCGTGGAAGGTGCTGGCCGGATCTGACCGCAATTCGCTGTCGGAGGTCGCCAGCGGACCGTGGTCGGGATTCGAGACCGCGCTGGTCGTTCGGGAGAGGGGGCCGTATTTCGCCGTGCAGCCGCTCGACGCGGCCGGCAACGTGCTGGCGACCTCGGCTGCCTCGCTGATCACCTTTAACGGCAAGCCGATCACCGTCCACAAGTTCAGCTGCGGCTCGAACAACTGCGGTTACTGAGCCTGCTGGGTCCTTGATCTTCCGGTTCTGAGCCCGGTCTGGCGTTCGCTAGGCCGGGCTCAGCCATTTGCCGGGATGGGTTGGTTCGGCGGGTTGGGCCGGTTTTGCGGGTTGGGCGGATCTGGTGGCGGGCATAGAGTGAACTGCGGTCATCTCCGACGACTGGGGCAACGCAGCATTGCCGCTGCGGTGAGGTGCGGATGTGTCGATCTACGCCTGGGGCTGGATTCTCTTCGGCCTGGGAGCGGCGCTGGTCGGGAGCATGGCGTTCGGGCTGACCCAGGATCGGGACCGGCCTCGGGGCCGGCACAGTCGGGATGAGCGGGTTAAGCCGGAAGACCGGCCCGCCGAGTGGCAGCGGATTCGGCTGATCGCCGCCAATACCTTGATCTTCGCGATCATTATGATGACCGATTCGGCCAAGGCCTCGAACCCGCTTCAGTTTCCCGCTCGGGCGCTCGTCGTAACGGCCACGATCACGCTTCTGGTCTGGGAGTTCAGGTCGTGGCGGCAGTTTGCCGATCCGGCTGACCGCCGTCGGGCGATGAGCTTGGCGCGGTGGTTCGTCGTGCCGCTGGGAGTGCAGGTGCTGTGGATG
>DATNFM010000200.1:0-37741 GCA_035606435.1 Streptosporangiaceae bacterium | reverse complement strand
CCCGAGACGATCTGGAAAAGGTAATACCCGATCAGGCCCAGGTCGTGAAACTGCGGGAGCCACGAAACCCCGGTCGCCTGGTGATCGATAAAGGCGCCGCAGTTGTGGATGACGTTCTGGTGCGAGACTACGACGCCTTTGGGGGTACCGGTCGAGCCGGAGGTGTACTGCAAGAAGAGGGTCTGGATCGGGTCGTCGGCCACGCCCCCGCGAGCGGTGCCCTGCAGGTGATCCGTAGCCAGCATGGACACCTGGTCAGGGAGCCCTGACTCGAACGATGAGTCCGTCAGCGCCAGCGTTGCCCCGCTGTCCTGCATCACCGACCGCAGGCGAGAGGCTCCGCCGCTCGTCGTCGACGCGGCCGGGGGAACGGGCACCGGGAGCACGCCGATGCGGGCGCAGGCGACCAGCGCCGCGATCATCTCCAGGCCGGGCGAATACACCAGGGCGGCGCGATCGCCGCGCTTGAGAGTCGTCTCTTCGTGGAGGTACTCGGCGAGGAAGCGGGTCCTGGCTTCGAACGACTGGTACGTATGGGTCTCGCGCGGCGTGCCGTTGCGATCAAGAAAGACGCTGAAGCACTTGTCGGGATCGACCGAAGCCCAGTGGCCCAGGTAGTCCAGGATCGTGTCCAACAGCGCCCCACCCCTTCGCGCTACTATGCTTACGCGTGTCCAGTATAGCTATGTCAGATCTATACTACTTTAGTAGTATAAGGGTGGCTGGCCGTGATTCTCCGGCACCACGCATTCTGGGACAGTCTCGCTTACCGCGGCGAACATCGGGGCGCCAACGCGTTGTTTAGTAAAACGGCCCGTTTCGCGAGCCAGGGGCCGGGGCCGCAACTGGCGATCAGACGCCTAGCTTGTCGGCGCCCGCATCGAGCATCAGGATCGTGGCCAGCAGGTCATCGGCCATCGCGGGCAGTTCGTCGATGCGGTTGAGGAGGATGCGGCTCATCACGACTTGGTGGATGCCGCCGACTATCATCTCCGCGGTCAGCGCGGCGCGCCGGCAGCCGGGGATCAGCTCGTGGATGTTTTCCTCGATGATCGCGGCGAACATCCGCATCGCCTCGTTCCGCTTGGCCATGGCGCGCGGCCCGGCGGCGAGCACCTCGACGATGCACATCCGCGCGAGGTCCGGCTCGCTGGCCGTGAAGTCCATGTACGCCCTGATGCCCGCGCGCAGCCGGTTCCGCACGGTGGTTTCCTCGAAGTACGCTCGCCGGATCTGCCTGGCCTGCAGCAGGACCACGGCGTCGTAGGCGGCCAGGAAGGCGTCTTCCTTGTTCTTGAAATGCTCGTAGAACGTCCGCCGGGAGACTCCGGCGCGCGCGACGATCGCTTCGACGCTCATCTCGAGGTAACCGAGCTCGGCCACGGCCGGGCCGACGGCGGCCAGGATGCGGTCCCGCTGGTTCGCGGCGACGAACGTCGGCTGCAGTCCGTGCCGCCCGCTGGGCAGCTGATGAGGACCACGCCGGGGCCCGCCGGGAGTCTCCGCTCGCTCGGCTAGCTCATGACCTGGCCACTGGTCCACGGTGGCGGGAAGCTGTCCTCCGCTCATAACTAACAGATTACGGCCATGTTCGGAAAACGCAGCCTCAACCGAGACTGTCCTGCGCGAGCCTCCGCCCAGCGCACTGGGCGGAGGCTCTCTGGTGTCCAGGCGGCGTTGATCTGGGTTCATTGTGTGATAGCAACCAGTTAGCCGGATATTGACGAGCCCGAACCCTGGCACTACGGTCCTGATAGGCGAGAAACATCAGTGTTTTTGATATCAGGGTTTCCGTGCCTGCTACGGCGTCCTCGCACCCGGAGCGGGTAGGCCGCTGCCCTGACAGGGAGGCGTGAATGAAGGTGTCCACCGAACGGATTCGCCGCGCGGTCCTGTGGAGCGCGTCCGGCGCTCTCACGGCCGCGATGATCGTCGCCGGAACGTCCGCGCACGCCGCGCATCCGACGCGGCCTGCGAATCACACCGCGCAGGCAAGCGGCGGGCCTGGTTATCCGCTGCCGAAAGGCATCTACAAGCCGTTCACTGACTGTCCGATCGTCAATCCGCTGATGCAGGAGTCATTGCCCAACCAGGTCACTGGTTGCGTCGCGGGCGTCGTCACCAGCGGCAAGATCAAGATTGGCAACATCACGACCAAGGTGAGAGCCACCACAAAGGTCAAGGTGCCGGTGGAGGTGCAGTTCGGCATCTGGGACCCGCCGAACGCAGGGGACAACCAGTTCACCGGCGGGATCCTGCCGCCACCGGACGGACTTGCCCATCAGCTGATCTCCTTCCCGCAGCACATCCCGGGCGGTCTGAACGGTGCGCTCGGCTGCCCGAGCACCAACAAGACCGTTCAGAAGCTGTGCAGCGAGATCCCGAACAGCCCCAAGAACAAGCCGCTCTACGCCTCGGCCGAGTCCGCCGGCCCGCTCACCAACTTCCAGCTCGTCACCTGGACCCAGCCGATCAAGTTCCACCTGATCAACCCGTTGCTCGGCCCGAACTGCTTCGTCGGCTCCGATGACAACCCGATCGTGGTCAACCCCTCGCTCAACGGCAACCTGACTCAGGAAATGGACCCGAACCCGCATAGCCACCCGGACACCAGCGTCCTCAAGATCAGCAAGGCCGTGGCCACCGACTCCAGCTTCGCGGCACCGGGCGCCACCGGCTGCGGCCCGGGCGGTTCAGCCAACATCGCGATCGACGAGGCCATCGACGCCAAGGCCGGCCTGCCGGCGGCATCGGGGAGCAACACCCTGACGCTCTCGGGCACCTTCTTCCTGGCCGACTGCTTCGCGCCGCACAACCAGGCGAAGATCATGCTGTCCGCTTTCAAGGACAGCACCAAGTCGGCCAGCGCCCGCCAGGCCCCGGTCCGGCGGATCAAGTTCTCCAGCCTGCGCGACGGACGGTACGGATTTAAGTCGCACGGCTAGTCACCGCCAATCACCAGCGTGGAGGCCGAGCCGGTCAGCTAACCGGCTCGGCCTTGCTGCGTCCGTATCAACCGGTCTGCCGGGCTAGTCTTCGTAGTCATGGCCTTGCGACCTGATGAGTTCTATAGGCACGCGCTCGCCGCCGCTGACGCCGACGGCAGGCTTCCGACGGCGCGCATGACGGGCTGGGAGATCAGTCCATTCGAACCGGAGGGCCTGCGGGTCGCCCCGCTGCGCCCGCCTGTTCTTCCTGCACCGGCGCGGCAAGGCGAGGATCCGTCGGATTGTGACTCCTGCCGGCGTCGCGACGACGGGATCTGGCTCAATGACCGCTGGCGAATGACCCGCATACCGGGCGTCGGCGTGCCGTTGGTTCTGATGCTCCACCCGCGCGATCACTACGACCTGGCCGACCTGCCCGATGACCTGGCGGCGGAACTGGGCGTGCTGACGACTCACATTGCCCGCCACGTGGAGGCCCTGCCGCACATCGCGCGGGCCCACGTGTACCGGATCGGCGACGGCGGCGCGCACCTGCACGTCTGGTTCTTCGCCCGGCCGCAGGGACAAGGCCAGCTCTACGGATCGTGGATGGTCATCTGGGATGACCTGCTCCCCGAGTACCCGCCGGACGTCGCCGACGCCGACGCCGCGAAAGTCGCCGACGCGCTCGCCGAGTCCCACGGAGGCCACCGTCCTGGTTAGCGCCGCTGGCCCCGGCTTTTCCCGGGTCTGGACGTCTTTTACCGGGTTACGCACTTCCAGATCGGCTTAAACCGGGCAAATTTTTGCCCTAACTCGGGAAAAGAGCGCGCAACTCGGGAAAAGTGATCCCTAACCCGGGAAGAGTGACCCTCGAACGGCCCCTCAGCCCGGAGATCCGGGGTTGGCCGTCGATCGGGCCAGGTCAAAGTTGGACGCGGGCGAGAGAATTCGGTACCGACGACCGGATGTCCGCGCCGGGCATCCGGAGGCCGTGCGTCATCAGGAGGATGGGCGGAGAACGGCCTGCCTTCGTGGCGCAGAGGGTGCCGCCCGGGGGCTGGGCACGGTCGTCAGCTAGCTGACCTCGTAACGGAGGGCGTAGTTGCTGCGGCCGTATGCTCGCTGGCATGAGGCGGGTGCTGCTGACGGGAATGTCGGGGACCGGGAAGTCGGCCGTCATCGAGGGGCTCGCTACTCGCGGCTACAAGGCGGTCGACACTGACGACGGCTGGTGCGAGCCGCTACCGGACGGGCGTCAGCGGTGGCGGGAAGATGCCATCGACCGGCTGCTGGCCACGGAAGACGTGGACGTGTTGTTCGTCGCGGGTTGCGAGGAAAACCAGGTCCTCTTCCATTCGCGATTCGACCTGATCATTCTGCTGAGCGCCCCCGCCGAGACCTTGATCGAACGGCTGGCCTCGAGGACGGCCAATCCTTATGGCAAATCAGCGGCCGAGCTGGCCAGGGTGCTCGATGACCTGGCCGCCATCGAACCGCGACTGCGCCGGATCGCAGACCACGAGATCCAGACGACGTCGCCGCTCGACGACGTACTGGCGCAGGTACTTCGGCTCGTCAACGCGTGCTGAACCGCTGGGACCAGCCGCTGCGGCATGTCCCTTGAGCCTGAACTGATGTCCCGGGTAGGTTTTGGCCGGGTCAGAAGGGTCGATCAACCGGCCGCTAAGAATCCGTGCCGCACGGCGCGCTAATGCGGCTCCATCTTTGGTAGGCAGCCGAAAGTAATTGGACCATGCAGTTAAACCAGCAATATAACCGGCAGTTTGACTCGTACGCCCCCGCGCCCGCTCAATGCTCAGCCCCCGCCAGGCCACTTACCATTCGTTAGAGGCCACTTACCATTCATTGCGATAGCTTACCATTCATTAGCCGGTCGCAAACTACCCCAAATCCGATAAAATTCCAGTTCAACGAATGGTAAGTCGGCGCAACGAATGGTAAGTGATCCCCGATCATGTGGCGCCAGGTCGCGGCAAGCCGACGGGCCGCGCGCAGACCGAACGCAAACGCCCGCAAATGCCGCAAACGCGCGCGTGCGTGACGATCACGCAGGTGGCCGTGATCGTCGTCGGTCATGGTGAGGAAGATCGTGCCGCCCTCGCCCGGGTCCCGGAGATCAAGCCGCGCCGGTGGGCGCGGGTTCCGGGCTGGTGTACCCGGCTCGGACTTCGCCGCGCCGGTTGGCGCGTTCCGGGTTGGTGCGCCCGGCTCGGACTTCGCTGAGTCAGTGACTCCGGCGCCCGCTGGCCGCGTCGATATTCGAACCTGCCGGACCTAGCTGCGACGATTAATGATCGTCAGGCCCGTCTAACCTTGTTTGATGCGAACTGGGCGCTTTAGCATCCGGGCAAGATCAAAGTCTGGCGATGCTGGAGGGCACCAGATGAGCGACACGGCGTCAAGAACCCCCGAACCAGGGCAGCACAGCCCAGCGCCGGACGGCGGCAGCGCGGCCGCCGATCGGGAGGACTCCGAATACCTGCGGCAACTCGGGGTCGAGCCCAGGTTCAAGCGCGCGCTCGGCTTCTTCACCGGCTCGCTGTTCGCGATAGCGTTCCAGGGACCTACAACCGGCGCGCTGCTCCTGACCGGCGCGACCGTAGCGCTGGGCGGTCCCGCGTTTATCTGGGCGATCCCGATAATCTTCGCGCTGCAGCTGCTGCTGGCTCTGACCTGGGCCGAGCTCAGCTCGCATTACCCGCTGACCGGCGGCATCTACCAGTGGGCGAGCCGGCTCGGCGGTGATTTCCTGGGCTGGATGACCGGCCTGTTCTACCTGGTCGCGATCGTGCTGGTGATGCCGGCCGTGGGCCAGGTCGTCAGCGTGATCTTGTCGAGCCTGTTCACCAGCCTCACGCTGACCACCGCCACCGTTGCCGTGATCTCGATCATCACGATTCTGCTCGCCGCGGTCTTGATGGCGACCAACGTCCGGGTGGTCGCCATCCTCAACAGCATCGGCGTAGTGCTCGAACTGGTCGTGCTGCTCGGCGCGGCGATCGCGCTGTTGTTCCACACCCATCAGGGCCTGTCCGTGCTCACCAAGACGGGCGGGGTGCAGGGCACCGGCAGCTACCTGTTCCCGTTCCTCGTCATCATCGCGCTGGTCGTGACGCAACTCGTCGGCTTCGAGACCGCCGGTGCCTTCGCGGAAGAGACCACGAAGTCGCGGATCAAGCCGAGCCAGGCGATCATCGCGGGCCTCGGCGGCACCGCGCTGATCCTGTTCATCTTCGACTTCGCGCTGCTGCTCGCGATCCCCGGCGTGGGGCCGGCGATGAAGGACGAGGCGCTGATCCCCGACGTGCTGACCAAGGCGCTCGGCTCCGGCTTCACCAAGTTGTTCCTGGTCGCCGCCCTGATCGCGGTGTTCAGCACCGCGGTCGCCACGCTGGCTACGATCGTGAGAATGATCTACGGCATGGCGCGCAACAACCAGCTTCCCGGCGCCGGCTTCCTGACCAAGCTGTCCGGCCGTACGTCCGAGCCGATCGGCGCGATCATCGTCGCCGCCGTGTTGTCGGTGGTGCCGCTGATCTTCATCAAGCGGATCCCGGTGATCGTCGCCGCGATCACCGCGCTGATCATCATCCCGTACATCCTGGTGCTCGCCGCCCAGCTGGTGCGCAGGCTGCGGGGCTGGCCGCAGCAGCCGGCCAAGTTCAACCTGGGCAAGTGGGGTCTGCCGGTGACGGTCGCCGGCCTGGTCTGGACGGTCATCATCCTGCTCGATTCCGCCTGGCCCCGCGATGTCACCAACCCGAAGCTGGGCCCGCTGCCGGTCATCGAGGATCTCGGTATCGGCATCATCGTGGTCGGGGTGATCTGGTGGCTGCTCGCCAGCCTGCGCGGCAAATCCCAGTCCCTGCCGCCGGTCACTCGCACAGCAGGACCAACACAGCCGCCGGCGCCGGCCGCCCAGGAGCCCCAGTGAGGGCCGCATGAACTTCGACTCCGCGCTGGAGGCGATCGCCGGGATCGAGGGGGATGGCCTCGATCTCGGCGAGCGTCCCCCGGTCTGGCCCGACTTCCCGCTGGCCGAGTACCGTCGCCGCTACGCCCGCCTGGCCGCGCTCATGGAGCAAGAGGACCTGGACGGGCTCGTGCTCACCCAGGAGGAGCCGGTCCGCTACCTGTCCGGCTACAACTCGGTGATCTGGGCGGTCGGCCGGTGGCTGCCGACGGTGTTCGTAGCCGCGCGAGATCCGCGCCTGGCGGCCCTGATTACCTCGGAATTCGACGCCGGCTGCGCGGCCGGAACCTCCTGGGCACCAACCGCCGACACCTACCGCCAGGTCGAAGAACTGCCAGGAAAGGTCGCGGGTCACCTGAAGGCAGCCGGCGCCAGGGACGGCCACGTCGGGTTCGAACTAGGCCCGGCCAGCATCATGGCGCTACCCAAGGTGATCGCCGACCAGGTGACCACCCAGAGCGGCCCGCCCCGCGACGCCAGCCGCCTGCTCTCGGCCCTTCGAATGATCAAGAGCCCGGCTGAAATCGAGCGCGTACGAAGATCGGTGAGCGCGGCCACGGCCGGCTACCAGGCCGGCCTCCAGGCGGCCAGGGCCGGAATGACGGAAAAGGAACTCGTCGCGGTCATCGGCTCGGCCATGCACGCCAACGGCACCACGGCCGGCACCAAGCCGCTTTTCGTCAACTGCGTCTCCGGCCGCAAGCGTTATCCGCTGGTCGACTCGCCCGCCTCGGACAACGTGATCGCCGAGGGCGACATCGTGTTCGTCGACGGCGGCGGTGCCAGCGACGGCTACGTGAGCGACATCCTGCGGCTGATCGGCGTCGGCCGGCTGAGGCCAGAAGACCGCCGCTACGCCGAGGTCGCCGCCGGCGCGACCCAGGCCACGATCGACTCGCTTCGTCCCGGCGTAAGAGTCTCCGAGCTGATCAGGACCGCGTCCCGCTACGTCGCCGCCGAAGGCGTGACCGACCCGGTCGGCTCGATCGCCGGCCACGGCATCGGCCTCGAACTATGGGAACGCCCGATCATCACCGAGCACGAGAACCCGGACGACGACGTGGCGGTCCGCGAGAACATGGTGCTCTGCATCGAGCCGATCCTGGCGCCGCCGCACCCCCAGGGCGGGCTGGCCGGCATCTTCGTGTTCGAGCAGCAGGTGCTGGTGACCGCGACCGGCTGTGAGGTGCTGTCCGGCGCGCTGCCAGCCACGCTCTGGGAAATCGGTGGCGAGGCGTGACCAGGGTCCTGTACGTCAGCCCCATGCCCTACGGCGCCAACGCGGCCGTCACCGCGATCTCCCACGGCATCGAGGCCACGGTCGCGGCCGCCGGTGCCGAACTACGCGTCGCCTACGCCGACTTCGCCAGCGAGAACTGGCGGGAAGACGCCGACCGTGCGGTCCGGGCCGGAGCCGACTCGGGATTCGACTCGATCGTGATCTGGGTGATCGACCCGGACACCCCGGCCGACGCCGTCGGCTACGCCAAGGGCAAGGGCGTGCCCGTGGTCAGCCTTGAGCGGCCGCGCTTCGCGGTCGATGCCAGCGTGGTCTACCCGAACTTCAACCACGGCGTCTACATGGCCGAGCACCTGGCCTCGCTGCTGGCGCCCGGAGCGCGGGTCGCCGTGGTCGGCGGCCCCGACGTCGTCGACGACATCGAGCTGCTGCTCGGGATCAGGCACGGGCTGGACGCGTCCGGGCTGGTCACCGTCAACGATCCGGAAGACCCCAGGTACAAGAACACCACCGACGTCGCCTCGGGCGGCAAGGAGAAGACCGCCAACCTGCTGGCCGACTTCGACCACCTGGACGGGCTCGTGCCGTTCAACGACGAGACGTTGCTCGGCGCGGTCGAGGCGCTCCGCGAGGCCGGTCGGCTCCGCGAGGTCAAGATGGTGTCCCGCAACGGCACCCCGGCCGCGATCGAGCTGGTCAAGGCGGGCATCCACGGCGGCACCTGGGACATCGACCCGCCCGGCATCGGCGCGACGATCGCGGATCTGGCGCTGCGGGCGGCCGGCGGCGAGGACCTCGACGGGCTCTGCGTAGCCAGCCCCGTCGGCCGCATGATCACCGCCGAACGCGCCGCCAGCTGGATCCCCTGGCCGGAGCGAATCCCGTACCACGACCTCTTGCCCTTTAGCTAGAAAAATTTGCCCGGGTTCTCCGCCCCCATTCCAGAGGCCGGTCTCCCGCGCATCTCCCACATCCGACGACAGCGCCGACCCGGAACCGCTGACACGGCAACGTCGTTGGCCCGCCGCGGGGGGCGGCTTCGGGTAGCGGACGCCACCAGATGACGCTGGTCGATGCTAATACGGTAGTAACCCGCAATTTACCGCACGTTTCTAGCATGAACCCGCATCTAGGCGTATGTTGGCCCCATGCTGGTCACCGAGCGGCGGGAACGCATCCTGCAAGCCCTGCGGCAGCAAGGCCGGGTCGTGGCCAGCGAGCTGAGCGGGACGCTGGCGGTTTCACCGGACACGATCCGGCGGGATCTTGAAGATCTGGACGGCGCCGGGCTGCTCCGCCGGGTGCACGGTGGCGCCCTGCCGCGTTCGCCGGGCGCGGCCCAGTACGCGACCCGGCTGCGGCAGGCGCCGGCCGCCAAGGCAGCGATCGCACGCGCCGCCGCCAGCTTGCTGCGCAGCGGTCAGGTCATCCTGCTCGACGGCGGGACGACGACGCTGCGCCTAGCCGAGCAGTTGCCGCCCGGTTTGCGCGCGACGGTGCTCACCAATAGCCCGTCGGCAGCGGCTGCGCTGGCCGCGCACCCTGACATCGAGGTGTCGGTGATCGGAGGCCGCCTGCATAAGGACGGCCTGGTGACCCTGGGCTCGGCGGCGGTCGAGGCGATCCGCTCCGTGCGGCCGGACGTATGCGTCCTCGGGGTTTCCTGCCTGCACCCAGAGGCTGGTCTCAGCGTCCCCGACTGCGAGGAGGCCTACGTCAAGCGGGCGATGATCGAGGTCTCCGCCCAGGTCATCGGCCTGGCCGACGCCGACAAGCTGGGAACCGTGGCTCCGTACCTCGTCGCACCCGCCCGCGAACTCACCCACCTGGTCACCGATGCCATCGACGAAACCGTGCTGGCCACCTACCGGGCTCAGGGCATCTCGGTCATCTGCGCCCCCGACCGGCCGGAACACTGACCATGCGCCAAATTGGAGGCCCCGTCGACCCGGCGGACACCGAGTGTCCCGCTCCTGCCGGTGCGGTGGCTGGCGCTGATGGGGTCGCTGGTGGGGTGATTGGTGCTGGTGTGGCGACCGATGGGGAGGGCGGGGCCGTCCGGCCTCCGTCGGCTCCGGCGCGCCTGCCACGACGTGCGACGGTATCTTCCCTGGCCCTCTTCGTGTTGCTCGGCGCGGCGACGGCATCCCTCGGCGCGGCACTGCCCGCGATCCGCGTCCTTTACCCCGCCGGAGCCTCGAGCGGGGGCCGGCTGGTCAGCCTCTACATGCTCGGCGCGCTGATCGCGATCACCGTCGGCGGCTTGGGCGAAAGGAAACTCCCGCCGGCGAAAGCGATCATGTCCCTGATCGGCTTCTTCGCGGCCGGCTGCCTGGGGATCGGGCTGGCGCCTAACTGGACGTTCCTCCAGATCACGGCGGTGGCCGCCGGAGCTGGTTTCGGCGGACTGGCCCTGTACATCAACACCGCCTTCGTCCAGGCCTCCGACGGGCGAAACCTCGTCATGCTGAACTTCATCAACGCGGCCTACAGCGCCGGAGCCGTCGCCGGCCCGGTCCTGACCGGGTTGTCGGCACATCTCGGCGTGCGGCTGCTTTTCCCCGTCTGCGGTGTGCTCGCCATCGCTTGCCTCCCGGCCCGGGGCTGCAGCCACGCGCTCGCCCGCCGCGCATCCGCACCCGTAGCTACCGGCCGCAGCCAGCCCGGCCTGGCCATGCTGAAGATCATGGTGCCGTTCGCTGCGATCGGCTTCCTCTACGACGGGCTGGAGACCGGCACCGGCGCCTGGCAATCCACCCACCTGGTCTGGATCGGATATTCGGTCACCGCGGCCGCCCAGATCGCCGCCTGCTTCTGGGCTGGCTTGCTGGTCGGGCGGCTCGTCATCCCGCCCCTCACCACCAGGATCTCCGCGTCTGTCATCGCCTTCGGCGGGATGCTGGTATCGAGCACCGCCATAAGTGCCGCATCGCTGCACTGGCTCGCGCCGTACGGATACGCACTCGCGGGCTTCGGACTGGCGCCCGTCTTCCCGGCAATGCTCGCAATGACCAGCCGGACCGCTGCCTCCCCGCAATTCGCCAATGGCGTCATGTTGTCCGCCTGCATGGTTGGCGGAGTCTTCTGGCCCGTGATTATCGGACTCTTCGCCGAGCCCGGCATGCCCGCAACGATCCCGTTCGCGCTGGCAGCCATAGGCGGTCTGTGCCTAGTGGCCATCTGGAATTCGGTCCGCGTCACCGGCGTCGGCGGCGGTCAGGAGATCTCCCATTCGTAGGAGAACTTGACGATGTCCAGGATCATCGAAGTCTCCAGACTGGTGATGCCGTCCATTCGGCTCAGCCGGCTGGAGATGAAATCCAGGAAGTGCTGCTGGTCGAAGAAGAACGCCTCCACGATGATGTCGTAGCGGCCGGTAGACATTCCGACGTAGCGGACCTCGCGCTGGCGCTTGAGCTCCTCGCTGATCTCCCTGAGCTTCGGGAGCGTCACCGAGATGCCGATGATTGCCGACACGTTCATCCCGGCTGCCCTCGGCGTGGGCACGGCCACGATGTTGATCAGGCCGCGCGAGACCAGCTGCGCAACCCGCTTGCGGATCGTGGTCTCCGAGACCTTGAGTTCCCTCGCGATCTCGGTGTTCGGACGCCGGCCGTCGACCTGCAGGATCTTGATCACCCGACGGTCGATCTCATCGAGTATGTCATCAGACGGTCTGTTCACGATGTCTCGCTGTTGGTGCGAATTTCGTTCCATCACTCATCAATGTAGCCGACATTCGATTCTTAGCGCTAGATCTGCATTGACATCCGATTCATGCCCGTTTTACCGTGCCGACAAGCCGGAGGCGCGGCGCCGTCTGGACTGACGACGGAGGAGCGCCAGCGACGGAGGAGGAGGGAAGACGGTGCCTAAAGGCGCCGGAGGCCCTCGCCAAAGGGAGTGCAGCGACCGGAGGCGAAAAGCAAACACGGAGGGCACGTGGCTGAATCAGTGGCATCGGGCACCACGGCGGCACCGGGAGTTTTCTCCCGCAAGGCTTCCGGCCTGGTCAGGGTCGGCAACTCGCTCGACGTCTTCATCTTCAACGTCGGCCTGGTCTCGGTGGGCATCGCGATCGCCTACAACCAGTTCTACGGACCGAGCCTGTACCCGGGCGCCCAGCCGTGGATCTCCACGCTGCTGGCCGCGCTCGGCATGATCTTCGTCGCGGCCGCCTTCTACTGCTGGTCGGTCGTCTTCCCGCGTTCTGGCGGGGTGTACGTGTTCCTGTCCCGCACGATCAACCCCGGCGTCGCCTTCGTGATGTCGGTGATCGAGACGATCATCCTGCTCTACTACGCCGCGCTCGCGGCCGGGCTGATCGTCCAGGTCGGGCTGTCGTCCTTCTTCACCACGGTCGGGCAGGTCTCGTTCAACAACACGATGCTGCACTGGGGGCAGGACGTCGCCAAGCCCGCCGGGGTGTTCTGGATCGGCTCGCTGATCATCGTCATCGCCGGCGCGCTGCTCGCCTCCGGCACCAGGCGCTACTTCACGTTCCAGCGCGCTCTGTTCGTGGTCGCGGTGGCTGGCCTGGTGGTGATCGCGGCGGTCATGCTGTTCGGCAGCCGGAGCGCGTTCTCCGCGAACCTGACGACCTACACCGGGCTGCACTACCAGCAGGTCATCGCGTCGGCGACGAAGAAGGGCTTCGTGGCCGGCGGCACGAGCTTCTCGGCGAGCTGGAAGTTCATTATCTGGCCGCTGCTGCCACTGCTCGGCGCGGTCCAGTCGGTTGGCATCGGCGGCGAGGTCAAGAAGGCCAGGCGGACGCAGCTGTTCGGAATGCTCGGCGCGGTGATCGCGACCGGCGTCGTGATCGCGCTGTTCGCGCTGCTGTCGAACAAGGACTTCGGCAGCACGTTCCAGGGCGCGGTCGCGTTCAACAGCCTGACCGGGAACGCGGCGGAGACGACGGCGACCGCGCCGTGGTTCGCGGTGCTGGCCGGCCTCATCGGCCACAACGTGTTCCTGTCGGTGATCATCCTGGCCACCTTCGCCGCCTGGATCTGGTTCTGGATCCCGGCCGAGATGGCCTACACCACCCGCAGCATGATCGCCTGGTCGTTCGACCGGGTCGCGCCGGACAAGCTCGGCTTCGTCAGCGAGACCCTGCACACGCCGGTCGTCGCTATCGGGGTGTCCACCGCCGGCGCGGTCGTGTTCATGTGGCTGATCGCGTTCAAGGCGGTCGCGTTCCTCACGTTCATCGAGGTGCTGCTGGTCGTCTGGGGCACGGTGATGGTCGGCGCGGTGGTGTTCCCGCTGCGCCGGGGCCAGCTCTATGAATCCTCGCCCGCGAAGAACTTCAAGCTGGCCGGCCTCCCGGTCATGCCGGTCGCCGGGGCGATCTCGGCGGTGTTCATGGCGGTCATGATCTGGCTGCTCTGGGAGGACCCGATCGCGGCCGGCCCGCTGTTCAAGCCGTCGAAGATGCCGGTCGAGTTCTGGATCACGGTCGCCGCCGTGGCGGGTGGCACCGCCTGGTACCTGTGGATCAAGGCGTACCGCAAGCGGCGCGGCATCAACATCGCGCTGGCCTTCCAGCAGATCCCGATCGAATGACCACCGGACCGAACAGCACGGCCTGGGATGGGATTACGGCGCAGGCAGCCTCGATCGTCGCCGGGGCGGGGGAGGCCGGGGTCACGCTCCGGGTGCTCGGCTCGGCCGGGATCAGGCTGCACTGCGCCGCGCCTGGGCCGCTGATGGACGCCCTTGACCGGCCCGTCAAGGACATTGACCTGCTGGTGCCGGAGAAGCAGCGCAAGCCGATGCGCCGGTACCTGGAATCGCTCGGCTACGTCACCGACCGCGACCTGCTGATCGCGATGGAGGGGACCAGGTACTGCTTCAGGCATCCGGACGGCGGAGCCGAGCTGGACGTGTTCGTCGAGCGGCTGAACTTCTGCCACCCGGTCGAGGTCAAGTCCCGGCTGCACCTGCACCAGGTGACGCTGCCGATCGAGGAGCTGCTGCTGGCCAAGCTGCAGATCGTCGAGCTGACCACGACCGACGTGATGGACCTCGGCGTGATCCTGGCCACCCACGACATCGGGGCAGTTGCTGGCAGCGCGGCCATCGATCCCGAGGTAATCGATGCGCGGCACCTCGCGGGCCTGTTCGCCAAGGACTGGGGCTTCCATCACACCGCCACCAGGAACCTGCGCAAAGTCGCCGAGCTGTGCCGGCCCGGGGGGACGACCCCCCGGAACCCCTCGCTCACCGGGGAGCGGCACGCTCACGTGACGGAGCGGGTCGAGGTGTTGCTGGCCGCGATCGACGCCGAGCCGAAATCCCTGGCCTGGCGGATGCGGGACAAGGTCGGCGAGCGCAAGCAGTGGTGGCAGGACGTGGACGAGAAGGAGGCCACCTACTGATGAGCCCGCTACGACGCAAGAAAGGGCCGGCCCGTACTGAGGGCCAGCGCACCATCTTCTTCGCCTCCGATTTGCACGGCTCCGAGGTCTGCTTCAAGAAGTTCGTCGCGGCGGCCAAGTTCTACGGTGCCGACACGCTGCTGCTCGGCGGCGACATCAGCGCCAAGATCGTCGTCCCGGTCGTCCGGGCCGGCGGCGGCAAATACCAGGCCGAGTTCCACGGCCAGCCCGAGCGGCTCGATGAGTCGAGCGTGGAGGAGTTCGAGCGCAAGGCGGCCAGCAGCGGCCTGTACACCGAGCGGATGGACCCCGACGAGTACCGGCACTACGCCGACCATCCGGCGCAGGTCGAGCAGCTCTTTGACCGGGTGATGCGCCGGACCGTCCAGCGCTGGGTCGAGTACGCCAAGACCAAGCTCGCCGACAGCCCGGTGATCATCTACAACGCGCCCGGGAACGACGACCCGGCCGCGGTCGATGAGGTCCTGCTCAGTCACGGCGACGGCCGGGTGGTCTTCGTCGAGGGCGAGATCACCGAGATCGCGCCCGGCATGGAGATGCTGAGCACCGGCTACACCAACGTCACTCCCTGGGACACGCACCGGGAGTACTCCGAGGACCAGATCAAGGCGCACCTGCGGGCGATGACCGACCGGCTCGAGAACCCGCAGACCGCGATCTTCAACATCCACGTGCCCCCGTACAACTCGCGCCTGGACACCGCTCCGCTGCTGGGCCAGGACCTCAAGGTGAAGACCGCAGCTGGCGCCGTCATTACCGCTCCGGTCGGCTCCACTTCGGTGCGCGAGTCGATCGAGGAGGTTCAGCCGCTGCTGTCGCTGCACGGCCACATCCACGAGTCGGGCGGCTCGGTCAAGATCGGCCGCACGACGGCCATCAACGTGGGCTCGGAGTACGGCGAGGGCGTGCTCCGCGGAGTGCTCGTCACCGTCGGGGACGGGAAGTTGCTCGGCTACCAGGCCGTGAGCGGATAAGGAGCGGTAGTGGCGAAAACGGATGAACTTAGGCAACGGCTGATCGGGGAGGGCGTGAAGTTTTTCTTCGGCGCCTACACCGACGTACACGGGGTGCCGAAGGCCAAGTGCGTGCCGATCGCGCACCTCGCCGACGCCGCCGCGGGCTCGGAGCTGTACACCGTCGGGGCGCTCGAAGGCATGGGTGAACTCGGGCCGAACGAGGACGAGTGCGTGTCCATCCCCGACCTGGACGAGGTCACCGTGCTGCCGTGGGATCGCCGGTATGCGGTCGCGCCCGCGAACCTGTACTTCCACGGCGAGCCGTACGCCCACGATTTCCGGCGGATCCTGCAGAACCAGATGGATCTGGCGGCCGAGGCCGGGTTCGTCATGAACATGGGCGTCGAGCCCGAGCTCTACGTGTTGCGCGACACCGACTCCGGCGTCGTGCCGTGGGTCGCCGAGGATCTGCACAACGAGCCGACCAGGGGTTATGACCTGGAGACGACGGTGCTGGCGGACGGGTTCCTCGAGCCGATGGTCGGCTACATCAACGAGCTGGGCTGGGACGTGTACTCGTTCGACCATGAAGGTGGGGTCGGGCAGTACGAGTTCGACTTCGGCTACACCAACGCGCTGCGGATGGCCGACCGGATGCTGATTTTCCGGCTGATGGCCAAGCACGTGGCGCGCACGCTCGGCTGCTTCGCCTCGTTCATGCCCAAGCCGTTCCAGACCTCGTTCGGCTCGGGCGCGCACCTCAACGTCAGCCTGGCCGACATCGAGACGGGGCGAAACCTGTTCGACGGCGGCCAGGTGGGCACCAGTTTCGCCGATGTGCCCCACGACGTCGCCTACGGCGAGACCGCCTACCTGTTCACCGGCGGCGTGCTCGCCCACGCCGACGCGCTGATGGCCGTGCTGTCCCCGACCGTCAACTCCTACAAGCGGCTGATGCCGCGCGGGCTGATGCAGGAGATCTCCTGGGCGCCGGTCTTCCAGGCCTGGGGCTACAACAACCGGACGCTGATGTGCCGGCTGCCGATGAACCGGCGCTGCCTTGAAGTCAGGACGGCCGACAGCGCGGTCAACTTCTACCTCGGCGCCGCGCTGGTGCTCGCGGCCGGACTGGACGGGATCAAGCGCCAGCTCAAGCCGGGCGACCCGGTGAACATCGACACCTACAAGGTCAGCGAGAAGGAACTGGCGGCCCAGGGCACACGGCGGCTGCCCTGGACGCTGGGTGAGGCGATAGCCGCATTTGAAGGCAGCGAGTTCGTGCGGGGGGTACTCGGGGCTGAGTTGCACGACTCCTACGCCGAGTACAAGCGGGCCGAATGGCAGGAATACAACACCGTCGTCACCGAGTGGGAGCAGACCAAGTACTTGAGGTTGTGGTGACTGTGTTTGCCTTTCGCCTCCGGTCGCTGCGCTCCCTTTGGCGAGGGCCTACGGCGCTCTTAGGCACCGTCTTCCCTCCTCCTTCGTCGCTGGCGCTCCTCAGTCGTCAGTCCAGACGGCGCCGCGCCTCCGGCTAGTGGGCAGCGAGCCTCCGCAAATTTTCTCAAATGAATGGGGTGAATTTCGGTGACTGAGATGGAGAGAGAGTCGGCTAACGCTCAGGCGGTCGGGCGGATGACCGGGGCCGAGCCGGTGCTGATCGACGTGCAGCCGGCCGGGGCCGTCGTGCCCGGCATGACCAGTTCGACGATCCTGACCTCCGGCCCGCCGATGCCGTGGGGCGAGTACTACGGCGGGCAGCGCAACGCGGTCATCTACGGCGCGCTGTACGAAGGGCTGGCCAGCGACCCGGCCGATGCCGACGCCAAGCTCGCCGACGGCCGGATCACGCTGGCGGCGACGCATGATCACGGCTGTGTCGGGTCGGTGGCGGGGATCTACTCGGCGTCGATGCCGGTGTTCGTGGTGGAGAACACCGCGCTCGGGAACCGGGCGTACTGCAACTTCTATGAAGGGGAGTCGCGGCATCGGCTGAACTACGGCTCCTACAACGACGAGGTGCGGGCTGGGCTCGACTTCCTGCGCGACGGGCTGGCGCCTGTGCTCGGTGAGGTGATCCGGGCATCGGGCGGGATCGCGCTCAAGCCGCTGATCGGGCGGGCGCTGCGGATGGGCGACGAGTTGCATAGCCGCAACACGGCCGCGACGACGCTGTTTGCCCGTGAACTCACTCCCCATTTCATCGAGTACGCGGTCCGGCAGGGTCAGAAGCCCGCGCTGGAGGCGCTCGCGTTCCTGTTCGCGAGCGACTACTCGTTCCTGCGGCTGTCGATGGCGGCGGCCAAGGCGATGGCGGACGCGGCCAGGGACGTTCCGGGATCGAGCGTGGTCACGGCGATGACGATCAGCTGCCGGAACTTCGCGATCCGGGTCAGCGGGCTGGGGGACGAGTGGTTCCTCGGGCCGCTGCCGGAGGTCTCGTGCAAGCTGTTCGACGGGTTCACCGACGATGACGTGGAGTGGATCGGCGGCGAGAGCCACATCACCGAGACGGTGGGGCTCGGCGGGTTCGCCCAGGCGGCCGCGTTCGGGCTGCAGGCCTACCAGGGCGGGTCGGCGCAGGAGATGGTGCGGATGAACTCGCTGATGTACGACATCACGGTGGCCGAGCATCCGGACTTCCTGATCCCGTACTTCGGCTTCCGCGGCACGCCGGTGGGAATCGACGTGTTCAAGGTGACGCGGACGGGCACTACCCCGGTGATCGACGGCGGGCTGGCCGGGAAGAACGGAGGACAGATCGGAGCCGGGATCCTGCGGGCGCCGCTGGACTGTTTTACCGCTGCCGAGCAGGCGTTCCGGCGCGGGTAGCCGCCAACGCGTCGTTTGCCCAGGTCGGCGTGGGGTAGGGCGCACGTCTAGCCCTCCGGCGTAGCGGACGGGGTGCCTGAGGGCAGGCGCGCGGATCGGGGGCGAATCGGTAGTGAGAGTGCTTGTTGCTGGTGCTTCCGGGTTTGTCGGTCGTCGGCTCGCGGTCGCCTTGGCCGCGGAGGGCCGCGAGGTGGTGGCGATGACCCGGCACCCGGACCGCTACCAGGGCGCCGGCGAGCCGGTGTTCGGCGATGTCGGTGACCGGGACACGGTCGTGGCCGCGATGAAGGGCTGTGAAGTCGCCTGTTACCTGGTGCATTCGCTCAGCGAGTCGGATTTCGCCCGCAAGGATGCTCGCGCGGCCCAGGACTTCGGCTCGGCGGCGGCCCAGGCCGGCGTGCGGCGGATCATCTATCTGGGCGGCCTCGGCGACGACAGGGATGTCCTGTCTGAGCATCTGCGCAGCAGGCGGGAGGTGGAAAGGCTGCTCGGGCAGGCCGGCGTTCCGGTCACGGTGCTGCGGGCCGGGATCATCGTCGGCGCGGGAGGCACGTCCTGGGAGCTGACCCGCCAGCTGGTGGACCACCTTCCCGCCATGATCACGCCGAAGTGGGTCAGCACCAGGACGCAGCCCATCGCGATCGACGATGTTGTCCGCTATCTCGCCGGCGTGGTCGCCCGCCCGGAGACAGCGGGACGGACGTTCGAGCTGGGCGGCCCCGAGGTCATGCGCTACAGCGACATGCTCAAGCGGGTCGCTGCCATTCGCGGCCGGCCCCTGCCGGTGGTATCGGTCCCGATGCTCACGCCCTGGCTGTCCTCGCTCTGGCTGACGCTGGTGACAGACGTTGACCCCGCAACCGGCCGCTCCCTGATTGATTCGATGACCAACGAGGTTGTCGTGCGTGATCCGGCAATCAGGCAACTGGTTCCCTTCCCGCTCACCGGGTACGACGACGCGGTCAAGAAGGCCCTCGTCGAACGGGACCAACAGCAGTCTGACGGCCCCGGGCCCAATGGCGACCGCGGTGCCGGGTGAGGATCGGGGCGAAAGGTCCCGCGCGGTGCGTACTGGCGGCGGCCGGCATCGGCGGAGCGACCCTGCTTCGCCTTTCGCTGTCGGCCAAGGCTGACTCCCGCCGCTTCTACGCGCTCACGGCCGGTCTGGCCGGTACCTGGACGGCGAGTGCCCTGCTGACCACCGCCGTGCCGGTCTGGCCCGCTTTCCGGAAGTCGCCTTGCGTCGAGGTGGCCCGCTCGGCAGCGACCGGGGCGGCGACGTTCTCCTTGTTCTATGCGGTGGCCGCAATCGCGCGCCATCATCCCGTGCTGCACCGTTCCATCGCGAGCGTGCTGCACTATGTCGAGGAGGGCACGACTCCGGCGGTCCTGCTCACGGCCAGCGTCAACGCCGTGGCCGAGGAGTTGTACTTTCGCGGTGCGCTCTGGGAGTCAGCCGGCGAGTATCCGGTCGCCAGCACCGCCTTCACTTATACGGCTGTCACAGCTGCGGCCGCCAACCCAGTCCTGGCCGTCGGCGGGGCGATCACCGGCGTCATCTTCGGCCGCGAACGCGCGCGGTCGGGGGGTGTGGCCGCGCCCGCTATCGCGCACGTGACCTGGTCAGCGCTCATGCTGACCTGCCTTCCGCCATTGTTCAGAACCTCGGCTCATTCCCAGTGCGGCGGCCGCTCGCGGATGAGGCGCTCGGCGTCGGCGTCGTCCAGGTCAGGCGACTCACCCCAGCCGGCGTCGGTGTCTTCACGGCTCTGAGTCGGCAGCGCCGGAGTTGGATCTGGGGTCGGCTGGCCGGTGTTCGGTGGCCGGATCTGAGGTTGATCCCGTGCGGTGGTGTCCATCCCCTAATGACACCACGACCGCGGCTAGCTCTTCGTGATCCGTGTGGGCCCTATCAAAGTGATATCACTCTGATAGTAGGATGTCAAGGGTGCGAGAGCCCGTGAACCCGGGTGCAGCCTCGGGAATCGACGCGCAGGGCACCGCAAAATTTATGGAGAAAAAATGGCGTGAGCTTTTGACCTTGCGGCGCTTGCCGGACTCGTGGGCCGGCAGGCGAACCGGCCGATGCCGCAGCAAGGCTCAGCGGGTCGCTCACCCGCCTCGCTCAGAGGATAGGCATAGTAAATCCTGAAATAGTTGACTTATTCGGGCCTGGCGGTTAATCTGAGGTCGCAATTCATGATTGCGGCGCTCAAAAGGGGACAAGAAAGGATTCTGAATGCTTAGTAAGCGATGGCATGCATTAGTACTCGCGGCTGGGCTCGTGGGTATGAGCATGATGCCAGTCGGCACGGCGAATGCCGCGGTCCCGCAGGGGAACTACTCCACCAATGTCATAGGCCCGATCAGCAGCCAGGCGGCATGCGATGCTGACAGTGCGGCCGCGAACGATCCACCTAACACCTGGACTTCGGCCTGCCGTTTCTCCGCTACCTATCCAGGTACCTCGGTGTCAGATCCGGGCTGGTATTACAATATCCACATCTTTATCGGAGGATAAGTACCTGGCCCGTCATATCCCGCTGCCGGGATCTGACGGGCCTTCTCGCGTTGAGGAGGCCGGGTGGCGGAGTTGGCTCCTGCGGACGTGCTGACGTCCGCTGCTCGGCGGTGGCGGCGCATTGATCCGCTGCTGCCGGCCCCGACACTGCCTGCCGCTGCGAGTTGCGGGGTCGAACTGACCGTGCCGGCGGCGAACGGCCGGCCGGCGGCGGTCGGCTCGTGCCGGCACCTTGAACTGGCGGCGGATGCGTCCGACCTGGCGTGGGGAGCGGCCGCTCAGTTCTGGCTGACCGCCCAGGTGGCTGGTGATCCAGAAGAGCCGGGCATCGAGGCGGCACTGGATGAACTCCTGGGTCATTGGCGCGCGCATCTGGCGGCGGACCCTGTGACTGCTGGCGAAGACAGCCAGGCCGCGATCAGGTGGCCGAGCCGGGACGTCGGCGGCATTCGCGCCCTGTTGCGTCACGGCCTTCAGCCGCTGACGGTGATCGCGGCCCGACCGGCCGGGCGGGACGTGCTCGATCAGGCGCGCCGACCGGGCGACTTCCTGATCAGGCCAGCCGGTCCTGGCGACGTGGCTGCGGTCACCGCGCTGACGCTGGAGGTCATCCGCTACGACCAGTATTTCGGCAGCGTGCAGCTGCATCCGCACGCCGAGCTGGTCGAACGGCAGGCGGCTGAGCAGACGCTCGCCTACTCCGAGCCGTGGACGTGGGTGGCCGAGCGAGAGGGGGAGGCGATCGGGCTGCTGATCGCGCAGCCTCCGGACCGGGCCGACTGGATAGCGCCGGGTACCGGCCAAGCTCCGGTCGCCTACCTGGCCACCATGTGCGTGCGGCCCGAAGAGCGCGGGTCAGGTGTCGGCGGTGCGCTCGTATCGGTCCTGCACCGCGAGCTGGACCGGGCCGGAGTGGCGGTCACGCTGCTGCACCACGGCCAGCTGAATCCGCTGTCCGCGCCGTTCTGGAACCGGATGGGTTACCGGCCGCTATGGACGAGCTGGGAGACCCGGCCCGCCCGCGCGCTGCAATGAGCGGTCCGGACGGGCAGTGCATTGGACCGCTGCCGTTCGGTGCAGGCCGAAAACAATGGATTAGATCTCATGACGGTAACGGTCCGGCGTAGACTGCGATTCCGCTCTAACCCGCCCTTTGTGGAAATAACGGAACCCTGGGGTAACGATGACCGCGCCCGCCGCTCGCGGCACCGTCCGAGTAGCTGTGCAATCGTCCCGTCGACTGCTCCGTGACTCGCTGTCGGCATGCCTGGCCGGCCGGCCCGACATCACCGTGGTCGGCCGGGCGGCGGAGCCAGACAGCATCCTTTCGCTCTGCGAACTGCGCCAGCCCGATGTGGTGATTCTCGATGCGGGTCCCCGGCTGGGCGAGATGGCGGTGCTGGTGAGCGACCTGACGCATCGCTTTCCTGAATTGAATGTGATCGTCAGTTACCGCAATGCGACCGAGCAGGACCTGGCCGCCGCCTGCCGGGCGGGCGTTAGCTCGCTCGTACCCGAGTCGCATGGCCTCGCCGCCCTTCTCACCTTGCTACGGCCGCGCAAGGGGCGCCATGCCCGTAAGACACCAGGCAGCCTGACCGATCGGGAAATCGAGATTGTCGTGCTGACGGCTTCCGGGCACAGCGCGGTCGATATGGCGGCCCTGCTCGGAATCAGCCCGCTCACGGTGGAGAACCTCAAGCGCAGCCTCTTCGCGAAACTAGACGTCAACAGCAGCGCGCACGCCGTGTCCAAGGCCGCCTCGCTCGGCTTGCTGGATGGCGGCGCTAGCCCGGCCGTGCCCTCGGCCCCGAGAAGGCGAGCGAATGACAGCGGGGCTTTCCCGGTACTGGCCGTGGTGTCCGGCCAGGAGGGATCGGCCACCGATCAGATAGCAGCGGTCCTGCTGGCGACCCGGCGGCCGTTCGTGCTGATCCGGACGCCGGGACCGGTCGCCGAATCGGACTGGGCCCGATGGCATCGCGGCCCGATCGTGGCCATCCTGGTCGATCCTGACCGGCCGGATTGGGATCTGGTCGCCGAACTGGGCATTCCGGCGATCCTCGTGCACAGCAAGCCGGTCGACCCGCCCGAACTGGCCGAGGCGCTGGCCTCAGGCGCCAGCGCGCTGATACCAGCCGACCGGATCGCCGACCATTTCCTGTCGATATTGCTGATGGTGAGTCAGGGCTATCTCGTGGTCGGATCACGGCCGATGCGGTCCCTGATCGGAGCGGCGAGCGCTCGCTGGGAAGACGGAGTCGCCGCAGGGGCGATGCTGCCGGAGTTGACGGCACGGGAAAGCGACATCCTCCGCTGCCTATCCCAAGGGCACTCGATCCGGCAGGCCGCCCGAGCCCTGGGGATTGCTCCGAAGACAGTGGAGAACGTCCAGACTCGGCTGTTCCGCAAGCTTGGCGTCCGCAACAGATCCGGTGCGTTCGCCGTCGCGGATGCCTTCGGCCTGTTGCCTGGCGTCGCATCGCCCCCGGCCGGTGGTCTTCCGGCCGATGATCTTTCGGCTGGTGATCTTAGGGCGCACGGGTCCCCCAAGGGGTATTCGTCGGTGACCTGAGAGGTCTCACGGCCCTAGGTTTGTCGGCAGCAAAAGTGGTCACTCAACGTGCCCGCCGTTCGCACGTCGAAGAAGGAGTCACCGAGATGACGTACATCATCACGTCGGCCTGCGTCGACCTGCTGGACAAGACCTGTGTCGCAGAGTGCCCGGTCGACTGCATCTATGAGGGCGACCGCATGATGTACATCCACCCGGACGAGTGCGTCGACTGCGGCGCCTGCGAGCCGGTATGCCCCGTCGAGGCGATCTACCTCGAAAACGACCTGCCGGCCGACAGCAAGGACTACTACCGGGTCAACGTGGAGTTCTTCAACAACATCGGCTCGCCCGGCGGCGCGGCCAACGTCGGCAAGATCCATTACGATCACCCGGTCGTGGCCGCCCTCCCGCCCCAGCAGCACTAACAGCGCGGGACGCAGGTGTCGCGTCTGGCGACGTAATCTGCCTCACAAGTCCGCGCTTTGCGGCCGCCCGTGCCATTTGTCGGCACGGGCTGGCCCGCCGTCATTGGTGAATCGCGTCGAGAGATCGGGCTGATCTGCCCGGGTCGCGGCGCACCAGTGATGACAGGAGCAGATAAAGCCTGACGGCCGCTCTTAGCCCGGGTTACGGACGTCTTAGCCCTGGTTACGCGCTCTTAGCCCTGGTTACGGACTCCGGAACCGGGATAAAACCGGCAAAATTTAGCGCTAACTCGGGCTAAGACGTCCTAACCCGGGCTAAGTGGTCCGTAACCCGGGCTAAGACGTCCGGGAGCCGCAGCATGGGAAGGCCGGAGGACCGGGCAGGCCGCCTATTGCGGGCACCGGTCCACGCGCCCGAACGGGCGACGCCGGAGATCGACGCCGGAGATCGACGCCGGAGATCTCGTCTGCGGCCTGTCCGTGCTCGGCACTTCCGCGCGAGCCCTAGCTGGGGGTTGACAGACGTCATACGACTGCTTACCTTTGCCTGGATTGCTACCGGCTGCGAGGGATCTGGCGATCTGCTCGCGGACCGACCCAATCCATGGCTCGCGGGTGGTCCGGGGGCCGAGGCGACCAGAGGAGGCCGTCGTGGGCGAACCGATGAAGGGGCAGGCCGCAACCGAGCAGGCTCCCTCGTCCGGCGGTGAAGTGCGGCTGCGGCGTAACGCTGTCGGGCTGACCGGCACGGTCATCATGTCAGCCGCGATCATGGGGCCGGCTGTTTCCACGTTCTTCAACCCGCAGTTCTCGACGCCGTTCTCCGGGTTCGCGACGCCGTTCGTCTACCTGGTGACGCTGATCATCATGCTGATCGTGGCGAGCGGGATCATGGAGATGGCGCGCGTAGCGCCCAGCGCGGGCTCTTTCTACACCTACATCACCCGAGCCCTCGGTCCGCGGGCGGGCTTCACCACCGGCGGCCTGATGTTCGTGGCCTACGCCCTGCTCGCGCCGATCGAGATCGGGCTGATCGGCGGGTATCTCCAGGAGACGTTCAAGCAGGAGTTCAACGTCAACATCCCGTGGATCTGGATCGGCATCGTGCCGTGGGCGCTGATGGCCGTCCTGGCGTTCGAGGGCATCACGACCTCGCTGAAGACGGCGCTGGCCTTGTTCACCGCGGAAGTCGTCGTGGTCGTCGGACTGTCGCTGATCGTCGTGGCCAAGGGCGGCGCGCACGGCCTGACCGCGGCGCCCCTTTCGCCGACGTCCTCCTCGCACGGGTTCAACGGCCTGGTCACCGGCTTCGTCTTCGCCGCCCTGAGCTTCGTCGGGTTCGAGGGCGCTACCGCACTCGGCGACGAGGCGAAGCGACCCCATCGCACGATCCCGAGAGGCATCCTCTGGTCGACCGTGCTCGTCGGGGCCATCTACCTGTTCGGTACCTACGCCCTGGCCGTCGGGCTGGGGAAGGACAAGACCAACGCGCTGACCGGCGCGGACCTGCCGTGGAACTCGCTGGCGGCCACGTTCGCGCCCTGGATGAAGTGGTTCGTGATCATCGGGTCGGTGTCCAGCATGTTCGCCGTGATGATCAACTCGAACAATGGGATCGTCCGAATCTTGTACACCATGGGACGGGAAAAGTTGCTCCCCGCTTCCCTGGCTCGCATTGACGCCAAGCGCCTCACGCCAGGCCGGGCCGTCGCTTATGAGGCGGTGTTCGCCCTGCTCTGCGCCGTTGTTGTGGGCATCTTCGCGGGCGGCCTCGGCAATCCGAGCGCCGGCTTCAACGTCTACGGTTACTTCGGGTTCGCGCTGACCTTGTCGATCCTCCCGGTGTACGCCCTGGCCAACATCGCCGTGATCGTCTACTTCCGCAAGCGGGAGGACTTCAAGCTGCTCCGGCACATGGTGCTCCCGGTACTCGGCGGGCTCCTGATGATCGGCCTGCTCGTCGGGCAGATCATCGAGAACCCTGCCCCGCCGTTCAACTGGATGCCATGGGCTCTCCTCGGCTGGCTGGTCGTGCTCGTGGTCGGTGCCGTCTGGCTCGGCCGCAGCCGGCCGGAGGTGCTCGCCCGGGCCGGCGCGGTCATGGCGACCGGCGAGGTCGCGGAGGAAAAGGCATTGCACGGCGCACCGGATGCCTTCGGCGCCTAGTTATGGGGCATGTGATCGGAGTCGACGTCGGGTCGCAGAGCGTGAAAGCGGTTCTCTGCACACCCGACGGTAAGACCCTGGCCACGGCGTCGCACCCATGCTCGATGATCCATCCGCGCAGCGGCTGGTCCGAGCAGGACCCTGGGCAGTGGCGGGAGGGTATCGCCGCCACTGCCCGGGCGGTCATCGAACTGGCCGGGATCGGCCCGGCCGAGGTGAGCCATATCGGCCTGGCCTGCCAGGTGGATGGCGTCGTCCCCGTTGACCGCAACTTCGAGGCGCTGCGCAACGGCATCATCTGGCTGGATCGCCGGGCGGTCCGGCAGGCGCGGGAGCTCACCGACAAGTTGTCGGCGGAGACGATCTTCCAGCTGAGCGGCCTGAACGCCGACGCGTCGCACTGCGGGCCGAAGATTATGTGGCTGCGTGAGGCCGAGCCGGAGACCTACCGGGCGGCGGCCATGCTGCCGCCCGTGGCCGGGTACCTTCTCGGCTGGCTGACCGGCGTGGCGGCGCAAGATCATGCCAACGCGTCCTCGTCGTTGCTGTACGACGTGCGTCGCCGCGCCTGGTCTGACCAGCTGCTCACGGCCGCCGGCATCGACCCGGCGCAGCTCGCGCCTATCCATCCCGCCCATTCGGCGGCCGGCTCGCTCACCGCCGAGGCGGCCCGCGAGCTCGGGCTGACGACTGCCTGCGTTGCCGTGGTCGGTACGGGGGACGACCACGGCGCGGCGCTGGGCGCGAGCGTCGTCGGCGCCGGGGCGATCGCGGACGTGACCGGTACCGCCGAGCCGGTCGCCGCGGCCACGGACCAGCCGGTGTTCGACGACCAGCGCCTGGTCGAGACGCATGCGCACGCGGTCGACGGCACCCTGCTGGTAGAGAATCCCGGCTTCGTCTCCGGCGGGAGCGTCATGTGGCTGGCGAATGCCTTCGGCGCGACCCAGGGTGACATCTTCGAGTGGGCGGCGGCCGCGCCCGCAGGATCTGACGGGGTCATCTTCGTGCCGGCGCTGTCCGGGGCGACGGCGCCGCGCTGGAACGACGAGATGCGCGGCGCGTTCTGCGGCCTGTCCATGAACCACGGGCGCGAGCACCTGGCCCGTGCGGTGATTGACGGCTGCGCCTACGCGCTGCGCGACATCACCGACCGGATGACGGAGATCGGGCTCGGCGGCGAGGCGATCCATGTCGTAGGGGGCGGTTGCCGCAGCGACCTGTGGCTCCAGATCAAGGCGGACGTCACCGGCCTGCCGGTGCGGCCGGTCGTTGACGCCGAGCCGACGGCGCTGGGCGCGGCCATGCTCGCCGAGGTTTGCGCCGGGAACTTCGCCGGCCTCGCGGAGGCCGCTGCGCAGATGCCGACGCTCTCGACCCGCTGGTTCGACCCGGGTCCGAAATCAGCCGCCGTCTATGAGGAGTCCTACCTGGCGTACCGCCGGCTGTTCGACGCGCTTGAGGAGTGCACCCCATGACCTGCGCCGCGGCGAACCTCGCCGGCCTGGCATCGAGGCTCACCGAGATCGAGGGCGCGAGCCCGCTCGGGATCTCGTCCATCGAGGTCGGCCAGGACGCGCTGCAGCGCCTGCCGGACGTGCTGGCGGGCTTGCTCGCGGGCCCGCTGGCCGGCCCGCCGGCCTCCGGGATGGTTGCCGTGCTCGCGGAGAACGTGCGCCTTGAGTACCGGGGCGACGACCTGCGCGACGTGGTCGCCCGGATGGTCGCGGCCCGCCATCAGCTCGTTGAGGTGTCCGTTCCGGCGCACAACGGGCGCGCGCACGCGGACGCCGCCACGATCGAGGCCGCGGCGCAGCAGGCGGCGGGAGCAGGCGCGCTGGTCACGGTCGGTTCCGGCACGCTGGCCGACATCGGCAAGGCCGCGTCGCAGCAGTTGGGCGGCCTGCCGCATGTCATAGTGCAGACGGCCCTGTCCGTCAACGGCTTCGCCGACGACCAGTCCGTTCTTATCGTCGACAACGTCAAGCGCACGGTTCCCACCCGGTGGCCCGACGCGCTCATCGCCGATACAGAGGTGCTGGCCGGCGCGCCGGCCAGGCTCAACGCCGCCGGTGTCGGCGATCTGATGGCGATGTTCACGGCGCCCGCCGACTGGCAGCTCGCGACCTTGCTGAACATGGGCTCTGGGTACTCGCCCCGGCTGGTAGGCATGGTCCGCGACTGCGGCCCCGATCTGCTGCGTGCGGCCACCCGGCTGGCCGACCGGGATCCGGAAGCGATCGAGTGCGTTGCCAGGATTCTCACTCTGAGCGGCATCACGATGGGCGCGGCGGGGACTACCGCCCCGTCGTCCGGCGCCGAGCACACGATCAGCCACCTCATCGAAATGGCCGGCAACCGCCTTGGCCGGCCGTCGGCATTCCACGGCGCTCAGGTCGGCGCGTCGACGGTACTTGCCGCCCTGGTCTGGCAGCGCGTCCGCGGCCTGCTCACCGGCGGTCTCGCCAGTGCTGGCCCGGGGGGAGGACCCCCCGGATCCCCCGGCGGCGGTCCGGTGCGGTTGCGGTTTCCGGCCGACGACGAAGTCGAGCCGATGGTCCGCGCCGCGTTCGATCAGGTGGACCCGACGGGAACGATGAGCGAGGAGTGCTGGCGGCTGTACCGCACCAAGCTGGCGCGCTGGCGGGACAATAGCGACCGTCTCGTCCGCACCGACTGGGCGGAGGTTGAGGCTGCCGTTGCTCCGCTCCTGCTCGAGCCGGGTGCACTCGTGGAAGCGCTGGCCAGCGCGGGCAGCCCGACGCGGTTCGCCGAACTCGACCCGCCGGTCCCGCCAGACACCGTGCACTGGGCGCTGGCCAACTGCCATCTCATGCGCGACCGGTTTACCGTCGTCGACCTTGCCTGGTTCCTCGGTGGCTGGAATGCCGATGTCGCGCGGGACGTGCTGGCCGAGGCGGGGCGGCTGGGAGCAGGACTGTGACCGCTGGGGGCGGGCTGTGATCGCCGAGGGCGGGGCTGTGACCGCCGCCGTCACGGCTCCCGCCTTCACGGCTCCCGCCTTCACGGTTCCCGACCGTCTCTTCGCGGGGTACGCGCTCGATCTAGACGGCACCGTCTACCTGGGTGACCACGCGCTGCCGGGCGCGGTCCAGACGATCGGCCGGCTGCGCGAGCTGGGATGCGGCGTCGTGTTCGTGACGAACAAGCCGCTGGAGACCGCGGCCGACTACGCGGCCAAGCTCACCCGGCTCGGCGTGCCCTGCAACGAGTCGGATGTAGTCACGGCGACGGATGCGCTGCTGACCTACCTGGCGGCGAAGCATCCGGAAAGCCGCGTTCTCGCGGTGGCCGAGCCAGTTGTCCGGGCCGCGCTGCACGAGGCCGGCCATCAGGTCACCGACGATCCCGCGCAAGCGGACGTGGTGGTCGTGTCCTTCGACCGCACCTTCGACTACGCCAAGCTGACCGCTGCCTACCGCGCGGTTCGACTGCACGGGGCCGCGCTCGTCGCGACCAATCCGGATCCGTACTGTCCCACGCCGGACGGCGGCCTGCCGGACTGCGCCGCGATGCTCGCCGCGATCGAGGCCTGCACCGGCGCCCGCGCCGAGGCGGTCACCGGAAAGCCGAGCGAGCACATGGTCTACGCCGTTCTGGAACGGCTCGGCTTTCCCGTGCCGGCCCATACCGCCATGGTTGGCGACCGGCTGTCCACCGACGTCGCCATGGCCACGCGAGCTGGAATGGCCGGCGTTCTCGTGCTGAGCGGTGCTACCGGTCGCGGAGACCTTGAACTCAGCGACGTCAAGCCGCAGTACGTTGTCGACGACCTAACGCAACTTCTCCCCACCCAGCCCGCACACCCCACCAAGACCGGCTATTACGCCAGAGGATGACGAGAGTGATCGAGTTCATTTTTATGCTGACCCACCACGACCGGACGGTGGACCGCGCGCTGGAGGTCTACGAGCAGACTCGAGGCTCCGGGCTTCGCTACATCGGGCTTAAGGACGTCGGCGCTACCCCGGAGGTGCTGGCGGAACTGGTCCGCAAGGCTCATGACGACGGGCTCGAGGTGATGCTGGAGGTGGTGTCGACAAGTGCCGACGATGAGCTGCGAAGCCTGCGCGCCGCGGCCGACATCGGCGTTGACTGGGTGCTCGGCGGTACTCACGTGCAGGACGGGGTGGCGATCCTGAAAGGCAGCGGCATCAAGTACTGCCCGTTCCCCGGCCAGGTGATCGGGCACCCGAGCGAGCTGGACGGCGAGCTGGAGGAGATCGCCGAGCACGCCCGGTCGCTGACCGCGATCGACGGCGTCCACGGCCTTGACCTGCTCGCCTACCGGCACCGGCGGGTCGATCCGGTCGCGCTGACCCGGGCGGTGGCCCAAGCCGCCGGCGGCCCGCTGATCGTCGCCGGGTCGATCACCTCGCGCCAGCAGATCGCCGACGTTGCCGCCGCCGGCGCCTGGGGGTTCACGATCGGCAGCGCCATCTTCTCCGGCCAGCTGCCAGGCGGCCCTGGACTCGCCGGCCAGCTTGGCGAGGTACTCGCCTGGAGCTCGGCGCCGGCGGCCGGGAACCTGGTGTGAGCGGCGCCCGATGAGTGCCAGGCAGTCCCGCACGGACTACGTCCGCAGTTCGCTCATGTCGCAGCTGCGGTCCAGCCGCTACCAGGCCGGCGACAAGCTGCCCAACGAGGACGAGCTGGCCAGGGAGTTCGAGGTCAGCCGGGTAACGGTTCGCGAGGCGGTGCGGGGCCTGGTCGAGGCGGGGTATCTCGACCGCAAGCACGGGCTCGGCACGTTCGTGACCGGCTTGCCGGTGCACCGGCACTCGCTGGATATGACGGTCAGCTACACGAACATGATCCGCGAGGCCGGCATGGTGCCGGGCGAGAAGGTGGTCAGCCGCGCCGACCGCCCGGCCTCCGCCGATGATGCCGCGCGGCTTGGCGTTCCGCCCGGCGAGACGCTCGTGTACATCGAACGGGTCCGCACCGCCGATGGCAAGCCGGCCATCTACTCCTGGGACCGCATCCCGAAGGCAGCGCTGCGTGGCCTGCCGGATGCGCCGCTGGACGCGTCTTTGTACCAGATCCTGGCCCAGGCCGGGCTGACCATTTCCCATGCGATCGCGACGCTGCGCCCGGTGATCGCGGATGCCCGGCTTTCCCAGTTGCTCGAGGTGCGCCGCGGCTCGCCGCTGCAATACGTCGAGCAGGTGGACTTCGCCGCGAGCGGCGCGGCCGCGATGCTCTCCTCGGAATGGCATGTCCCCGGCATCTTCGAGTTGTCGGTGCACCGCCGGGCGCTCGGCGGAGAGCTTGGCGAGTGAAATGACTAGGAGACGACGTGCGCCCTGCTGCGCTTTCGCCCGCCGCGCGTGCTGACGCGCTGGCAAGCTTCGAATCGAACGAACTGGACGTGCTGGTCGTCGGAGGCGGCGTCGTCGGGGCTGGTGCCGCCATGGACGCGGCGACCAGGGGACTGCGCACGGCGATCGTCGAGGCGCGGGACTGGGCGAGCGGCACGTCGAGCCGTTCCAGCAAGCTCATCCACGGCGGGCTGCGGTACCTGGAGATGTTCGACTTCGGCCTGGTCCGCGAGGCGCTGCACGAGCGTAGCCTGCTGCTCAACCGGATCGCGCCGCACCTCGTCCATCCGGTGCCGTTCCTTTACCCGCTCACGCACCGGTACTGGGAGCGGCCGTACGTCGGCGCGGGCGTCATGATCTACGACACGCTCGCGGCCACCTCGCGCGAGCCGCAGCGCCTGCCGCGCCATAAGCACCTGACCCGGCGCGCTGCGCTGCGACAGACGCCGAGCCTGAGCCCTCACGTCCTGGCGGGCGCCGTGCAGTACTGGGACGCGCAGGTCGACGATGCCCGGTTCACCGCGACGCTCGTCCGCACGGCGGTCTCCTACGGCGCACTGGCGGCGAACCGCTGCCAGGTGACCGAGTTCCTGCGCTCCGGCGATGCGGTCGTCGGTGCCCGCCTGCTCGACACCGAGACCGGCGCTACCATCGACGTTCGCGCCCGGCAGGTGATCAACGCCACCGGGGTGTGGACCGGTGATTTGCCAGGGGTGGCCTGGAAGGCAAACGGCTTGCGGGTGCGCGCTTCCAAGGGAGTGCACCTGGTCGTGCCGCGTGAGCGGCTGCGATCAGCGACCGGGATCATCACGCGCACGGAGCGAAGCGTGCTGTTCGTCATCCCGTGGCGGCAGCACTGGATCATCGGAACGACGGACACGGACTGGGATCTCGGCAAGGACAATCCGAGCGCGAGCGCGCGGGACATCGACTACCTGCTGGATCACGTCAACGCGATCCTCCGTAAACCGCTGCGTCGCGAGGACGTGATCGGCGTCTACGCCGGGCTCCGCCCGCTGGTGGACGGCACCGCCAGCACGACGGCGAAACTGTCCCGCGAGCACACGATCAGCCGGGTCGCCCCTGGCCTGGTCGTGGTGGCGGGCGGCAAGTTCACGACCTACCGCGTCATGGCCGCGCAGGCCGTCGACGAAGCGGCCAGCGGACTCGAAAAGAAGGTGCCGCCATCGTGCACCGATCGCGTTCCGCTCGCAGGCGCATCCGGCTACCTGGCGCTGTGGAACCGCCGGAACGAACTGGCGGCCGAGCACCGCCTGCATCTCGCCCGCATTGAGCACCTGCTCAACCGCCACGGCGACCTGGCCGACCAGTTGCTCGAACTGGTGGAGGCGGATCCCGCGCTCGGTGAGCTACTGCCCGGCACGCAGGACTACCTGCGGGCTGAGGCCGTCCACGCCGTTACTCACGAAGGCGCCCGCCACCTTGATGACGTGCTGACCCGCCGGACCCGGCTGTCCATCGAGGCTTCGGATCGCGGAACTGCCGCGGCTCCGGTCGTCGCCGAGCTCATCGCCCCGCATCTGGGCTGGAGCGAGGCGGACACCGCCCGCGAACTGCGTCACTACGAAGCCGGCGTCGCCGCGGAATTGCAGTCCGAAGGCGAACCTGACGACCAGGCCGCGGAAGCCGCCCAGGCCAGGGCGCTCGAAACCGTGTTCAGCGCCTGACGTCTTTGCACGCAGGCCCGGTACCGAGAGTCGCTTACGCTCTGCGGCCGAAGGCACTCGCGAAAATCTTTCTAAATAATGAAAGATCTTTTTAGGCAGAAAGTTTTGCGACCCTTCGTTGCGTGCTGACCTGACGCCGGTCGCAGCGCGGGTCCAAGGGTCCGCCCTCTGGATTATCCGGAGGTCCCGAGCAGGGTTCCGTGTCCGGCGACGATGATGCCGCCGCTGACGACGTAGCGAACCAGGTAGGTCTGGACTCCTCCGGTGGTTTCGTAGGCGAGCAGGCGCGCGGTGACGGTGTTCCCGCTGGTGGCCAGGTTGGTGAGAATGTCCCTGGCTGTCAGCCGATAACCGGAGACCATCTGATCGTAGGAGCTGTTGAGGTTCTTGCCGCCGAGCTGCCAGACCCTGGGCCAGTCATGGGCGTTGATCGCGGCGATGAACGCCCGGACGACGTTCTCCGGGCTCGGCGTGTCCGGAGCCGGAGGCTGGCTTGCGGGGGCGCTCGATGATGGTGCCGGGGCCGGCGGGCTCGACGTTGAGGAAGGGGGAGGGTTGGCGGTGAGGGGGGTTCGCGACGATCTGGAGCCTGGTGGAGCGGACGAGCGAGAACTGACACGCCGACCGGATGCTGGCGCGTGAGGCGAGGGCGCGTGGCTGGCGGACACGGCGGGATTGGCTGCCCGCCGCGCAGCTGGCAGAGGCCGCCTGGCCAGGAAGGCGACGGCCACCACGGCCAGGGCCATCACCGCGACGACCGCGAGGACCAGCAGTCCGTATTTGCCGGGACCGCCCAGTGCCGGTTTTGGCGGGCGTGCTCGACTCGAACGATGCGGCGGCCAGCCTGATCGCCGAGGTCAGGTCCAGGCGTCACACCTGGCGGCAGGCCTTCTGAAGGCCTTCTGCTCCGAGATCTGTGCCGCGTCTGTCCCGGGACCGGCTGGGCAACGCACCGTTCTGGCGAAGCAACCGAATGGCGGCGATCGCGTTGATAGAGGTATGAGTCCAGATATCAGAGTCATCATCGGCGTCGCGGCGTCGGTCGGAGTGATCTTCAGTTCATGGCCTTCCGCCCCGGCATCGATCGCACGGGAGAAGACCAAGACGCCCTCGGTGGAATGGGCGGGGTTCGGCGGCAATGCCCCGCACACCGCCGTGGCTGTGACACCACCGCAGCCATTCACCCGGATTCGCTGGAAGACGAAGGTGGACCTGGTGCCGGTTTCTGGCCATTACGGCTCCCCCATGATCACGGCCGCGAACTCGGTGCTGGTGCCGACGGTCAGCAAGGCCGGGTACCGCGTCACGGCCTACTCCGGCGTCAGCGGCGCTAAGCGCTGGTCGCTGAACACCGACTGGCAGCCCTCCCTGCTGGACCACGGTGAAACCCCGCCGCTGCCTGCCGTCCTGACTCCGTCGGCGGGCCTGGCCGTCGCCGGTGCCGGCGGGACGATCCTGATGCGCGGCCACGCGAACCAGGCGAAGGCTCCGGCGAGCCGGCTGGCGTTCTACGGCGCGGCCCAGTGGAAGGCCCATAAGGCGGTCTACGACAACGCCGTGCAGGTCACCACGCCGATCACCGCGGGGGCGGACGGATCGTTGTACTTCGGTTTTGTCGTCCACGGCGCTACCCCGGCCCATCTGAGCAGCGGGATCGCCCGGATCGCAGCGAACGGCCACGGGAGCTGGGTATCGGCCACGGCGGCAGCCGTGGCTAACCCCAAGATCATCAATCAGGTCGCCTTCAACTGCGCCCCGGCTCTGTCCCCGGACGGCAACACCGTCTACATCACCGTAAATGGCCCGCAGCGAAGCGATCTGGTCAGGCTCAATGCCAGCACGCTCAAGCCCGAGTCCCACGTCATTCTCAAGGACCCGCTCAGCGGCAAGCCCGTCCTAATCGACGACAGTTCGACGGCCTCACCAACGATCGGCCCGGACGGGGACGTGTATTTCGGCACCCTTGAGTCTGCGTTCGAACAGCACGACCACCGGGGCTGGCTGCTGCATTTCAATGCGACGCTGAGCAAGACCAAGATCCCCGGATCCTTCGGCTGGGACAACACCACGTCCGTCCTGCCTGCCAGCGCCGTGCCTGGTTACCACGGCAAGTCGTCCTACCTGCTGGTCTCGAAGTACAACAACTACATCCAGGCGGCCCCGGACGGCGACGGGCACAACGAGGTCGCCGTGCTCGATCCGAGCGTCAGCCAGAAGGACCCCTACGCCAACGTCTCGACCATGAAGCCGATCCAGACCGTCCTGTCACCGGTTCAGGTACCAGGGCAGCCAGCCGGCGCCCGGTACGAGTGGTGCATCAACTCGGCTGTGGTCGACCTCGCTGACGACTCGGTCATCGTGAACAACGAGGCCGGAACGGTGTACCGCTGGGATCTGGCCACCAACAAGCTGGCCGAACAGCTCCACCTCAACCCCCCGAAAGAAGAGGCCTACACCCCGACGCTGAGCGGCCCCGATGGCACCGTCTACGCGATCAACGACGGGACCCTGTACGCCATCGGCCGCTAGCTCACCCGCCGGAACGCCCGTGGCTGCAATACACGGAGCGTTCCGGCGGCCTCGCGCCAGGAACCCGCGACCCTCTGCGGGGCGCGCTCGCGTCGTGGGTCAGTTGGTCTGCCTGAAAAAAGACAACGTTGATACACCGGGATGCGGCCGAAGTTTGCGGGCTGTGGCGAGGACTTAGCGGGCAACAACTGGCGCGGACGACGGTCGCTGGGGGTCGAACCCGGAACCTACGGATTTTAAGCGTGCATATTCGACGCACTGGACGCACATCCTGCACAGAACACTCAGGACGGTGTTCCACGAAGCTTTCCACGGCGTCGGCTTTCCGTCGGCGTCGCTGGTGACAGATCGTAATCGGCCGGTTCTTCTTGTCGTCTCTCCGGCCGCGTTCGGCGCGTCAGCTCGGGCTGTCGGCTGTGGGCTCAGCGTGCCAGAGGGCGTCGATGGGGATGGCGCGCAGGCGGTCGCCGAATGGGAGGGTTTGCTGGCCGGTGTAGAGCACGTATCCGGCGACGAACCGGCTGCCGAGTCGCTGGGCGAGGTGCCGCAGGCCGGCCAGGTCCTCGGCCCGGACGGTGGCTCCTGCTTTCACTTCGATGGCGATGATCCTGCCGTCGGGGGCCTCAAGGATCGCGTCTACTTCGACTTGGTCTTTGGTGCGGTAGTGGTAGAGGCGTGCCCGTTGTGCTGACCAGGTGAGCTGGCGGGCTAGTTCCATCGTCACGAAGTTCTCGATCATCTGGCCGGCGGCGCCGTCAGGTTCGATGAGCCGGACGGTGTCCTGGCCGATCAGGTGGCAGGCGATCCCGGTATCGGTGAATGCCAGTTTCGGGGTGCCGATGGCGCGGTGGGTCTGCCCGGTTGACCAGGCGGGAAGCTGCTTGATGAGGAAGACGGCGGTGAGCAGTTCGAGGTACCGGTTCAGGGTGGTGCGCGGGATGGCGGATTCGCTGGCAAGCGTGGCCGGCACGAGCAGGCCGCCGGTACGGCCGGCCAGCAAGGCGAGGAGCCGTCGCAGATCGCCGCGCCGCTCGATCGCGGTGATCTCCTTGACGTCGCGCTCGATGAGGATGGTCAGGTAGGACTCGAAGAACGCTGTGCGGCGGCGGGGAGACCGCCGCAGTGCCTCGGGGAAGCCGCCGCGCACGGCGCGTTCAAGTTAGTCCCGCTTGCGCATGGCTGAAGTCCGGGACAGCGAAGGGCCCATTGAGAATGCCGCGTCTATGAAGGCGTCCGGGCAGTGGTCTATCTCTCCTTGGAAAATGGCCAGAGCTCGACTATCTCCATTCGTTCCGGCAGTGCGTCGGGAAGTTGCCGCAAGGCCAGGATCTGGGCTGATCCGGTCAGCAGGAATCGTCCGGGCGCGGGTCGGTGTCGACGACGACCTTGATCGAGCGGAACAACTCCGGCGCGAGCTGGGCTTCGTCGATGACGAGCAGGCCGTCGTGGTCGACGAAGCTGGCTGGGTCGTCCCGAGCTGCCCGCAAGGTAGCCGGATCGTCGAGCAGCCGGACCGCTGAATTCGGCCTCGCCCTGGCGGCGAGCCGCGCAAGAGTGCTCTTGCCCGCCTGGCGGGCGCCGTTCAGGGTGACCACCCTGGTGTCTTCCATGGCCTCGGTGACTAGCGCTTCGGCCTTCCGGGGCGTCAGGTCCAAGGAGTCGTTCATCCTGGCATTATTGCACTCCAGGCCTACCGTGTGGTCATCTGGCCGTGTCGATCGTGGACACTTAACCGCTTATAGCGTGGTCGTCTGGACGGAGGGAAGCGGCTATTTGACGACTGGTCGCCGCGAAGACCTGCCGCCGATCCTGCCTGCACGACCTCCGCCACGGCGCAGCGACCAGTTTCGCCGCTGGCGCGGACCCAAGAAGCTGGTACAGGCGCGTTCGGGAATCGGGTTGTTGCGCTGAATGCGCCGCGCCTGGTCGCGCGGCTCAGCCCGGCATTAGGTCAGCTTCTCCCGGGGTCACGTCAGTGCGCTGCGGCAGGGCAGGGGGCAAGCACCCCCGCTCGGCTACTTCAGGCTGCCTCGGTTCCTGGTTCGGCGAAGGCGAGGCGCTGGTCGCCGAAGTCGGCGATGATCTCGAGCCGGCCGCCGAGTGCTTCGACGTAGGCGGCGATGGTGCGCAGTTCGGTGGCGCCTGGCTTGGCGTTCT
>DATNFM010000199.1:0-4666 GCA_035606435.1 Streptosporangiaceae bacterium | reverse complement strand
CACTGGGACTGGCCGCGATGGGCTTGGCGACGATGGGCTTCGCGACCTCGCCAAGCAGCGACGCGCCAGCGCGCCTTGGCCTGCGGTGCTCAAGAGCCGCGCGCAACTGCGCCCGTCCCCGGTGAATGCGAGAACGCACGGTACCGAGCTTCACGCCGAGGACGTCGGCGATTTCCTCGTAAGTCAGTCCTTCGATATCGCACAGCACAACGGCGGCCCGGTACTCGGGCGGCAAGTCGGCGAGAGCCGCGGAAATATCGAAATCGAGATGCCGCTCATCGAAGGCCTGCGACGGCGTGGGTTCTGCGCCGCGTAGTCTGGCCGCGGTCTCCTCGCCTAGGCCCTCGAACCGGATGCGCTGGCGCCGCCTCGTCATGTCGAGGAACAGATTCGTGGTGATCCGATGCAGCCAGCCCTCGAATGTCCCGGGTGAGTAGGTCGGCAACGACCTGAATACCCTGACGAAGACTTCCTGGGTCAGATCCTCGGCGTCGTGGCTGTTACCAGTCAGCCGATACGCCAGCCGGTAGACCCTGCCCGAATGCTCCCGCACGACTTCTTCCCAGCTCGGCGGAGTCCATTGGGAGACCTGTTCATTCCCCGTACCGGTCACGTCCACGGACTCAGTTTGCATCAGCCTTCCTTTGCGCGCCGGTATCTATTCGCCATTGCAGGCCGCAAACCGTCAACGTGCGGGAAGCCCAGCCTGTTCCCGGCTCAGCTCAGCTGCCGCTAGGCTGCGGGCGCAGGATGTTCATCCCGCGCTCACATGCCGCTGTTGCCGGAGGTCGCCATCGTCCCCAACGACGTCACCGAAATCTTCCATGAATTCGTCTCAGAAGACGAGCCTCTGCTCGGTGCGCGCAGCAACGCCGAGCGGATGGGCGGTGCCGTCCCAATCACGCCGCTGGTGGGCGCGACCTTGCGCTTCCTAGCCGTCGCGATTGGAGCCCGCGCCGCGGTGGAGATCGGCACCGGCTACGGGACTTCGGGCATCTGGCTGCTGCGAGGAATGCGCCCGGGCTCGGTGCTGACCAGCGTGGACCTGCAACCGGAGTACCACCGCCTGGCCAAGGCGGCGTTCACCAGCGCGGGCTTCGCCCAGAGCCGTTATCGGCTGATTACCGGCCGGGCGCTCGAAGTCCTGCCCAGGCTCGCCGATAACGCCTACGACCTGGTGTTCTGCGATGCCGACAAGCGCGAGTACCCGGAATACCTCGCGGCCGGGCTGCGCTTGCTCAGGCCCGGCGGGATCATCGCGTTCGACAACGCGCTTGAGGCCGACCCGGCGGACAACGTGGCCCACCGGGACCCGGACACCGCCGCGCTGGGCGAGCTGCGCGAACTGGTGGCCGCCGACGACAACCTCGTTCCGCTACTGCTGCCGATCGGCTGCGGCCTGCTGACCGCTATCAAGCGCCCAGAATGACCCTCACCACAGCCCGCCGGATCACTGCCACCCGGCGGCCGACCTAGTCGCTGGCAGCGCCGCTCAGCCAGCGCAGCAGCAACCTGGTGCCGAAACCGGTCCCGCCGGACGTCACCTCACCATCGTCGCCGCTACTGCGAGCGGCGCCGGCGATGTCGAGATGAGCCCAAGGCCGCCCGCCGCTGAACTCGCGCAAGAAGAGCGCTGCGGTAATCGACCCGCCGCCCTCTTCGCCCGGCGACACATTGGCCTGGTCGGCGATATCGGATTCGAGTAGCCGCACGTAGTCGTCCGGCAGCGGCATCCGCCAGAGCCGGTCCCCGCTAAGCTCGCCCGCCTGCGCCAGCGAAGCCGCGAGCTCGTCCGAGGTCGAGTAGAGCGCCCCGCGACTGCCGCCGAGCGCGATCCTGGCGGCCCCGGTCAAGGTAGCCAGGTCGACAATCTGGTCCGGCTCAAGCTCCGCATCGGCGTACGCGATCGCGTCGGCGAGTACCAGTCGACCTTCGGCGTCGGTATTGAGCACCTCGGTCGTCTTGCCGCCGAACTGCGTGATCACATCACCCGGCCGGAACGCCGATCCAGACGGCAGGTTCTCCGCCGCCGAGACCAACCCGGTGACCTGGGCAGCTACGCCTAGCCTGGCCAGCGCTGACATCACCGCGATGACCGCGGCACCACCAGCCATGTCGGTCTTCATCAGCTTCATGCCGTCGTTGGGCTTCAGCGACAGACCGCCGCTGTCGAACGTGATGCCTTTGCCCACCAGCACAACGTGCCGCTGCGCGCCGGGCGGTGCGTACCGAAGCTCGATCAGCCTGGGCGGCCGCGCCGACCCTTGGCCGACCGCACAGATACCGCCGAAACCGGCGTTGGCCAGTTCCTGTTCGGTCCGTATGGTCACCTCGAGCCCGGTCTCCTTGGCCACGGAAACCGCCGCGTCCGCGAGCCACTGCGGGTTCTTGCGCAACGACGGCGTGTTGGTCAAGTCCCTGGCCAGCGCCACGGCACCGGCCACGGTCGCGGCCCGCTCTATCGCGGCCGTCACGTCCGCACCTGACACCGGCGTACCTGAGACCGCAGCGTACGAATCTCCGGCGAGCAACCGCACGCGCGTGCCGTTCCTCCGCGCCTTGCCGTCCGTAACTGCCAGACCGTTCGTAACTGCCTGACCGTTCGCCGCCGCGTGACCGCCGACCGACTTCTCGCTGTACCGGTAGGACCCGAGCAGGATCCCCTCGGCAAAGGCAGCGACCTGATCGGCGGACAACCCGGTGACCACGTCTGTAACGGCCAGCTCGCCAGGTCTTACGAGGCGACCGAGGTCACCGCCAGCCCGGCGCAACGCACCGGCCGACCGATCCGCGACTCCGAGGAAAATCACCCGGATCAGCGCGTCGCCCAGCTTTCCGACCGTCTGGGCCGACTGGCCGGCCTTGCCGGTGAGCTGGGCGGCGGTGACAAAGGCGGCAGCACCAGTACCGAGAACCGAATCCAGGTTCTCGTCGGCTGCGACGTCGCCGCCTAGGGCAACTCCCACGGCTAGAACATCGGCCGGCTCGCTACCGCTAGCCTCGCCGCCACCGGCCGCGATCGCCCGTAGGTAACCACCGATAGTCTGTGCGCCGGGCAAGCTAAGCGCGGTGACAGTGCTCGTGACAGGCATCGGAGCGGATCGCCTCAGCCCACGGCCGATTCGAGAGCGCTAGACAGCGCTTTAGCCTCATCCGGAGTCAACTCGACGACCAACCGGCCACCACCCTCAAGCGGGACACGCATCACGATTCCGCGGCCTTCCTTGGTGACCTCAAGCGGACCGTCACCAGTCCGCGGCTTCATCGCCGCCATCCTGCCTCCCCATCTGCATCGTTGACACGCGCGACCTGCTTCGCTGCTGCGAGGCCACAGCCGCTCGGCTAGATGCCGCTCAGTTCAGTCAAGCCACATCGACATCAATCAGTACCTCTATTATCGGTCAGTTCCTTGGCCTTGGTGGCATCGATCAGCGTTCCGACGATCACTGGCGGTTCGCGAGGGCCCAAACCGAGGCCGGGACCGCCCGGCAGAGCAACGATGTGAGCGCCCGCTCGCCAGAGAAGTACCGCCCCTCGCGCACCGCAACCGCCCGACCCCACCCCAAGCCCACCGACGCACGCACCGCCGGCCCCACCCCGACCAGCCGACCCCACCCCAGCCCGAGCGATGCACACTAATGGCGTGAACGCGCGCTCGGCACTCTTCGATCTTTACGGTGATCATCTGCTCTCCCGCGGCCAGCAAGCACCGGTCGCTGCCCTGGTCCGGCTGCTCGCCCCGGCCGCCATCTCCCCGCCGGCCGTCAGGACGGCGGTATCGAGGATGGCCAGGCAGGGCTGGCTGGTCCCGGTGCGGCTGCCCGGTGGTCCCGGCTACCGGCTCACGCCGCGGGCGACCAACCGGTTGCGGCAGGCCGCCGACCGGATCTACCGGAAAGAGACACCGACCTGGGATGGCCGGTGGCACGTTGTTGTCATCGACCGAGTGACCGAGCGAGCCAAGCGCGAGCGGCTGAAGTCCGCCCTCGGCTACCTCGGCTACGCCTGCCTCGACGGATCGACCTGGATCAGCCCGCGCTGTTCGGTTGAACTGGATCCGGCCATCGCCGCCGAGCAGGTCAGGGCCGAGCGTTTCTTCGCCAGCTATGAGGGCGATGCCCGCGGGCTAGCGGCCCGAGCCTGGGACCTCGACGGCCTGGCCCGCGCCTACAGGGACTGGATTGCCCGCGCGAGCGAGATCGCCGCCAAGGCCGCCGGTGGCCAGCCGGACGACGTCATCTTCGCGGTACGCAGCGAACTGGTGCACGAATGGCGCAAGTTCCTGTTCGTAGATCCGGGCCTGCCGGCCGAGTTGCTGCCAACCGACTGGCCCGGCACCGTAGCCGCCGACTCCTTTCAGGCGCAGGCCGATCGCTTGCTCCCAGCTGCCGGCCGTTTCGTCGACTGGGCCCTGGCCACCGGCAACGCTCGGAAGATCACGACCGCCAAGCCCTCAACGCCAGCCCCGCAACCCCAGACCCAGTCGTCCTGACTTTGATCATGATCATGGAATCTCCGCGATCGCGGCTCGCTGACCCGCCTGCTTCTGCCTGCGTGAGGAAGATGTGCGCACTGGCCGGGAGATGAGCCCGTCCCTGCGGGAACAGCCACGGCCCGCGCCTGTTCCCGCAGATGCCGCATAGCCCTAGCGACGCTCGCTGACATC
>DATNFM010000198.1:0-10935 GCA_035606435.1 Streptosporangiaceae bacterium | reverse complement strand
CCTCGATCAGCGTGGTGTGACCGACCCGGACGCCGGTCATATCGGTGATGGCATTGAGCGGCCCGCGCTCGATCGCTGCCTCATAGAGGCCGAGCTCGCTGGCGGACCGGCGGCGCTGGCCTGAGTGGTCACCCATCAGATCGAGCGGTAGTCGCGGATGGGGTTGCGGGGGCCGTGGCGGGGCGGGGGCGGGCCGGTCATGGCGGCCAGCATCGCGGCGCGGTGGCGGTGGCCCTGGTAGGGGGCGAGCAAGGCGAGCATGCCGGCGTCGTCTGCCGGCTGGCCGGTGAGCGCGCAGCCGACCAGCTTGGGCAGGTGGTAGTCGCCGACCGAGATCGCGTCCGGGTCGCCGCAGGCGCGCTGCCTGACCTCGGCCGAGGTCCACGGCCCGATCCCGGACAGGGACTGGAGCCTGAGGTCGGCCTGGTCGGGCGGGAGAGCCAGGATCTCCTCCAGCCGGCCTGCGACCCGGGCGGCGGCCGCGATCGTCCTGGCCCTGACCGCTTCCACGCCCGCCTTATGCCACTCCCAGGACGGGATCGACGCCCAGGTGACGGGCCCGGGCGGCACTCGCATGCCCGCTGGAGCGGGCCCTGGAGCTGGTTCGCCGAAGCGCCGCAGCAGGAGTCGCCAGGACCGCCAGGCTTCCTTGCCGACGACCTTCTGCTCCAGCACGGCCGGGGCCAGCACTTCGAGCACGAGCCCGGACTTGCCGATCCTGAACCCGGTGCGGCGGCGGACCGCCTCGCGCAGCACCGGGTGCTCGGGCACGAACTCCTCGGGCCGGTCAGCGGCACCGAGCATTGCTGGCAGCCAGTCGAGCAGCCAGCTGCCGCCTGGACCCCAGGCGGCAGCGTCCACCAGCGTGCCCAGGCTCGGGTCGACGCGACCGGCGATCCGCAGCGTTCCGGCGCCGTCTGGGGTCAGGCAGGCCCGCCAGATCGCTCCGGCTTCGTCTACGGCGTACGCGGGGTCGCCGTAGCCCCGGCGGTGCACGCCGAGTACTGATCGGAGGTCGACCGGGAACGCTGCCGTCCACTGGCGCCGCCGCGCCGGGGCGGACTCGTCTAGTTGCTGAGCCAACGACGGCTAGGCGTCGGTGGAGAATCTGATCGCGGTGCTGGCCAGCCGAACCCCGGGCCAGACCCGCAGGCCGTGCCGCAACTCGTTGCCGCCGGCCACCTCCGCACCGCTGCCGATCACCACGCCGTCTAGTACGGCGCTGTCGCCGATCGTGGCGCCCGATCCGACCACGCTGGCGGTCACACTCGCTCCGGCTCCGATCGTGACTCCGTCGAACAGCACGGAGCCGTCCACGGTCGCTCCCGACCCGATGACGCTGCCCGCCCCGGCGACCGAGCCGCCGCACAAGACCGCCGACGGATCCGCCTGGGCACCGGGCAGCAGTAGGGCCTGCCCGCACTCACCGGGCACGGCGGGCGAGTACAACTCGCCGAGCACCAGGTCCGCCGAACCGCGTACGTAGGCCTCGGGGGTACCGACATCGAGCCAGTAGGCCGACTCCAGATAACCCATGACCGTCTCGCCCGCCTTGATCAGGCCGGGGAAGGTTTCGCGCTCGACCGACAGCACCTGCCCGGCAGGCATCGCGTCGATGAAGCGCCTGGTGAAGATGTAACAGCCGGCGTTGATCTGGTTGGTCACGGGGTTCGGCGTCTTCTCCAGGAACGCGGAGACCCGGCCGTCGAAGTCGGTCGGCACGCAGCCGAACCTCGACGGGTCAGGCACCTCGACCAGGTGCAGCGTGACCGCCGCGTCTGCCTTGCGGTGCAGATCGAGTTGGGCGCCGAGGTCGTGACCGGACAGGACATCGCCGTTCAGCACGACGATCGGGTCATCGGGGCCGCTTCGCAGGCTAGCGGCGGCGTTCCTGATCCCGCCGCCGGTACCGAGCGGCGTGGTCTCGTGCACGTACTCCACTTCCAGCCCGAACTGGGACCCGTCGCCGAAGACCTCGGCGAACATCTCGGCCCGGAAGGCGGTGGCCATCACGATCCTCCTTACCCCGGAGGCGGCCGCCCTGGCGATCTGGTGGGCGAGGAACGGAACCCCGGCGGTCGGCAGCAGCGGCTTGGGAGTGCCTATCGTCAGCGGGCGGAGCCTCGTGCCTTGCCCGCCCACGAGCATGATCGCTTCGAGGCCGGTCTCTCGAACTTCCGAAGGTGCGGGGGGTGCGGGGAGTCGTCCCCCCGCGAGTTGATCGGTGTGCGAATCGGTCGGCATGACCAGCGAGACTACCCTTGCCCGACCGCCGCGGCGCGCTCATAGCAAGCAAGGTGGGCCTGCGCAGATGCCGCCCAGGTGAATTCTTGGGAACGCGCGAAGCCGGCCTGGCCGAGAGACTCGCGCTGAGCCTGGTCATCGATCAGCGCGCGGAGCGCGGTCTTGATGCTGTCGGCGTCCGGCTCGGTGTAGGCCACCGCGTCGCCGCCAACCTCCGGCAGCGAGGTCCGATGCGTGGTCAGGACGGGGGCGCCGCAGGCCATCGCCTCGAGCACCGGAAGGCCGAATCCCTCGCCCGTGCTCGGGAACGCGACCACCATCGCGCCGCCGAAGAATCCGGGCAGGTCAGCGAAGTGCAGATAGCCAGGCCGAACCAGCCGCAGGTGCGCGGGCACCGCCGCGACCGCGTTGTCTACCTCATCGCTCCAGCCGGTGCCGCCGGCCAGGACCAGCGCGGGCGGATCGTCGAGATCGGCTACGGCCTGGGCCCAGCCCTCGATCAGCGCGGGCACGTTCTTGCGCGGCGCCAGGCTGCCCAGATAGGCCACGTACGGCCGGCCGTGCAGGCCGAGCCGTCCGCCCACCCGGTCGAGTTGCACGGCGTCAGGGCGGCAGAACAGGTCGTGGTCCACGCCGTGATAGGCGACGTCGATCTTGGTCGAGTCGGCTTCGAGCACCCTGACCAGTTCGTCTCTCGTCGCTTTGGACGGCACGATCAGCCTGGTGGCCCGCCACGCCGAGGTCCGGATCGCCGCCTTGTAGAACGTGGCGGTCACCGGGCTGTGGGTGTCGGGCGCGGTGAAGAAGGTCAGGTCGTGGATCGTGACCACGGTGGGCAGGCCCGGCCGCAGCGGCATCGAGTAGTGCGGAGAGTGGATCACCTTGGCGCCGACCTGGTTCGCGGCCAGCGGCAGGCCGCTCTGTTCCCAGGCGAGCCTGGCGGGCCGGTGCGCGATAGCAGGAGGACCCGGCACGATCCGCGCCGTAGGGAGAAGCCTGGCGTAGCGCTCTTCGTCCGCACGCTGGCAGGCCACAGCCAGATCGGCCCCGGCTTCGGCCAGCGCCACGATCAGACCGTCTACGTACCGGCCGAGAGCACCGCGGTCAGCGGGCACGCCGGTCGCGTCAACGAGCACACGGGGGCCCACTGCGCGTCAGGCTCCTTTCCGATGACACCTGGGAGTACGTTCGGGATTAGCCACAGTGAAGTCCGCCCTCCCGAATGTCCCCCCTGTTTGAGAGCCTACGCCCTTGGCGGAGGCGGCGTGGCCCGGCAAGCGCGACGTTTGGCTACTTCCGCCTCCTGCGAAGTGTCCGGTTCCCGGATTGCCTTTCGGCCAACACCAGGCAGACGCTGCGCGGACATCCGCTGGAGGTGGCCAAGACGCGACTAAGAGGACGGCGAAGGAGACGGGCTGGGCGACGTTGATGGGGCGGGCGACCCGCCGCTGCTCTTGCCGCTCTTGGTGGGGTTAGCCGCCTGCTGCGCGCTGTCCAGCGCTGCCTTCATCTTCGCGATCTCCTGACCGTAGAGCGTGAAGTTAGGCGGGTTGGCGTGCAGCGCGGCCTGCGCGGCGGCATAGTCCTGCTGGGCCTGCGTTAGGAAGCCGAGCACGGCGGCGTTCACATGACCGCCGGACGGGCCGCTGGGCGTGATCGGGCCCGCGTTGCCGAAGACCTGGGCCAGCGAGGCGACCAGCGAGTCCGCGAATCCCGTCTGGCCGTTGTAGTACGTGAGCACCTCTTTGAGCTGCGGATAGGAGCCGCTGTTGGTCTTGGCGGACGCCTGGACGTAAACCGGCTCAACCGATAGCAGATCACCGCCAAGTGGCAGCGTGACGAGGTTCCCGAGCGTCACCTTCGATCCGCCCCTGCGGAGCAGGCCGAGCTTCGTAGATGCGGGAGGAAACGACTCGAAGTTGCTCTGCACCTGCTCAGGACCTGAGATCGCGGTGTCCTGCGGCAACTGCAGAATCTGGATTTGGCCGTAGTCAGGACTCAGCGGGTTGCTATTTACCGCCATCAGCGCGGCCAGGTTCGACCGGCCCTTCGGAGTGAATAGCGTGTTCAGCGAGAACGCGGGAGTAGCCGAACCCGGCAGGTCCAAGGTGTAGTAGTAAGGCGGCTGCGCCACCTGGAAATCCTTCACCGTGGGGTCATTGGGAATCGCCCAGAAGTTCTGGCCGCCGTAGAACGATGCTGGCTGAAGCACATGGAATTGAGCCAGGATCTGGCGCTGGGCGTCGAAAAGCACCTCCGGGTAGCGCAGGTGCGGCAGCAGGAGCTTCGGGATGCTGCGTTGCGGCTCGATCAACCCGGGAAACGCCTTCATCCACGTCTTCAGCAGCGGGCTGGCCTGGTGCCACTGGTACAGATGCACCGCGCCGGTGTAGGCATTGACCGTTGCCTTTACCGAGTTGCGCAGGTAATTGAGCTCTCCGGCGTTCGGGCCCACGGCAAGCCCATTGGGGCTGAAGGTGTTCGAAGTCACCTGCTCCGCGTCAATGCGCTTGGAGTACGGATAGTTGTCCGTTCCGACGTAACCGTCGACGACCCACACGAGCTGGCCATTTTCGACTGCAGGGTAAGGATGGCCGTCGAGGGTTAGGAACGGCGCCGCCTTGGCGACCCGCTGCAGCGGATCCCTGATGTAGAGGATCTTCGAATTGCTGTCGATCGCACTCGACAGGAGGATGTTGAGTTCGCGGAACTTGATCGCATACAGCAACCTGGATCCGAAGGATCCGACCGAGACACCACCGCCGCCCTGGTAATGGTTGTTCACCTGGCCGCCAGCGTTCTCCTTGGGATAGTCAAGTTCGGCCTGGCGGGTATCGGCGATCACGTAGCTGACGCCTTCTTCACCGAAGTAAACCCGCGGCTCGAAGACGCCGAGCTGACCGGCAGGCGGAATGTCCCTTTCAGTGAGCTGGGGGTTGCCATCGGACTGCGATGTGCCTGCGAGCGCGGACACGAAGCCGTAGCCGTGAGTGTAGATCAGGTGAGAGTTGACCCAGTTGCCCTGGCCAGCGGGCGGCCCGGCCATGTCCCGAACGCTGACCACCATGTCCTGTGGCACCGGGCTGGCACCGACCACGTACCTGTCCATCGAAAGCAGATCAGAGAACTGGTAGTAGCTCTTGACCTGCTGCAACTGTTCGAACGCAGGAGAGACAACGTTGGGGTCGATCAGTCTGAGGTCCGGCAGGGCGGCGGCCTGGGTCGCCAAAGTGGAGTTCTTTTCCGTCGGCGTCGCCGAATAGTTGGACATCTTGGTGCCGTCGACGCCGTAGGCGGTCCTGGTGTTGGTGATCTCGCGGGCGATGTACGGCCGCTCCTTGACCGCCTGATTCGGCTTGACGACGAACTGCTGGATGATAAACGGATAGACCCCGCCGATGACCACGGCGGACAGCACCAGCAGGCCGAAACCCATCGCGGGAAGCAGCGCACTGCGCCTGATCGCGCCGGCGATGAACAGCACGGCGCAGATCACGGCGATGACGGCGAGCACTGTCTTGGCCGGCAGTACCGCGTGCACGTCGGCGTAAGAGGCACCGGTCTGCACCACGCCGCGCTGGCTGAAGTCGATCGCATACCGATCGATCCAGTACGCGACCGCCTTCAGCGCCACGAAGACGCCGATCAGCACGAACAGGTGCGTCCTGGCCGCACGGGACGGCTGCGCCCGCCTGGCCAGCCTGAGCCCGCCGTAGAGCACGTGCACCACGGCCGACAGTACAAGCGACAGCAGCACGGCGGCGAACAAGAACGACAGCGCCATCCGCAAGAACGGGTAGACGTTGATGAAGAAGGAAATATCCAGGTGGAACTGGGGGTCCTTGACGCCGAAAGGCACCCGGTCGACAAACAGAAGCCAGGTCTGCCAGTTGCTCGCGGCGGCCAGCCCGGAGATCAGGCCGATTAGCCCGAGCAGGACGAGCAGCACTCCGCGCCGATGCGGGTCGATGGCTTGCCGGTAGGCTTCCACGCCCTGGTGCTCAGGGCCGCTCGGCGGCTCCTCAGGGCGCGTGCGGTAGGCCAGGACGATGTTGGTGCCGATGATCGCCGTCATGATCACGGCGGTCACCAGGAAGAGCAGCCATTTCGTCGAATACGTGGTCGCGAAGACGCGGGTCTTTCCGACCGAGGAGTACCAAAGGAAATCGGTCCAGATCCCGGCCGTGACCGAGATCAGGATCGCGAGGGCCACGATGATAATGACCGCCGGAATGACGAACCTCGGCCAGCGCGGCACTGTCACTTGGCGACCGCCTCCCGCATGCTGCGGGCCAGGAACTCGGAAAGACACCGAATTTTCCCTTCATGAGCCTGACCTACGGAGCGCCAGGCCGCGAAAGCCGCGGCCGCGGTGCACGCGGGCAGGCAAGTCCTTGACGGCAACTTACCGGCAACCCATGTAGTTTCCGTGGCCATCGGATACCGCGAATCAAGCATCGTGCGACGCAGCCGATCTAGCAGGCGGGTACTGGCTTGCCGAGCTTAAGCGCCTTCAAAGCCGCGATTGCACCGCTAAGCGTACTGACCTTGACAATTCGAAGTCCGGCAGGCGCCGCGCCGCGCGTATCGGCGCAGTTGCCGGCCGGAGCGAGGAAGACCGTCGCACCCGCCGCCCTGGCGGCGGCCATCTTCTGCTGGATGCCGCCGATCGGGCTGACGTTTCCCTGTTCGTCGATCTCGCCGGTGCCGGCGATGAACTTGCCGCCGGTCAGGTTCATCGGAGTCAGCTTGTCGATGATCGCCAGGGCGAACATCATGCCGGCGCTTGGTCCCCCCACGTCGCCGATGCTGATCGAGACCTTGAACGGGAATCCGAACGACTCAAGCAGATTGACCCCGATCACAGGCTGGCCCTGGTAGGCGACCGTCTTGAGCGAAATTTTCGCCAGATGCCCTGAGCGTTTGACGGACAGCGCGACCGGCTGGCCTGCGGCCTTCGCCTTGATCAGGTCACCGGCACTGTCCTGGCAGGTGATCGGCTTGCCGTCGACCGCCACGATGTCGTCGCCCTTCTTGAGCACCCCCGCGGCCGGAAGCCCCTTGATCGTGCTGGAGACGACGCTGTCGGTCGAGAACTTGATGTTGAGGTAGCACAAGGCCGCCGCCGTCGCGGACTGCTGGCTGTTCACCATCTCCTCGGTGTCCTGCTTGAGCACCGATTGCTGAGTCTGGCCGGCCGGGAACAGTTCCGTCTCAGGAACGACCGCGTTGTGCGGGCTCAGCCAGGCCTGGATCGCGGCCCAGATGTTGAACGGCGGGCTCGCGCCCGGGCCGCCGATGAACGAAACCGTGACCATATTGAGATGGCCGTTGGTGCTGAAGGTGCGGTGCCCGGTGATCGAGACGATCGGCTTGCCTTTCAGCGGCCCGAGCGTGTTGTAGGTCGGGCCGGGCAGCAGCGCCACGTAGGGCACTGGCAGCAACGTGGCCACCAGCATCGCGCCGATTACTCCGACGCTCGCGATCAGCAGGGTTACACCGCGACGTGACATGGGGGCAAGGCTACGCGCTGTTCACCCATTCGCTTTCGCCGCACGCGAAGCGCTGGTGCTTCCAGATCGGGACCGTCTGCTTGATCTCGTCGATCAGGGCGCGGCAGGCCTCGAAGGCCGTGGCCCTGTGGCCGCTCGACACGGCCACGACGACCGCCAGGTCTCCGATCTCAAGATCGCCTACCCGGTGGACCGCCGCTATGGCATGGACGTCAAAACGCCCCGCAATGCTTTCTCCCACTTTTCTGATCTCATCTGCGGCGGAAGGATGCGCTGAATACGACAGCGCGGTGACGTCCTTGCCGCCGTCGTGATCCCTGACCGCGCCGGCGAACAGCGCGATGCCGCCCGCGGCCCGGTCCATGACCGCGGCCCGGACCTCGTCGACCGACAGCGGCGTGTCCCGCACCTCGGCCAGCCTGATTACGTCCACCTGGTCACGCTACCGGGTCAGGTGTCGCGGCGGCGCTTGCGTACCTGCCTGACGATCGCGGCCGTGCCGATGACCGCGACCGTGGCGCCGGCGGCGGTGATCGTCGCGTCCTTCTTCGCGAGCCTGCGCCCGGCCACGGCGTGGTGGCCGGCCCGCTGTTCGAGCAGTTGCCTGAGCGCCTCGGTGTTGGTGATGCCTGGCTTCCAGCCCGCTTCTCGCAGCGTCTGGCAGTCGACCACCCACGGGTAGACCACGTAGTGCAGGTCAGCCACGGGAGCCGGGGTGATGCCGGCCCGGTGCAGCCGCTGAGCGGTGGCGAAGGTGACGCCCGCCGGCAACTCGATCCGCCGCAAGCCGGACAGTTCCTCGACCTGATCCTGGTCGAGCCAGCCCTCGCAGCCGACCGCGAACGCGCCGCTCACGGCTCCGGTCGCCGCCAGTTCGATCGCCGACATCAGATCCGTGACGTGGCAGAACTGCCAGCGCGGGGCGCAGCCCTTCACCGCGAGCAGCCTCGGAGCCTCGAAATGCCTGGTGATCAGGGTGTCGATGCCCTCGCCGACGAGCGCGGCCGGGCGGACGACGGTCACCGCCATGCCGGGGTTGGTGCGCGGCGAGCGTTCGGCCAGCTGCTCGATTTCCATGTAGTCGCCGACGACGCTGCCGTCGGGGTCGGCGTTCAGGACCGCGGTCTCCTCGAGTGGTACCGGATTGTCCTGATGCGCCCCGTAGACCATCGCGCTGGTGATCAAGATCACACGGCTGACCCCGCCGGCCGCGGCCGCCGTCAGCACGGTCTGGGCGCCGCGAACGTTGTGCGCGCGCCGGGCTTTCGGATCAGAGTCGGCGGCCAGATCCAGGTCGGTGTGGACGATCACGTCGATGCCGCCGAGCCTGCTGGCCAGCATCGGGTCGCGGATGTCGACCATGCGCCAGACGACGCCGGTCAGCTCGCCTCGGTGATCATCCATCGCGATCACCCGGCTGAACCGGTCAGATTGGGCCAGTCTTGCCGTCAGGGCGAATCCCAGATCGTGCGCGGCTCCGGTGACGGCGACCACCGGACGCCTGGCCCGGTCAGCGCTGTCTAGCGGAGGCTCGATGGATTCTGGCCCCGCACTACTGGCCTGGCTAGCCTCGCGGGCCTGCCCGGGACGGACAGCACCGCTCCGCCCTCGGCGAACCTTGGCTACTCGGTCGCTCACCGCGAAGCGCTCCTGGGATAGCTTGGCCAATGTGATACCTCCATCCTGCCCGAGAGGCCGCCGCGATGAATGAGCCTCCCTTCGGCTTTAGCGTGCCGGGAGAACCAGGCGATGACCGTGACCCTGCTTCAGGCGGGGGCGGCGGCTCAGGCAGCGGCGGCTCAGGTGGCGGGTCGGGAAGCGGCGGCGGCGACCTGAGCGGGCCCGGCGGGATGGGCGATCCGCAGCAGATGGCGGAGATGCTGCGGCAGTTCGCCGACCTGATGGCGTACCAGGGCGGAGCGATCAACTGGGATCTGGCCAAGAACATCGCCCGCCAGACGGTCTCGTCCAAGGGCGACCCGAGCGTCCTGTCACACGAACGCGCGTCCATTGCCGACGCGCTCCGGCTCGCCGACCTGTGGCTGGAGGACGCCACCACGTTGCCGAGCGGCATCAGGTCCGCGACCGCCTGGAGCCGGTCCGAGTGGGTCGAAGCGACGATGCCGGTCTGGGAGAAGCTCTGCCAGCCCATCGCCGAGCGGGCCGTGGACACGATGAGCGGCCTGATGACGGTTACTCCGGAAGATCTTGAGGACGTGCCGCCTGAGCTGCGCTCGATGATGTCGGCGATGACCGGCGGCGGGATGGGCGGAGTGCCCGGGTTCGGCGGACTCGGCGAGATGATGCGCCGGGTCGGCGGCATGATGATCGGCGGCCAGGCTGGTGCCGCCGTCGGCGCCCTCGCCGAGGAGATCATCAGCTCAAGCGACATCGGCCTGCCGATCGGCCCCGAGGGCACCGCCGCCCTGCTGCCCACCGGTGTGGCCGCGTTCGGCGCGGGCCTGTCGGTCCCGGCCGAGGAGGTCAAGCTCTTCGTGGCGCTGCGCGAGGCGGCGCACCACCGGCTGTTCAGTCACGTTCCCTGGCTGCGGGCCCGGCTGCTCGGTGCGGTGGAGGACTACGCCAGGGGGATCAAGGTCGACGCGGCGGCGCTGCGGGACGCCATGCCGCAGATCGATCCGTCCAACCCGGAAGCGCTGAACGAGGCACTCTCGGGCGCGGCACTGTTCCAGCCTGAGGACACTCCGGAGCAGATGGCGGCGCTGGCGCGGCTGGAGACGCTGCTGGCGCTGGTCGAAGGCTGGGTCTCAACGGTGGTCGCGGACGCGGCGGAGAACCGTCTGCCGCAGGGCGACGCGCTCGCCGAGGCGATCAGGCGCCGCCGCGCGACCGGCGGCCCGGCCGAACGAACCTTCGCCACGCTGGTTGGCCTGGAATTGCGGCCGCGGCGGTTGCGCGAGGCCGCGGCGATCTGGCGCGGCCTGACCGACGCGCGCGGTGTTAGCGGCCGCGACGAGGTCTGGAGTCATCCGGACCTGCTGCCGACCTCGGAAGATCTCGGTGATCCGGATGCTTTCGTTCATGGTCCGCCGGAGCTGGACATTTCCGGCCTGACCGAAGCCGAAGCCGAGGCCGAGACCGAGGCGGCCGGCGAAGCTGATGCGGCCGATGGGGCTGATGGGGCCGGAGCGGCTGGAGATGCCGGTGGTGCTGGGGA
>DATNFM010000197.1:0-12276 GCA_035606435.1 Streptosporangiaceae bacterium | reverse complement strand
GCCCTGGGGCTGTACCTCACCGGCGCGCTCCGCTGACAACGGCCGGTCAGTCGGCGGCCGGGTGCCGCCGTTCCCACTCTTTATAGGCCTCTACTACGACCGGCAAGGTCGGGAACATGCGTTCTGTTCCGATCTTGTCGGTGAGCCCGAAGGCATCGAGCCGAGCGCGAAGATCTTGCTTGACCCGCACCATGGCGAAGATGATTCCGCGCTGGCCGAGTTCTTCGCGCACCGCGTCGAGGGCTTCCAGGGCGGTGAAGTCCACCTCGACATTGGACTCGACATTGAGCACGAACCAGCGAACCTGCGGCGACTCCTGGCCGGCGGCGACAAGCGAGCGATGCCGGAAGTCGGCCGCGTTCGCGAAGAACAGCGGTGCGTCGTAGCGGTAGATCACCAGGCCAGGAACGGTCCGCGCCCGCGGATAGTCGTCCACGTCATGCATGCCGGCCAGGCCAGGGACGATGCCCAAGATGGCATCGTGCGGCCTGGCCACGCGGATCAGCAGATCGGCGACCGACAGTCCGACCGCCACGAGTACCCCGTACAAGATGTTGAAGAAGATGACGCCTGCGCAGGCAGCCACGGCGATCAGGAATTCTGCCCGGCGGAAAGCGAATAGCCGCCGGAAGCCCTGGACATCGACGAGCCGGAGCGCCGCATAGATGACGATCGCGCCCAGCGCAGCGTCAGGGAACCGTGCCAGCACCGGCCGCAGCGCAAGCAGGACCGCTAGCGCTGAAGCCGCGGCTACCAGCGAATACACCTGAGTGCGGCTGCCTGCCGCGGTGGCGATCGAGGTCCTGGTAGCGCTGCTGCTCACTGGGAAGCCGTGGATCAGGCTCGATCCGGCGTTGGCCGCGCTGAGGGCCAGCAACTCCTGATTGGGCCGGATCTCCTCGCCGCGACGCGCGAATGACCGCGCGGTCAGGACGTCATCGCTGAAGCCCACGATCAGCACGGCGAACGCTGGCAACAGCAGTTCACGCAGATCCTCCGGGTGCAGATCCGGGATGGCCAGGCTTGGCAGCCCCGCCGGAATAGGGCCCACCACCCCGACCCCCGCGCTGGTCAAGCCGAATACGGCGACCAAAACGGTCCCCAGCAGCAATACCAGCAGCGGCCCTGGCACTCGCGGCCACCGCCATCCCAGCACGAACAGCAGCAGGAGCGCGCCGGCCGTAAGCAGCACTGTGGCCAGCTGGACCGCATCGATCCGCTGACCGAAGGAGACGGCCTGGGCGACGAAGCTCTGCCCGGAGACCGGGACACCGGTCACCCGTTGAAGCTGGTCAGCGATCATGATCAGGGCCAGGCCAGCCATATAGCCGATCAGGACCGGCCGCGACAGCAGGTCAGCTACGACACCGAGCCGCAGCAGCCACGCCAGGAGAGCCATCGCTCCCACCATGAGCGCGAGCGTCGCGGCGAGGGCAGCGTAGCGCTGCGTATGACCGGCGGCCAGTGGCCCGATCGCGACCGCCGTCATGAGCGCGGTGGTCGCCTCAGGTCCCATCGACAAGGACCGCGACGATCCGAGCAGCGGGTAGATCGCCAGGGCAGGCAAGGTCGCCCAGATCCCCACGACCGGGGCGACTCCCGCGACCGTCGCATAGGCCATGACCTGCGGGACCAGGTAGGCGGTGACCGTCACCCCGGCGACGAGATCGCCGCGCAGCCAACGGCGCTGGTAGCCGCGCAGCATTCGAACCCCCGGGATCATGCCGGGATATCTACCCCCTGCAGCGCGCGGCCGCCGGGGAAGACGCTCGGTGGACCAAAGTCCTGGCGCCTTGGGCAAGCGGTCCCTGGCGCCGCCCGGTCGCGGCGGGCCAATGTAAAAGCTACGTCTTCAGAGGGAGGCCGCCATGACTGGGTCTGCCAACGGAATTCTGGTCGGCTATGACGGTTCGCGATGCAGCCAGGAAGCGCTGCTCTGGGCGGCTAGGGAGGCGACCGCGCGCCGGTTGCCCCTGACGATCTGCCACGCGTGGGCGCTTGGCTGCACGCTTCCGCGCCATGAACTCGAGGTTCAGGCGCTGGTGCGCGAAGCCAGCGAGCAGGTGATCGCCGAGGGAGCGCGACGCGGTGCCGACCTCATGGGATGGTTGCCTGTCCGGCCGCTGCTGGTCGAGGGGTCGGCGGCGGCCGCGCTGTGCGCCGGTAGCCGCGAGGCCGACCTGGTCGTCGTCGGACATCGGGGTTATGGCGGGATCGACGGGCAGGTAATCGGATCGGTCAGCTCGCAAGTCGCGGCCTGCGCGTCTGGTCCGGTCGTGGTGGTGCGCGGGCACTGGCGGCCAGCGGCGGGGTACGCTCCCGGCCCGGTCGTCGTGGGTGCCGACGGCTCGGCGGGATCTAGGGCCGCGGTCGAATTCGCCTTCGCTGAGGCGGAGCTACACGACGCGTCGGTGCTGGCGGTCTGCGCCCTGGCCGACGCGCCAGGCACCCTGGGTGGTGCTCGTGACCTGGAGGAGGAATTCCACCAGGCGATCGATGAATCGGAGAAGGCGCACCCAGGTACGGCCGTTCAGCGTCACGTCGCCATGGGAGGCGCTCGCTCCGAGTTGCTGTACGCGGTCAAAGATGCCCAGTTGCTGGTCGTGGGCTCGCGCGGTCGCGGCGGCATGCCGGGAATGCTGCTCGGCTCTGTGGTTCAGGCGCTGATGTCCCACGCGCCCTGCCCCGTGGCCGTCATCCACCCGTGAGGCCAAGGCCCAAGGTCCCTGCGAAGCACAACATTCGGCCCTGTCGCGACCGCTGATCGCCCGGCAAAGCTAACTATGTCGCTAGATGCGACTTCTGGGAGGAACTTAGGAGGCCGAGGGTCATGGCCAAGAACATTCTGCTGACCGTCGATGCGCTTCACTACGCGCCGGAAGCGACCCGCATGGCGCAGGAACTATGTCACGGTCCCGATGACAAGATCACCGTTCTGCACGTACACGAATTCGCCGTCGGCCGGTTCGGCCGGCTGCAGGTTGACTGCCCGGAAGGCGAGGCCGAACGGCTGCTTACCGACATCCGCGGCCGCCTGGCCGGCGCCGGCATCAGCGCCGAGGTCGAGATCCGCGAGACGCATGTCGGCCAGGTCGCCAGGGCCATCATCCACGCGGCCAACGACCACGACGCCCACATCGTCGTCCTTGGCTCGGCCAGGAGCACGGACCTGCCGCATATCCCGTTCGGCAGCGTCTCGCTCAAGGTACTGCATCTGGCCAAGCGCCCAGTGATCGTCGTCCCGCGGGACGCGGTCCGCGCCGCCGACCAGGTTCACGCCGAGGTACATGCGACCGAGGTGCCAGTCGTCGGCTGACGAACACCAGATGGGCAGAAGAGGCGATCGGAGGCAGGCCGCGATGTTAGCGCTGCTGGTGCTTATCTATATAGCCGTCGTGTCGGTCGTGGGAGCGGTCGAGTACTGGATCTGGCTGCGGCAGCGGCTCGCCGCTGAGAAGGAAAAACCAGACCGTGAGCCAGGGCGAAGCCTGTCCTTCCTGACCGAGGCACTGGCCGCCCTAGGAGTGATTCTTGTCCTCGCCGGAAGCGGCGTGGCGGCCAGCGAGCACTGGCTCTCCCTCACTAACTGGGCGCGGTTCGCGATCCTCGGCATTGTCGCGGCCTGCCTGCTGATCTCTGGTTTCGTGGTGCGGTGGCTCACGGCCTCGCCGACTCACCGGCTGACCGAGTTGATGTGGTGCGCCTCAGTTGCCTGCGCGGCGGCCGCAGCGGTCGTCGCTGCCATCGGCATCTACCGGGAGGCGGCCGCCGTGACGGTGCTCGTCACCGGAGCCACCGTCGCCGTGTACGCGGCCGCCCTGTGGCTGCTGTGCCGTCGCGAGATCCTGATGGCCGGAGCGTTCGCCGGGCTGATCACCGCGCTATGCGCGGTCATCGGAGTGCTCGCGGCCGATGCGGCGCCATGGCTGGCGGTCGGGCTGGGCCTGTGGCTCCTGGGCCTGGCCTGGACGGTCCTCGGCTGGCGGTATCCGGAGCCGTTCGGGACCAGCGTCCCGGCCGGAGCGGCCCTGGCGCTGCTCGGACCGGTCGTCGCCGTCCATAACTACGGCTGGGTCTACGCGCTCGGCATCGGAACGGCGATCGTCGTGATGGTCGCGAGCGTACCGCTGAAGAACGTGGTGATGGTGGCGTTCGGATCGTGCGCGCTCCTTGGCTACATCGTCGCCGTAGTGCTGCGGTACGCCGACCGGTCGATCGGCATGTCCGGATCACTCGTGATCATCGGGCTTACCCTCATCAGCCTGGCGATCGTGACGATCCGGCTCGGTCAGCGCACTGGGCCCATCGGCGGCAGATCGACGGACTTTAGACCCTAAGAGCGACGCGTGCTTGCTCTTAGCGTCACACCTGTGGACGTGACAGATGCGATGAGACAGCCCGGGGACCGCGATCTCACTTCGCTCGTGGACCTGCGCCGGGGCCAGGCGGCTACCGGGCCGGTCCGCGAGCGCAAGCCGGTCTATCTGGATCTGCTTCCGCCGTGCAACGCGGGTTGTCCGGCCGGGGAGAACATCCAGGCCTGGCTGGCGCACGCCCAGGCCGGCCGGCCCGAGCAGGCGTGGCGGCAGCTTGTCGCCGACAACCCGCTGCCCGCGATCCACGGACGCGTCTGCTATCACCCCTGCGAGAGCGCCTGCAACCGGGCCAGCCTCGACAGCCCGGTCTCCATTCACGCCGTCGAACGGTTCCTCGGAGACCTCGCCCTAAAGGAACGCTGGTCATTCGACCGCCCAGCCGCGCGCACCGGGAAGCGGGTGCTCGTCATTGGCGGTGGCCCCAGCGGGCTATCGGCCGCCTACCATCTGGCGCGGCGCGGGCACGAGGTCGAGATCAGGGACTCCGGCGCCGAGCCAGGCGGGATGATGCGCTACGGCATTCCGGCCTACCGGCTGCCCCGCGACGTGCTCGACGCCGAGATCGCCAGGATCGCCGACCTCGGGGTGCTGATGACCTGCGGGCACCGGGTCGATGACCTGGAATCAGAACGCCGCGAAGGAGGCTTCGACGCGGTGTTCGTCGCCGTGGGTGCTCACCTGAGCAAGCGCGTGGACATCCCGGCGATGGACGCGAGCCGGATCCTCGACGCGGTCACGTTCCTGCGGAACGTGGCCGAAGGACAGCGGCCGCAACTCGGCCAGCACGTGGCCGTCTATGGCGGCGGCAATACCGCGATGGACGCCGCGCGGGTGGCACGCCGTCTCGGCGCTGACGACACGCTGATCGTCTACCGGCGCACCAGGTCCCAGATGCCCGCGCACGCCGAGGAGGCCAGCGACGCCGAGCAGGAGGGCGTCAAGATCAACTGGCTGCGCACGATCAAGGCCTTCGACGGACCGGCACTGACCGTCGAGTTGATGGAACTGGATGCCAGAGGCAGGCCGCACCCGACCGGAAAGACCGAGACCCTGGCCGCCGACACCGTGATCCTCGCCCTCGGTCAGGAGACCGACACCGCCTTCCTGCGCGGCGTCCCTGGCGTCGAACTGAGCCGGGACGGCACGGTCGCAGTCTCGGCCGGCCTGATGACCGGTAGCCCCGGCCTGTTCGCCGGCGGAGACATGGTCCCCTCAGAACGCACCGTGACCGTCGGCGTCGGCCACGGCAAGAAGGCCGCCGCGAACATCGACTCCTGGCTGCGCGGCGACCAGGCGAGCGCCAAGGACAAGCACCCGGTAGTGACCTTCGACCAGCTGAACCTCTGGTACTTCGGCGACGCCAGGCAACGTCAGCAGCCGCAAGCACCGCCCGGCACCCGGACGGCCGGCTTCGGCGAGGTCGTCGGCGGCCTGTCCGAGCGCGAAGCCGTGTTCGAGGCCGGCCGGTGCCTGTCCTGCGGCAACTGCTTCGAGTGCGACGGCTGCCTCGGCGCCTGCCCGGAAGGCGCGGTGATCAAGCTCGGCCCAGGTCACCGCTACGAGTTCGACTACAGCCGGTGCACCGGCTGCGGTGCCTGTTACGACCAGTGCCCGGTGCACGCCATCGAGATGATTTCCAGCGAGCCAACCACGGGGCGTGAGTGATGCGAGTCACGGTCGACGGCAACGAGGCGGCGGCATCGGCGGCCTACCGGCTCAATGAGGTGTGCTGCATCTACCCGATCACCCCGTCCTCGCCGATGGCCGAGCTGGCCGATGAGTGGTCAAGCCAAAGGCGGCCGAACATCTGGGGCGCGGTGCCCTCGGTGATCGAGATGCAAAGCGAGGGCGGAGCGGCGGGCGCGCTGCACGGCGCCCTGCAAGGCGGAGCGCTGGCGACCACGTTCACCGCCTCCCAGGGCCTGCTGCTGATGATCCCGAACATGTACAAGATCGCGGGCGAACTCACCTCGGCCGTGATCCATGTAGCCGCCAGGTCGGTCGCGGCCCAGGGACTGTCCATCTTCGGCGATCACTCCGACGTGATGGCGGTGCGGCAGACCGGGTTCGCGCTCCTCGCCTCGACCTCGGTGCAGGAGGCGCATGACCTGGCCGCGGTCGCGCAGGCCGCGACGCTGACGAGCCGGGTGCCGTTCGTGCATTTCTTCGACGGCTTCCGGACCTCGCACGAGCTGAACACGATCGAGTTGCTGACCGACGACGACCTGCGCGCGCTGGTGCCCGCCGAACTGGTCAGGGCTCACCGTGACCGGGCGCTGTCGCCCGAACGGCCGTTCATCAGGGGCACCGCGCAGAACCCGGACGTCTACTTCCAGGCCCGCGAGACCGTGAACCCGTTCTACGCGGCCGTCCCCGGCGCGGTCCAGGCCGCCATGGACGCGCTGGCCGAACGCACCGGCCGGACCTACCGAATCGTGGAGTACACGGGTCACCCGCAGGCCGACCGCGTCATCGTCGCGATGGGATCGGCCGCCCAGACGGCAGCGGAGACCGTGGCGCATCTCGTCAGGACGGGTGAGCGGGTCGGCGTCGTCCAGGTGCGGCTGTACCGTCCGTTCCCGGCCCAGGCGCTGATCGATGCGCTGCCGCCGACGGTGACGCGGATCGCGGTCCTGGACCGGACCAAGGAGCCCGGCTCGATCGGCGAGCCTCTTTTTCTCGATGTGTCTGTCGCGGCTGCTCTCGCCTTCGCCCAAGGTCAAGGTCAAATTCAAGATCAAGGTCAAGATCATTTGGAGAGAAATATTGCGGGGCCTTTGATCGTCGGCGGCCGCTACGGACTGTCGTCCAAGGAACTCACCCCGGCCATGGTGGCGGGAATCTTTGCCGAGCTAGGGCGGGAGCGGCCCCGGCATCCGTTCACCATCGGCATCGATGATGATGTCTCCGGCACGAGCCTGCCTTACCAGGCCGGACTGGACATCGAGCCTGCGGGGACCGTGCGGGCCGTGTTCTTCGGGCTCGGATCGGACGGAACGGTCGGGGCTAACAAGAACACGATCAAGATTCTCGGCGAGCACGGCCAGCACGCCCAGGGGTATTTCGTCTATGACTCGAAGAAGTCGGGCTCTCAGACTGTGTCGCACCTGCGGTTCGGGCCGGTGCCGATTCGGGCGCCTTACCTGGTGGAGCAGGCCAGCTTCGTCGGGTGCCATCAGTTCGGGTTGCTTGACCGGGTCGACGTGCTTGGCCGAGCGGCTCCGGGCGCGATGCTGCTGCTGAATTGCCCGCAGCCGCCAGAACGGGTCTGGGACGCGCTGCCGCGCCCGGTCCAGGAGAAGATCATCGCCAAGCGGATCGAGTTGTACGCGATCAACGCCGGCCAGATCGCGAGGAAGGCGGGTCTTCCTGGCCGGACCAACACCGTGCTGCAGACGTGTTTCTTCGCGCTGTCCGGGGTGCTGCCGCGCGATGAGGCGATCGCCGCGATCAAGTCCTCGATCGCCAAGACCTACGCCCGCCGGGGCACCGACGTCGTCCGGCGCAACAACGACGCCGTCGACCAGGCGCTGGCCGGGCTGCACAAGATCGAGGTTCCCGATCTAGTCACGTCGGCCAGAGAACTGCCGCCGGTCGTGCCGGAGACCGCGCCGGAGTTCGTCCGCACGGTCACCGCGGCGATGATGAGCGGACGCGGCGACGAGCTTCCGGTCAGCGCCCTGCCGGCCGACGGCACCTATCCGAGCGGCACCACGGCGTATGAGAAACGCAACATCTCCGATCTGGTCGCCTCCTGGGACCCCGGCCTGTGCATCCAGTGCGGCAACTGCAGCTTCGTCTGCCCGCACAGCGTGATCAGGTCGACCTATTACGACGAGTCCCTGCTCGACGGCGCCCCGCAGTCATTCCAGTCGGCACCGCTCGACGTCCGCGGCCTGCCCGGCAAGAGGTTCACGCTGCAGATCTACGCCGAGGACTGCACCGGCTGCGACCTGTGCGTCCAGGCGTGCCCGGTCACCTCCCCAGTCGAACCTGGCCGCAAGGCGATCAATCTGAGCGCCCACCAGCCTGGTGCGGGGCGAGCCGACGTCACCTTCTTTGAGACATTGCCCGTTGCGGACCGGGCGGCGGTGGACTTCGGTACGGTGCGGGGCACCCAGTTCCTGCAGCCGCTGTTCGAGTTCTCCGGTGCCTGTGCCGGCTGCGGCGAAACGCCGTACCTCAAGCTGGCCTCGCAGCTGTTCGGTGACCGGCTGATGATCGCCAACGCGACCGGCTGCTCGTCGATCTACGGCGGCAACCTGCCGACCACGCCGTGGACAGCCAACGCCGACGGCCGCGGCCCGGCCTGGTCGAACTCGCTGTTCGAGGACAACGCCGAGTTCGGCCTCGGGTTCCGGCTGGCCGCCGACCGCCAGGTCGAGATCGCCAGGCGCCGCCTGACCGAGCTGAGCGAACGGGTAGGCGCCGACCTGGCCAGCGACATCCTCACCGCGCCGCAGTCGCGCGAATCGGAGTTGCGGGACCAGCACGACCGGGTCACCGAGCTGAAGCGGCGGCTAGCCGGCCTCGGCGAGCTGGACCAGCCCGTGGCCGATCTGATGAGCGTCGCCGATCACCTGGTCAGGCGCAGCGTGTGGATCGTCGGCGGCGACGGCTGGGCCTACGACATCGGAGCCGGCGGCCTGGACCATGTCCTGGCCAGCGGGCGCAACGTCAACGTGCTCGTACTCGACACCGAGGTGTACTCCAACACCGGCGGCCAGTCGTCCAAGGCGACGCCGCTCGGCGCGGTCGCCAAGTTCGCCAGCGGCGGCAAGACTATGCCGAAGAAGGATCTCGCGCTGCAGGCCATCGCCTACGGGTACGTCTACGTCGCCCGGGTGGCGATGGGCGCCGATCCGCAGCAGACGCTGCGCGCGTTCAGGGAAGCCGAGGCCTACGACGGCCCGTCGCTGATCATCGCCTACAGCCACTGCATCGCCCACGGGATCGAGATGCGCGACGGCCTGCGCCAGCAGCACAGCGCGGTCGCCAGCGGCTACTGGCCGCTGATCCGCTACGACCCCGTGCTCCGGGCCGATGGCCGGAACCCGTTCCTGCTCGACTCACCGCGTCCGCGGATCAAGCTGACCGACTACACCAGTGCCGAGCTCAGGTACCGGGCCCTGGCCAATGCCGAGCCGGCCGAAGCCGAACGACTGGCCGAGCTCGCCCAGCAGTCGGTCGACCAGCGCTGGGACACCTACGAGGAGATGGCCAGCCGAGGGCCAGCCCACTATCCCGCCGACGCACGGAAGAACAGGACGGAGCAAGGTCATGGACCTCACGACTAGTTACCTGGGCCTGGAGCTGCGCAATCCGCTGGTCGCGTCGGCGTCGCCGTTGTCGAACACGATCGCGGGCATCAGGGAACTCGCCGGCTCCGGCGTAGGCGCGATCGTGCTGTACTCGCTGTTCGAAGAGCAGCTGCGGCGAGACGCCGCGCGGCACGCGAGCCTGACCAGGGCAGGAACGGAGAGCTTCGCCGAAGCCCTGTCCTACTTTCCGTCGGCCATGGATTCCGATGGCGACGGCGGCCTGCGTCGCTACGTCAGCTTGATCGAGCGAGCTGTGCCCGCCGTCGACGTGCCGGTCATCGCTAGCCTCAACGGGATTACCCCAGGCAGCTGGACCGACTTCGCGACCGCGCTTGAGCAGGCCGGCGCGGCGGCGATCGAGCTGAACGTCTATCACCCGCTCGGCAATCCGGTGTTGCCCGGCCGGGACACCGAGCAGCGGTACATCGAGATGCTGACAACGGTGAAGGCCGTGGTCGGCATTCCGGTGGCGGTCAAGCTTCACCCGTACTTCAGCTCGATGGCCGAGATGGCCCATCGCCTCGACGCGGCCGGTGCCGACGGCCTGGTCCTGTTCAACCGGTTCATGCAGCCCGACATCGACCCGGAGACCTTGAAGACGACCTCGTGGCTCGGGCTGTCGGCGCCCGCGGAGGCCAGGCTTCCGCGCGCCTGGATCGCGCTGCTCGCGGGCCGGGTACGCGCCAGCCTGGCCGCCTCAACCGGCGTCGAGAGTCCGGCGGACGTCGCGAAATACCTGCTGGCGGGCGCCGACGTCGTGATGACGGCATCGGCGCTGCTCAGGCATGGACCGGGACATGCGCGGGTATTGCTCGACGGCCTGACCAGCTGGATGTCGCGCAAAGGATTCAACGACGCCGGGGCGGTGCGCGGGCTGCTTTCTGTCCCGATCGGCGACAACAACGAGTCGGTCCACGAGCGGGCCGGCTACGTCAGTTCCTTGCTTGAGGCCGATCTGGGATACGGGGCCTGGTAGCGACCGGGCCGACACTAAGGAGGAATCATGAGCAAGGTCAGTTCGGTTTTCGGCGATCCGCCGGGCGCGAGCAGCACGGCGGAGGAGATCGCCCGGTTTGTGGTCGAAGCCGCGGTCAGCTCGCCGTCGGTGCACAACACCCAGCCGTGGTGGTTTTACGGCGCCGGTCACGAGATCGGGATCCATGCCGACGATGAGCGGATGCTGGCGGTCGCCGATCCCGACGGCCGGGAGATGATGATCAGCTGCGGGGCCGCGCTGTTCACCGCGCGGGTAGCGATGCGGTACATCGGGCTGGTTCCCGAGGTCAGGCTGTTTCCTGAGCAGGGTGTCAGCAACTTGGTCGCCAGGATCGGCTGGGAGGACGCCGCGCCGCCGGTTGACTACGAGCGTGACCTGTTCGCCGAGATTCCGCGCCGCCGGACGCACCGGGGCGGGTTCGATGCTGAGCCATTGCCCGGGCTAGTTGCCTCGGCACTGATGGACGAGGCGTTCAAGGAAGGCGCCACGCTGCTCATCCTGGGCGATGAAGCCCAGCGGAACGCGCTGGCGGGGATCGTCGAGGCCGGCGAGTACGCGGCCCGGGTCAGCCCGGCGCGGGCCAGGGAGCTGGCGAGGTGGGCGCCGGGACCCAGGAGCGCGCGCCGCGATGGCGTCCCGGCCACTGCCTACCCGGCCCGGCCGGACCGGATCGAGCCGAACTTCCCGGCCCGCGACTTCGCGCACGGCCACGGCTGGGGCCTGCCCCCGGCTGGTGAGGGCCGGCCGTTGTTCTCGGCCGGCACCGTCGCGATCCTGGCGACGGCTGCCGACCGGCCGGAGGACTGGGTCGCCGCCGGGCAGGCGCTGCAGCGGATGCTGCTGTACGCCACGTACTGCGGCCTGTCGGCGGCGCTGCACAGCCAGCCGCTGGAGATCCCGCAGCTACGCGACTTCATCAGGATGCAGTTCTGTGACGGGGCCTGGCCCCAGCTGGTGATCAGGCTCGGGGTCACCGACCGGGCCGCGATCAGCGTCCGGCGCCCGGTCGAGGAGGTCTTGTTCTAGCCCGAATTAGGAGGCATAGGCGCTGGAGAGAGGGGCTGTGATGGCGGCGGGTGGACATGTGGCGGCGGCGGGGGCTGGCGGCGCGTACGCGTTGCTGGCTGATGGCGGTACGGTGCGGATCAGGCCGGCGACGCGGGAAGATGGCGAGGCGGTGCGGGCGATGCACGCGGCGATGTCGGCGGACAACGCCTACCTGCGGTTTTTCAGCCTGAGCCCGGTGAACGCCGATCGCGAGGCGCAGCGGATCTGCCGGGACCCGGCGCCGGATCACCTGGCCCTGCTCGCCTGGTCGGCCGGCACCCTGGTCGGGGTGGCCAGCTATGAGGTGGCTAGCCGCCCGGATCAGGCCGAGGTGGCGTTCTGCGTCGCGGACCGGATGCACGGCCACGGGATCGCGACCCTGCTGCTCGATCACCTGGTTTCGGCGGCCAGGCAGCACCAGATCACGGCCTTCACGGCCGAGGCGCTGGGCGAGAACCCGGCGATGCTCGGCGTGTTCGCCGGCGTCGGCCTGCCGGTGCGGCGGAGCCTGGCCGGCGGCGTGGTCGAGGTGGTC
>DATNFM010000196.1:0-17826 GCA_035606435.1 Streptosporangiaceae bacterium | reverse complement strand
GCTCAGGTAAATCAGCAGAATGTTCCACTTGTGTCCCGGGTCCTCTACTCCCAAGTTCTGCTAGCCGTGACGCCGGTAGCGTGTCGTCGTGGAGACGACGGACGAGGTAATGCAACTGGCGGGAGAGTGCGCGATCATCCGGCAGGCGGTCGCGCTGGCGGGCTGGGTGGGGCCGGAGGGGAAGGCGCTGACCAGGGTGGGGGTGCTGCGCAAGCCGGCGGTGCCGGCCGCATGCGCGGCCATCGGGATTCGAGTGCCGGAGCGGTTCCGGTCGGCGGCGGACGTCCCGGGCCTGCACCGGCCGTGGACCGCCGCTCTCGCCCTCGGCTTTTTGGAGGTCGCTCACGACCGTGCGGTCGCCGGTCCCGAACTGAGCGGGTGGCCAGGAGAGGCAGACAGCACCGGGCGCTGGCTCGATGCCCTGCGCGCGGTTTGCGACGACATCACCGGGGGAGCGGCCGATGCCAGCCTGGGCCTGCTGGTCCTCGCCCTGGCGCTGCTAAGGTCTCTGAGCGCGGGCATCGGCCTGTCTTCCCGCGAGGTCATCGACGTGGCCCAGGCGATCGCCGACGAGCGCGGCCTGGGACTCATGCAGGTGCATGTCCTTGGCGGCATGTCCGCCCTCAGCCGTGGCTTCCTCGCGGACCAGGTGGATTCGCTGCTCGGCCTTATGGCGGAATTCGGCGCTGTGACCGCGGGGAAGAAGCCAGCGGTCACGCCGCTGGGGACGTGGGCCATGGAACGCCTGGACGCTCACCTGCCCCGCGCGGTCGGCCCGGGCGCGGAGGCCGCCGAGGCGATCACCGCCGTGGCCATGGCGGCAGCGGCCGACCGCTGGCACATCGCGCGGGGTTGGCTCGGAGCCCGCAAGCCGGCCGATGCCGTCCGGGAACTGCTGGAGGCCGCCGATCCGCTGACCGCGTGGCTACGCGATGCCGCCGCCACGATAGCCGCGATGACGGGCGAGGACGGCCTGCCAGGCTGGCATGCCATCGCGGGAAGTACGACCGCGTGGCCGAACAGTGCCCGCCTAGCCCGCGCCGAGTTGTGCGACTGGGGGCAGGCTTCGGGGGTATCCCCGGAAGACCGCGGCTGGCTCGGGGCAGAGGGCGCAGCCGCTGCCCTCCAGGCTCGGGGCGAGGCGTGGGCGGAAGGTGATGGTCCCGACGAGGCACTGTGCCGGCTGTGGGAAGCGGCGGGCGGCGGCCCGCTGGACATTGGCGCGTTGCTCGCCGCGGTCCGCGCGGCCGGCCACCCGGAAGCAGAGGCAGTCGCCGGTGCGGTGGCCGCGCTCGCGGAGTCGGGTGCTGCGCTGACCGCTGCCCAGGTGGTGGACCTGAAGGTAACGCTCTGGCGGTCAAGTCCCTTGCTGTGGCGCACTGTCCGCATGCCGCTAGCGGCGACCCTGGGCGACCTGCACCGGGCGATCCAGGTTCTATTCGACTGGGACGGTGATCACCTGCACGCCTTCACCGTGGCCGGTGCCCGCTACAGCGACCCGTTCTTCGACCTGGAGGAGACCGCCGACGAGGAGGCGGTCCGCCTCCGTGACGCCTTCCCGGCCAGCGCCCGCAAGCCGGTCCGGTACGAGTACGACTTCGGTGCCGGCTGGGTTCACGAGGTCACCCGCACGAGTTCGTCCCGCCTTGCCCCGGGCGAAGTCCTCCCTCGCTGCCTGTCCTTCAGCGGAGATAACCCCGTCGAGTACTGGCACGAGGACGAGCCAGCCGACTCAGAGCCTTTCGACATGGCCGAGGTCAACGCCGCGCTCGCGAACTAACCCGCGTGCTTCTAGAGTGCTTCGGGGAGGAGCCTGAAAGCGGAGACATGCCTCGGGCGGACGATGCTGAAATGCCTGCGGTCCGCTGTCGCGACCTCCGTGAGGTTCAAGCGCTCAGCGATCGCGATCTCTGCCACGTCGACGATGCCGAAGGGAAGGCTCACGTGTTGCTCGACGAGTTCCGCGATGCGCGAGATGTCGCCTTCCTCGACTTCGGCAACATGGATTCCGTTGCCGCCGAATGAGTTCAGGAAGGTGACCTCCGCGTGCGGCCCGACGCGTGACTGGAGTAGGTGGCCAATCTCGCCCAAGACCGGCGACGGAACGCGAGGCACGCAGTGATGATGGTCCTTCGCGTCGCCAGCGGCGAGCAGGACACCTGTGTCGCACAGCGACATGTCAGCGGCCGAGTTCGGCCCGAAGGATCTCCTCTGATTTCTCTGCCAGATCCGGATCAGACTCGAAGGACGCAAAGAACGGCAGGTCCCGTACGCCGTGAGCTGCGTCAGCCCTGCTCAAGAACCGGCCGAACCTCCGCTTCGGGAAGCTCGTCCAATGCAGTCGTTGCTGCGGAATGAACTTGACTTCCTCTGTCTGGGAAGCCTTCCTTTAATATAAGCTCCAGTTAATACAACGTCGAGTTTATATCCCGTCGATGAGCCCGGCTAAACCCGCGTGACGCCTGGACGACCAGGTGCACCGCGGCGGTGCTTGGGACCAGGGGAGTTTGCGGGGTCGGGGAAGCCGAGGCTGGTGTACCTGGGTGTGCGCTTGGCCAGCGATGAGGCGAGCACGCCGACCTGCTCGTCGTGGTAGTCGTGGACTTCGGCAGTGGTCTTGCCGTCGTAGGGGCGAGCGCATCACCCGCCCGGCGTACAGCAGGAGGCGTTCCTTGCTGGCGACGGGCGCGGCGAGGAACAGGGTGTCCAGCGGCGGGCAGCCGAACCCTTCTCCGGCGTAGGGTCCGGTTGCCACGGCGAGCAGCGCAGGGCCGCCCGACTGCGGGATCAGGCGGCCAGGGCAGCGGCCCGGTCCTTGGCGCCCATGCCGCCCTTGAGGATGACCGGGTCGTGGCCCAGTGCGCGCAGCGCGCTCGCGATCGTCTCCAGGTGGCCGGTCCAGTTGGTGAGGACAAGGCAGTTCCGGCCCCGGCTCATGGCGGTTGCGACGTCGGCGGTAACTTGCTGGTTGCGCTCGTCGCTGGCGATGAGGTCCTTATGAATGAGAGCCATCCCGCCGGGCGTGGACGGGCTGGCGCCTCCGGTGTAGCGGTACGCGGTCGGGTGGACGTGCAGCACCGGCGTTGGGCGTCCGCCTGGTGCGCTTCCGGGCAGCATGTTCGTGGTTCTGGTGGCCTGCCGCGGGACGGTGATGGCGTGGCGGACCGGGGCGCCTTGCATACCGATCAGGTCGTCGAGCTTGTCGCGCCGGTAAGGGGTAGCGGTCAGCCCGAGCCAGCGCCGGGCAGGCCGCCAAGCTGGCCCGGCCGCGTACGGCGGGTTCCTTGGCTAGCTGCTGGACTGTCGGCAGGGCTTCGGGTGGCAGCCCGCCGATGGCAATTGCCCGCTCATCACGCCGCACGTGCTCAGCTGTCATCCGGGTACGTCCCTGCCGTTCCTAGGGAAGGATAGCTCTGCACCCGTCGGCCGGCTCTTTGGAAGGGGACGTGCCGGATCGCCCTTCCCGCCTATCGACCTGCCGAGAGGGGGTCTCCCCTACCCTCGCGCCTCCATCCGTTGGCTGCAGTCAGGTGTGCGGACGGCGCAGGTCGTGCAGGAGGAGGGGCAGGTCCTGTTCTTCGTATCGTGGCAAATCAGTTGGCCGGGCTTCGAAGCGCCAGAGTTCCGCGTCGGGGATCGCCCTGCGCACGGTCGCTACTATTGCCTGGCCTGCGGCGTCGTCATCGGCGCGGACATGGATTGCCGCCCCGCTCTCGGCGAGGCCGGTGAGCAGGCGGAGCGCTGCGGCCGAAGGACGCCCGTTGGTGCAGACAAGCGGATGAGAATACTCGCCGAGCTCATCGGCCGCGGCGATGAGCACTGAAGGGTTCTCGCATACGTACACGTCAGAAGCGGGCACTGCCATCTGGAATGATCCGGTGACGGAGCGGAGCGTCAGCCACAGCGGTTCGGGACCGGCTGCCTGCGCGAGCCGTGCGCACGGCGCGTCGCCGGTAATCGGAAGGTTCAGGACGAGGACCCGAGACGACACCGGGTCACAGTCAATCCCGTGCTCCTCCCATGCCATCCGCCACGCTTCAGCCGAGTTCGGCGGCTCGTGGCCCAGCAGCCGCAGTACCGCCGTGGCGGTCGAGCTTCCCCGGTCCAGTGCATGCGGATCGTCCAGTGCCGATGCCGCGAGCACAGTCAGCAGCATCCGTCCGCTTTCTCGCTGGGGAAGCGCTGACCAGATCCTGGCGCATCGTTCGGCGAGGTCGAGCAGCTGGCCGGAGCCCGCCGCGGGGAGACCGCGCCGGTCAAGCCAGGCCGAGGCAATGGTCGCGGGTACTCCTACGTCGTGCAGTGCGCCCGCGGCGCGCATCCGTTCGGCAGCCGCGCTCTTCAGCGCGCCTTCCTTCGCCGCGCGAAGATCGCGGACCGGATCACCCGTGGCGGTCAGTAGACCGGTCACGGTGGTGCCGTAGTTTTCGACCGCCACGGCGAGCGCCTTCGCCCCGACCGCACGTCCCGATCGTTCCCAGGACATGCCGAGCAGCTGACCGATCTCCGAGCGCTCGCCTGGACTGAGATCGACCCGCAGGGGACTTCCGCCCAGGCCATGCCCGGCCTCCAGGCGGCGCCGGGCGGCGATCAGTACCTTTCGGGGACCTGGCAGCCGTGCCCAGGTTAGCAAGCGGTCATCCACCTTTGGCAACTTCAAAACAGGGCGTCATTGTCTTCATCCGCGGCGTCACGGGCAGCCATGTCCTTCAGGTCGGCGGGGTCGGGGGCCATCACGTGCGTGAGTTCGTTCCCAGCCCAGACGGCCAGTTCCAGCGACACACCCGGCAGCGGCTGCGGTGCCCGGCGTACTTCGTATATGGCGGCCATAGGGACCGCGGCGGAGTTCGCAGTAATGTTCGGGCCGGCGATCAGCCAGTCCAGGTCGCAGGATGTCAGGAGACGGAACATGCTTGCCTTGTTGGTCCCGTCCACGCCACCGAATGCCTCGTCCAGCCAGAGCATGCGCGGACCAGAGCCTGCCTGGTCGTACATGGCGTGCAACGCCGCGATGAACGGCTGCATCAAGGTGACAACCTTTGCGCCGCCGGACAGCAGGCCATGGTCGCCACGCTCCAGGCTGCGCCAGCCGCCGCCCGACCGGTCACCCCACTCGGACCGCGGCGTGCGGTACTCCAGGCGCAACTCGAACCAGCGCCGGTAGTCGAGGATCTCAGCCAGCCTCGACCGCCAGTTCGGGTCGCCTGAAGTCCGGGCGGCTTCCTGCGCGTTCGTGATCCGCTCCGCGAGAAATGCCCGGATACGATTCTGGGAGGGCTTCGGCAGCATGTTGAAGTGCTGTTCCAGCGTGTCCAGCACGTCGTTCGCCGCTCGTTCCTCGGTGAGAGGGATCCGCCGCAGGCGCAGGGTGATTCCCGAGATCGCGACCGGGTTATGCGCGAGCTTCTTGTTGATATCCTCCCGCAGCACCTCTGCCTCGGCGAGACGGTCGCGCAGATGCTCGATGAACGTGCTGCCAAGAAGCTCGTCGATGGTCCTGGTCAGCTCGTCGTCGTAGTCCGCCCGTAGCTGTTCCAGGAGTGCCGACAATCGCTCGGCGGCCCTCGGTGGCGCGAACGCGCTACCCGTCGAGTCGACGATGAACTTCACGCCGCCGGGGAAGTCCTCGCGGCCCTCGCCGGGCGAACTGACCTGAACGCTTCGGCCGCCGAGCAGCTCCAGCTTCGGGCGGAGCTCGCTGCTGTCGCTGACCATGGAGGCCCAGCGATTCTGCACCACCTGCGGGAACAGGTGCTGCTGATCGGAGTCGGGCCAGTTCCGGGGGCTGATCATCGCTTTCGCGGCCCGGGCGTTCTCCAGCGCGGCCGTGACGTGCCGGGCCAGGGGTTCTGGCACGCTTCGGAGAAGGGGGAGCCCGGAATCGACGCAGTCCCACCAACGCTGGGCTGCGGTCCCGCGCTCCTCTTCGGCCTTCTCACGCTTGCCCTCAGTCTCCTCGAGAACCGTCTCCGCGCGCGACAGCTTTCCGGCCAGATTCAGGAGTTCCTTGCCCAGACGCTCAAGGGTCTGGCGAGCGTCATCGACGACGCGGCCGAGGCGGTTGACTTCCCGCAGGATCTCCTGGGCGCCCTTGGACAGGGCTTTGCTCGCGGCGTCGGCCTTAGCCTGGAGCGTGCCGGCTGTCGTCATATCCTCCTCGGCGTCCGCGGCCGCGGTCACGGCTGCTTCCATCAGTCCGTTCAGGGCTTCCTCGGCTTGCGTCGCCGCGCCGCGCAGCGGTTCGATCAAGCTCATCTTGTCCTCAAGAGCGGTGATCGCCGAAAGGTATTCGGATAGCGCGGTCAGCACGTGGGCCACCGCCAGCCTGATGCGGGGAAGGTCGTGCTCGTCACAGTGGACCGCTACCGCCGCAGCGGTTGCGTCGGCTGTCTTCCTGGCGTCATCGGCTATCCTGCCGGTGCCTTCGGCCTCCGTCTGGAGTTTCGCCACCTGCTTAGCGGCTTCCCGTGCGGCCAGTACCGCGGCGACGACATCACCGTCCGACGGCAGGCCCTCGCCTGCGTCATCCAGGGCACCGAGAAGGCCTACGACATCATCGAGCTCGAGCGACATGAGTTCGTGATCATCAGCCAGGCCGGAGATCCGGTTCCGGATCCGCTCCGCGCGGCGGACTCGGTCAGCGGCCCGCGCGGCGGCGCCGAGCAGCTTCGGGCTCTCCGGCAGGGGAGCTGCGGTGCCAGCGAGTTCCCCGTGCCGCCAGCGTCCGTCCGGGCTCACGGCCACCGGGTTAGTCAGTGCTTGCTCGCCGTAGGCGACGCGCCTGAGCAGGCGGTCCACGACCCCGGTCAAATCTCCGGCGTCGTCGGTCGGATGGAGCACAGTGCGCAGCGAGGATGCCACGGGCACGGTGCTGGCCTCCGCCGCCCAGACTGTCTCGTTGCCATCCCGGCTTGTCAGGTATGCGGCGTCCGGGGTTACCCAGGACTGCAGCAGGCCGGCCGCGTCCAGAGCCGCCTCGATCGCGGCGACCGGAGCACGGTCGGAGGTCTCGACCAGCCGCCAGAACGGCGCCCCGGCAGCGGTTACTCCTTCAGGTCGCTGACGGCGAGTCCAGAATTCCGGGTCGCAGGGTATGGGGTCTTGTTCCTTCTCGACCTGACTGAGTTCCGCTTGGAGTCCATTGCGATCCCTGACGTTGTCCTCGATGGCCGTTTCCAGCTCAGCCTTGCGCTTCTCGTAGGGTCGGCGTATGGGGATCAGGTGGTCCCGGCTGATTGCCATGGCCAGGACCGGGGACGGAGACATTGCCTCGGCCAGTCCTGCCACCAAGGACCCCCAGTTCTCGGCAGTCTCGGCGGTCGGCCGGATCCGCTCGTCGATGTGCTGGATCCAGGCGGACAGTGTCTGGGCCGTGGCCGTGACCGCGGTCTCGACGGCGGTGTCCTTTTCGGCGGCCGTTCGCTCGGCCTCGCCCAGTCGCGTCCGCGCGGCGGCGGCTTCGGTCGCAGCGGCGTCTGCCTTGCCGAGCGCCGTTGCGTGGGCTTCGATCAGCTTGTCTGCCTGACGGGCGACGGATTCCCGTAGCCGGGCGGCCTGCCGCAGGCGCGCCGTGTCGCGTTCCGGCAAGCGCTGGGCGGTAAGGTCAACTAGGCCGGCTTCGGGGGCCTGGGCGGAAACCTGGTCGGCGGCAGTCAATACGGAGCGTTCGGCGGACTCAAGGTTGTGACTTGCTTGCTCCAGCCGCTGCTGTGCGGGGAATACCTTGGCCTGTGCCTCGCGCGCTCGCTGCTGCGAGCGTCCCGCGGCCTTCTCGGCCTCGCTCGCCTGTTCTGCCAGCAGCCGGGCGTTGGCGAGGGCGCTGATGGCATCGCGATACGCGTCCTGTTCCTGCAGCGCGTTCCGTTCGGCGCTGGCGGTCCGCTGTGTCGTTTCCGCCTGTCCTCGCTGATCGTTCAGATCTCCCTGCTGTTTCGTGAGTGTCTTGACCGCTTCCCGGGCTGCGCTCTCGGCGCGGGTGATCTGAGTCAGGGCGGTGGCCGCGGTGGTCACCGGGTCGGCGGCGGCCCGGATGACGGCGTCCGCCCAGGGCCGCCAGGATCGTCGGCTGAACTCAGTGACGGCGGCGAGCGCCTGGTCGGCCTCGTCGCGCTCGTCCCGCAGGCGCTGCAGCTGTTCCCAGCCGTCCGCGAGCTGGTTGACCTCGTCCTGCGCGATCGGCGGCAGTGCGGTGCGGAATGCCTGCATCAGGAACTTCAGGTCGATCTTGTGCCCGATCTGCGGCGTGCGGACGACGCGAAGGATCCGGTTCAGCTGGTTCAGCCATACCTCATCTGTGTCGTACAGGACGCGGGCAATCGTCTCGCGGTAGGCGGTCCCGGTGGGATGGGCCAGGAACCCAGGGACCTCCCTGAACCGTGCGGGATCGGCGACGAAGCCGGCCATAGTCAGCGAGAGGCCGAAGCGGACGCGGGTCTGGCCGCTGAGGGTGCACCAGTTCACGGTCAGGTTCGTGTCGGCCCGGCGAGTCTCGGCGAAGAGCAGCAGGGTGAAGAAGCCTGCTCCCTGATCGCCGTGGGCTGCCCGGCCAAACTCAAGCCAGGCCCAGCCGCGGTTCTTCTGTGAGCTGGTGTCCCGCCGGTCCAGGGCATGGTCGGTAGGCTCGACGTAATAGCGGAAGCGCTTGTCGTTCTGGCCCAGCGTATCGATGTTGTGACTAGTGATCTCGCCCGCGAGGAGGAGCAGGGTGGTCAGAGTCATGAGCGTTGATTTGCCAGACTCGTTCGCACCCTGCAACTGCATCCGGCCGTCGGCGTACCAGACCTCGGCGGTGTCGTACTCCCACAGGTTCACCACGCCAGCGCGGAGCGGCTGCCAGCGGTCGGAGCGCACGGGATCGGGCAGCTTCCCCTCGATGGCCGCGACGCGCCACGACGTGAGCTTCTCAAGCGTCATCATGCATCATGTCCTCTAGCGTGGGTTCCCAGACAGCCCTCGGATCGCGATAGCGGCCCGCGACGGGAAGCACGGTCCAGCCCGCGACGCTTACCCGGACCAGGCCCGCCTCAGTCAGCACTGGCTCGACGGCCGCGAGCATTACGAGCGGGGATTTCTTGATGTCGTTCGTCAGGGCACCGAAGTTGCCGGTGTACACCCGCTCGGCGGCTGTCTCAACTTCGTCTGGCGTGAGCGGGATCCGCCCGTCGTTGTCAGGGGAACGGCCGGTGACAACGGCCTCCAGCATCTTCAGCGCGAACCACGGGATGGCCGTCGCAGCCGGAAAAGCCACGGTTGCCGCGACGCTGGCCGGGCGATCCGGCGGCAGCCGCAGCAGCATGCCCTCCTCGCGGATCTCGACCGTGCCTCCGGTCATGTCGCAGGCATGCCCGGCGAGCCATGACCGCTGGCCCCGGGCGTACTCGGCGTCCTCCGGGTGCAGATCGGCGTAAAGCAGTGCGGTGTCCTCGACCAGCGTGCGGAGTATTCGCTGGCTGCGGGTGGCAGTTCGCGTCCCTGGGGTGCTTTTCAGGCCGTCGTTGTCATCACCGTCGTCCTCATCGACCTCGGGTTGCCTGAGTGCCAGCGCCACCGTATGCGGGTCAGTGAACTGGAGCAAGGCGTCCCGGTCGACTTCGAATCCGGCGCCGACTCCCGTCCCGTCCTCTTCCCACTGGCGCAGGAGCGCCTCGTCTGTGGTGCGGCGCAGCAGGATGCCCAGCCCGGCCAATTGATTGACCCCGCGGAGGAACGCCTGGCGCTCGGTCCGGCGATCCGGGTTGTATGGCAAGACGCGGGCGCCGGGCGCGGCGCAGATGGCTCTCACCTCGTCGGACAGGGCTTGGACGGTCGTCGTCATATCTGCGTCCTCGCACGCGGCGGCGGTCAGGGCCATGAGCGTGAGCGTCCGGCGGGACGGAGGTGCTCCAATCATCGGAGCGGCGGTTCGCTGCGGTCCCGCGGGATCCCGGTGCATCCGCGCAACACTCCCTGCTATGACCAGCCGGTATGCGAGCCTCCCAGTCCACTCTGTCAGCTGGGCACGGTGCTGGAGCACCGCGGCGAAGCGCGCGGGCGCGACGCGGGCCGAGACAAATGGGGCAGTCAGCAGAGCGACGAACGTGTCCTGGGCATCCGCGCGCGTCGTGAGGCCGGTCGCCTCGGACGTCATGCCCGGGTCACCTCGATCCGCCAGTTCTCGCAGGCAAGGTATCCCTCAGGCAGGCTCAGGACGGCGGACGGGTGCTCCGGCGGGGAGGGATACGCGATCGCGAGCCACTGGTCATCCTCGGTGAGAGCTGTCCGGGTCCCATCGTCGCCGGGCGTGCTGCGGAGCACGGCCGTCAGCAGGTCCCAGACGATGGCCGCCTCTTCATCGCTGGCGACCGGTGTCCAGTCGGCGAGATACTCACCAGAACGTGCCGCCAGCGCTCGCATCGCGATCTCGGACCTTTCCCGCTGCCGCCGGGCGGCGTCACGCGCCGCACGGCGAGCGTCGCGACGGTTCGGGACCTGAGCAGGTCTCCCCTTTACCGACTGGGCGCCGCGTTTACGGAGTTTCACGTCCACCGGTGTAGCCGGAGCCGTCCAGAAGGAGGTCCTGGCTGGCATCTGTGGCTCTTCCGGGACGCCGGATACATGCCGGGCAGACCATAGACCGGTGGCCGCGCACCATGTCTGCCATGCGTCGGCGTCACTGTCCGCCGACTCAACCGCCGCAGCCAGGCGCAGCAGTTCAGCCCGGCGCGTGACGCGGCCGCCGGTGGCGAGCAGCGCCCGCGACCCGCGCAGCAACGGGGTGACAGCGTCCCGTACCTGCCGCCGCAGGCGCAGCGCCTGGCCCGCCCGTTCGCCGAACCAGACGGACAGGGTGTCGGCCGCGTCTCGATTGCCCTGCGCTATCGCTTGGACGGTTTCCTCGGCCGCAGTCGCGTCGACTCCAGAGAGGGCCATGGCCCGCCAATCGTCGTCAGTGACGATCTGCCGCAGCTGCCTGAGGGCGTCGCGGATGCGCGGGCTGTAAGTGTCGACGCCAGCGCCCCAGACAGCGACGTAAGCGGTGAGGGTCTCACGCAATCGGCTCATCTTGTCCGCGTCGGGGGCTCCGGCTAGCGCCGACGCCATTCGGGACTGCCAGATTGACGCCGCCTCGGCCATGTCCTTCAGCGTGGTACGTACCTGAGCCCAAGCCTGGGCCGCCTGGCCGAGATCCCGTTGTCCGATAGCGCCGATCGTGTCGTCGAGTCGCTCGGCGATGATGGCGGGCGCGAACGCCGCCGCGCTCGTTGATACCGCGTCCTCGTCGATCTTCCGGCGCAGCCAGCGGTGCAAGTCCGCGGCCTCGCTGGTCAGCTGGTAGCGGTCCCGGGTCCGGATGAAGTCGGCTTCGGTCTTCGCCTTGTCCTGCCAGCGGATGACTACTTTCCAGTCCTGGAGCGCGCGCATCCGTGCGTCCAGATCGAAGGCTTCCGGGCGGGTTAGGCGTTCTGCGGTCACCGCGTCGGTGGCGTCCGCAATGCGATCGCGGACGGCCGCGAGAAGTTCATCGCGGCCGACTCCGGTCAGTGAATGCTCCTGTGCGTCCAGCAGCACGTCGACGAGCACGCGGTACTGCGCTGCCAGTTGGTCTGCGGTCAGGTACGCAGCGACATCGAGGCGGCCCGGGAAGCCGGCCAGCTCCCAGGCATCCGCGCTGGGCATAGTCACGGTGGTGGAAACTCATAGAGCCGCAGCCAGGCGATTTCGTCGACGCTTATACCTCCCAGCATGGCACCATGCTACGGGGACGGCACGACATTCGGTGGTCGCTCCGTGTCCTCCTATGACGGGCAATTCGTCGCACCAATGCTGGAATGCGCCGCACACCATGCGGGTGAAGATTCGAGCTCGGGTTCGCCCATCGGCGGCTGAGCTTGGCCAGCGCCGCGCGCGGGCACAGCCAGGCGAGGCGCGTAGCACCGCGGGCGATTCGGACCCCGCCGTTCGGGCTGACCTCAGGGAAGATGGAAGCGAGCCCGCGCAAATCTTTCTAAATAAATAAATCTAGTTGAAAATTTGCGCGGCTTCGGGCCAGTTTTCCTGAGGCACGGTCTGGGCTGCCGGAACGCTGCGTCTAAGTCGGACGAAATTTTATGTGGAAAATATTGTGGTCGTCTTGGTGTTGTGCCTGAGGCCGGCCGGGAGGTGTCCGGCCTGCGGTCAGCGTGAGATCCCGTGCGTGCCGTCCAGGCCCATGCCCGCGTTCAAGGCCCGGTACGTCCCGCTGATCGTGCGAGGGATCATCAGGATAAAGCCGATGACGACCAAGGACCTGGACCGGCTCCCGAGGCTACGCCGTACCGGAAGACACGTCTGCGCTCGATGTCCTCCTCGCGGAGAGGGAAGCAGGCAACCGGTGATTTGCCTTGATGCCTCAGCGCTGCGGAGGCGCCGTTTGCGTTGAGTCGATCTCTGAACCAGCAATCGGGCCTTAGTTGCCCCGGACGATGCTGCCTTGGTGCATGACGGCGGTGTTATCGGTGACTTGCTGGACGACGGCTAGGTCGTGGGAGACGAATAGGTACGCGATTTACAACTGGGCGCGCAGGTCGGCGAGGAGGTTGAGTGCCTGGCCCTGGATTGAGACGTCCAGGGCAGAGACCGCCTCGTCGAGGATGAGTATCTCGGGTTCGCAAGCCAAGGCTTTGGCGATGGCGACGCGCTGGCTGACCCCCGGCAGGGATGTGGGGCGCAGGTTCTGGTGCCGTTCGGCCAGAGTCTGATCAGGGGCTGGATGAGTTCCTGGCTGACTTGTACGCCTCGCGGCATGCCATCTTGCCGTGAGCCTGATCGTCCTGGACACGGACGTGGCGTCGGGCACGCTGCGGAACCGGCTGCCTGACCGGCTGAAGGCGCGGCTGGCCGGGCACACGATGTGCATCACGTTCGTCACGGTCGGGGAACTGGCTAAGTGGCGCGCCTGCCGCCAACATCTGCGAGCACTGCCCCAGCTTCCACGCCGACGCAAGCTCCCTGCCCGTCCTGGCCGCCCAGCGCATCGACGCCCAGGCCCTGGCCCAGGACGCCGAGAACAGAGGCTGGATCACCGAAGCCGACCGGCACCGCAAGCTCATCACCCGGCTCGACACCCTGATCAGCCAGGCCCAGGCCCGATGACACGCACCACCAGCACCCTCGACCGCGTCGACAGGGCCTGCGCCCAGTTCCGCCACGACGACAACGCCGTCACCTTCACCGCCGTCGCCGCCAGCACAGGCCTGAGCCGCACCACCCTCTACCGCAACCCCGGCCTCCGCGCCGTCATCGAGGACCACCGCCACCGCCACGCCGCCAGCGGCACCCTCACCGGCATAACCGACGAACTCGCCACCCTCCGCACCGCACTCGACGCCATCGCAGACCGAGTCCGGCACCACGAAGAGCAACTCCGCAACCTCGCAGCCCGCACCAGATGAAAGCGTTAACCGGTCAATAGCAAACCCCCGGACTATTAGCCGGTTAATGCTATGACAATGCGCTTGCCGAGTCCGTCAATGGGACACTGAAAGTCGAGCTGGTCCACCGGACCATCTACCCGACTCGCGAGAAAGCACGAGAAGACATAGCACGATGGATCGAGCTGCGCTATAATCAGACTCGTCTTCATTCAGCGCTCGGGTACCGGACTCCGCAAGAAGTACTGAACGAGTACCTGAACGGGCAGGAAGCAGCGTGAATTAGCCGTAATTCCCTGTCCGGAAAACGCGGGGCAGCTCAAGGGGATCGCGGGGGACTTGGCTACCCTCAGACCCGGCGGCCGGAATACGGCGATCTACACAGCCGCCCTCAAGATCGGGTCCACCCTCAGTGCCGCCCGTTCCACGCACGGAGCCGAAGAAGCCGCAGCTGCATGGTCGGACCAGGCCGCCGAGGACACTCTCATGGCCGCAGTCGAACAGAACGGCTACATTGACGACCACAGCGCAGCCGCCGCCCGGTCCGCCATTCGCTCCGGATTGCGCAATGGGCTTCGCAGCCCCCGGCCGCTACCCGATCTTAGCGGTCGTCGCGCGCCTTCCATCTCGGCGCATCCACGCTTGCGGGCACAGCAAGGGCCAGGCGCAGGCGGTGTTGGGCAACTGGCATCTACGGACCGCCATCCTGCTCCGAGCCGTGAGCCAGGCACGGCCAACTCAGGTCTACCCTCAGCCTCCAGCCGCAACGAGCCAGCGCTCGACCAAGGCTCCGGATCGCGGGAAGCTGAAGGGTGCGATGTGGGAGACTTGCTGCCCGACTCCGGAGATCAGAAGGGGATCGGCGACTGGCGTGAAGCAATCGTCCAGCAAGAGCGCGAATTGCAATCTAGATTCCCGGGGCCCGGCAGCGAGCTAACAGTCTCTGCGGAGGCGATAGGAGCCGACATCGGCGGGTAATCCGGCCACTGGCGAGCGCCGGCGCCGACAGCATCAGCAACATGACAGTTTCAGCAGTCATGCTCGTGCGGCAACTGGTCCCGCCCAGGCGCGGCGACGTAGATCCTACCGAACAGCAGCTATGGCGATTCGTACATATCACGTATCGTGTACTGCATTGTGCTGTCCTATCTCTTCAAGGCAGGCTCACGAGGCGAAGCTAGCAGTCTCCGTCGATCATGCATATACGCCTGTGCCTGCCCACAGAAAGGAACGGGATGGATATCCAGACCGTGCTGGCGGACCTCGGTGCACGCGACGTCGCCCTCACGCCACAGGAAAAGTCCCGGCTCGACATGGACGGCTACTTGCCGCTGCACGGGATCCTTGGGGCGGCCGAGGTCGAGGCGTTCAACCAGCGGCTGGCCGAGATCACAGCGGCCGAGGGGGAGCGCGCCGGGGCTGAGAACTGGCAGGAGGCCGGCACCGACCGGCTGTCCGACCTGATCAACAAGGACCCGATCTTCACCGTCTGCTTCACCCACCCGCGGCTGCTCGCGGCGGTGCACCACGTGCTGCCGGGCGAGTTCAAGCTGTCGTCGCTGAACAGCCGGTCTGCGCTGCCCGGGTGGGGACATCAGGGCCTGCACAGCGACTTCGCCGAAGCGGTGCCGCCGGATGACTACCTGGCCTGCAACTCTTTTTGGCTGCTGGACGACTTCACCCCGGACAACGGTGCGACCCGTGTCGTGCCCGGGTCGCACCGCTTCGGGCAAATGCCACGCGAGGTGATGGCTGACCCCACTGCGCCGCATCCCGACGAGGTCCAGGTGATCGAGCCGGTTGGTACTGTCGTGGTGATGAACGCCCACCTATGGCACGCCGGCACGTTGAACCGGAGCTCGAAACCCCGGCGCGTGATGCACTCGTATTTCTGCCATCGCTCGGTGCCGCAGCAACTCGACCAGCAGGCGTATGTCCGTCCCGATACACTGGGCCGGTTGTCACCCGCCGAACGCTACCTGCTCGACGTGACCGACTCCGAGCCGATCGCCATCGTTTGAGCTTGCGCTTCGTGAATCACCCCGGCGTTTCCGTAGGCTCCATCGGGACACAACGAGAGTTGTGCATAAGACTCAGAAGAACGTTAACGTCTCCCCAAAGGCGCCATTCTCTATGGCGCAGTCAAGCATGCTGCAGTGCAGGTCCATGATGGCGTTCGCCGCGCCGGTGTCTCCGGTCTCCATCCCCGCGCAAGTTCATTAACGATCATCCAGGGGAGCCCCCAATCAGATCGCACACGGCGTCGATCCTCTGGGCCTCGGCTGACAGTAAGAGGTTGACGTTCAGTACTAGGGGCACGATGCTAGGCGCGTGAATCTGACCCGGCCGGCTGTGCTTGGCCTCCTCGCCGAGAGAGGTTCTTTCTCGGCATGGTCATCAGCTTCGGCGCGACACCGAGGTCACCGGGGCCGAGCGCTGGGGCGGCCGGCCGTCCGCCGTCACCCACGGGGAAACGCCAACGGAGCCTCAGATGGGACGAGCTTGAGCAGCTGATCGAGGAACGACATGGGCAGCTCTTTGGTCGGCTCGGCAACGGAGCGGGTTCATCCTGACGCGCTCTGGGCGCGTCGGCCGCTCGCGGCGGTGGCAGCACTCGCAGCCCTTTGTGCTTCGACGTTCTGCTTCATAACAGGGGAGAACCTGCCGGTCGGTCTTCTGCCGGAGATCTCCAGGAACCTGCACGCCTCCCTCGGCGCCGCCGGCCTGCTGGTCACGATCTACGCTGCAACGGTTGTCCTGGCGACCGTGCCGCTCACCCACCTCACCCGCCACCTGCCTCGTCGCTATCTCCTGGCCGCGTTGCTCGGCACCTTCTCGTTGTTCACGCTGGGCGCGGCGGGCGCGCCAGGATACGGGTGGCTTGTTGCCGGGCGATTCGCAACCGCGCTTGCGCAGGCAGTGTTCTGGGCCGTGACCCCGGTGACGGCCGCCTCGCTCTTTCCTCCCGAGAAGAGCGGCCGTGCCGTCGCGGGGATGATGGCCGGGAACTCTCTTGCGGTTGTGGGCGGCGTACCCGCTGCGACCTGGCTCGGACAACACGCAGGTTGGCGCGCCCCTTTCGTTGTGCTCTCAGGGATTGGTGCGCTCGCCCTGGTCATCGTCGTCCGGCTGGTCCCGACCGAGCAACCAGGTGCGAGTCACGCGGCGTCGGGCACTCGCCCGAACCGGCGCGCGTGCATCTTGATCATCGTCACGACCGTGCTAGCGGTGGCAGGGACGTACACCACATTTACCTACATCACGGCCTTCTTTACGAAGGTGAGCGGCCTGGCGTTGAGCGATACACCAGCCGCATTGCTGGTGGTAGGCGTTACCTCGGCGATCGGCGTTGGCTGCGTCAGCCTTGTCCTCGACCGCTGGCCGCGCGGCGTCACAGTGGGATCGGTTGCTTTGATGACGATCGCCCTGTTTGGACTCTACGCGTTCGGATCGCACCCCGACGTTGCGGTGGGCTTCCAGGCGCTCGAAGGATTCGGGCTCTCGGCCGGCACAGTCTGTCTCCAGACCCGGGTGCTCCTGTTTGCACCTAGCAGCACGGACATGGCCACGGCGTGGTACTCGACGTCGTTCAATGTGGGGATCGCAAGCGGTCCGGCAATCGGCGGCCTCGTGCTAACCGAACTGGGCTTGCGCACTGCACCCTTGGTCGGGGGTCTTCTGCTCGTCGCAGCCCTCGGTGTCCTTCTTGGCGAACGCCTCACGGGCCTGCGCTCCGCTGACCCAGCACTCACAAGCAGTAACCGCCGGAAGGTTGGAAGCCCTATCGAATAATGATCAGCCAGGAAGCCGCCGGTGACCCAGTCGTGCGCTTGCGCGATCCCTTCTCCCCACTGTGGCGGTGGGTATCATTCCGGTTCGGTGGCGGGCTGGCCCTCGTTACCCTGCATGGTCGCCACGCTGAGCACTGCCAGCTCAGCGGCGATGTCGTCTGGGGTCGGCGGGCGCGCGTATGACACACGGAGAACTTATGGCTGCGGCATGCGACTCAAGCATGCATGCGATCGTCAGCCATTCACCGGTACGATGCCGAAAATATCGTATATGTACCATATCTCACTGGGCTACGATAGCTACGACAAGCTCATCCAAGATCCTGAAATCGATGCCGTCGAAGAAATGATCAACCCCTTTAACGACTGGGCCCCATGTGGTTCGGAATCGGCATTCGCCAAAGGAAGAGCCAGGGACCTTGTGCGGAACGCCTGGAACATGGCGAAGCTGTCCGGCAACAGGCACACCTTCGGCCCCGGCGGGCACGCATATTGACGAGCAGGCACTAGCGAGCGCAGATGTCCCCGATCTCAAGCACGGTCGCTCCCCCGATCTCCCCGATCGCCGTATCCCCGGTCACCGCCGCAGAGCGGGCGGATGGCACGGGCGCGGGAATCACGGTGCTGATACCTACTTACACTGCCAG
>DATNFM010000195.1:0-11788 GCA_035606435.1 Streptosporangiaceae bacterium | reverse complement strand
GATCCGGCTGGCCCATGCCAGCACCGCCGAACCCGTCGATCTGATCGGTGCGAGGCGGCCGAGACGACCGCGACTGCGCGGCTCGCGGCTGGCTTCCACCAGAGCGGGTCTGTGTCGACCAGTCCTGTGTCGACCAGTCCTGCGTCGACCAGTCCTGCGTCGACCTGTCCTGCGTCGACCGGGCCGGGGCCGCATCGGTCGAGGCGGAACGATCCGATGCCCACGGCGAAGCCTTCCGGGAAGACCGGCCGTCCAGACGACTGGGGTCGAACGACCACGGCACACCCGGGCTAGACGACGAACTGGTCGATCCTGGCCGTCTCGACGACCGTGATCGAGCCGATCGACTCGCCAGCGTTAGATGATCGGTCCAGCTCCTGGCCGCCGAATCGGCCGTCGGTGCGCCGCCCCGTCTCACCCGGCGATGGCTGCCCGGCTGGTTCGGTGGTGCGTTACCGGCCGCTGCTTTACCCCGACCTTGAGTACCCGTCGCAGCTGAGTAGTCAGCGCCTGTTTGAGGCCACAAGCCATAGCTGGACCCGGGCCGGGCGATTGGGCCAACACTGGTGCCCGACCGACGCCTGCGCCGCAACAGACTCAATAACCTGCGCATCCGTGCCGCTCCCCCAACGTCGCTCCCCATACGAGGTGAGTGCTCTAGTTATGACGGTATGTGTTTCTGTGCCCTTGCGCATCACGAACCGGAACGAACCACGATGCGGGTCACCTACCACGCGAACCATGCCGTTTAGCGACGACCTGGCCTGACCAGCGGTTACGCTGTGTCCATGTTGGTACTCGGTGCGCTTTTTGCCCTCGTTACAATTGGTTTCGTCGTCCCGTGTGCGATCGACGTCGCGACGACGCCGAGCCGGCTGTTTGACATCCCGACCAAGCAGACGTGGCTCATCGTGGCAGTGGGGTTCTGGGCGTTCGGAGCAGCGGCCTGGCTGATCTTCGGACGGCGCGAGATCCGCATGCGCGCGGTCTGCGACGAACTGGCGCAGAGCTGGGGTACGCAAGGTGCCGGCGGTCGTCAGGGACCGGGTCTGTGGTCCCAGCCCAACCACCTGATCGGGCTCAGCCACCGACCGACCCTCCGGCGCAGGTCACGCCCAACGGCAACGCTTTCGACCCGATTCGTCGCCCCCGACGACAACCCCGAGTTCCTCCTGGAACTGGACCGCATCATCCGCGCCGAGCGCGACGACGATTAGATCGGCCGCGACGAGAACAGCCGGGACTACAGACGAGAACAGCCGGGACTACAGACGAGAACAGCCGGGACTGGAACGGCCTGGTGGCGCAACAAACGCCTCCTGAGTCACACAAGCGCCGTCGACATCACCAGTCACCCGCCTGCCCGACCATGATCATTTTAAATCCCGGTGAATATGCCGATTCACCCGGAAAATACCCGGTGGATCTGCATATTCACCGCGTCGCTAACTCAAGCTCGGTGGCGCTGCGGTGCTCCCGGTCGCCTGCCGGGGGGTGGGGGTTAGTGGAGACCGGCGTAGGAGTGCAGGCCGGTGATCCACAGGTTGATGCCGACCAGGTTAAAGATCAGGGAGCCGAAGCCGAACAGCTGGATGGCGGAGGCTCGGCGTCCGCGCCAGCCGGCCGTGGCCCGCGCGTGCAGGAACGCCGCGTAGACCAGCCAGGTGATGAAAGACCAGGTCTCCTTCGGGTCCCAGCCCCAGTAACGACCCCAGGCGTGATCGGCCCAGATCGCTCCCGCGATCACCGCGAAGGTCCAGGCCGGGAACGCGAACAGGATCGCCCGGTAAGCCAGGTGGTCGAGCTTGGCGGCTCTCGGCAGCTGCGCCATGATGCCGCCGTATCCGGAGTCCTCCCCGGCCGCTTCCTTGCGTTCATGCCGGGCCGCCAGCAGATACAGGACCGTGGTGACCGCGCCGAAGATGTACATGCCGATCGCGATGACCATGGCGGTGACGTGGATCGCGATCCAGTACGACTGAAGGGCCGGCGAGACCTGGCCGGCCGGGGTGTAGACGAACATCACATCGACGGCGAGGGCTATGACGACCGGAAGCAATACGAACAGGCCCATGTAATAGGCACGGAACCGAACCGCCGCCAGCGCGAGGATGAGCACCGCGGCGCAGGTGATCGCCGAGATGAACTCATACATGTTGCCCCAGGGCACCCGGTCCTCGGCGATTCCCCTAGTCGTGATCGCTCCGATATGGATCACCAGGCCGATGCAGGTGAGCACGAAGGCCGTCCGCAGCCACGGACCGGTCGGCCACCGAGAAGCAGTACCGGCGCCCCCGGCGCGCGAACTGTCCGAGCCGTTGCCGATGTCGTTCAGGTCGGCGAGCTCGGAGACATCGGCCGGCTCGGCACCGAAGGTGCGCTCGGCCAGGTCATCCGCCGCGCGAGCACCCGCACCGCCAGCACCCGCACCGCCAGCACCCGCACCAACCAGAGCCGCCGCGCCCACCTTCGCCGTCGAACGATCCTTCGCGCGCTTGGAGTCGGCCTCGGCGGGCGAGTCGAGAATGTTCTTGCCGTAGAGGAAATCGCACGCGTAGGCGAGCATGGCGAACCCGTACGCCATGATGGCCGAGATCAGCGCGGCGTTGCTGACATCGGCCAGGTCGGTGTTGACCACGGCTACTCACTCTCCCTTTGACTGAGCAAGAGCGGCCTCCTGCTCATCGGGCTGGTCCAGATCTTCGCCAACGCTGGCCTCGGCCGCGCCGGCCTCCTCGGCCGCACCTGCCTCATCGACCGCACCTGCCTCCTGGGCCGCACCCGCCTCATCGACCGCATCCGCATCGGCCTCCGGAACCGGCGCCTCAACTCCGCCCAGCTTGGCCATGAACTCGGCCGACAGTTCAGCGAACTCGGCCTCAAATCCGCCGGCCGCGTCCGACCTGGTCAGGCCGCCCAGCATCATCACGGTCTGCCCATCATCAACCAGCGCCCGCACGAAGACCCGGCGACGGCGCACCATGAACGACATCAGCAGGCCAGCCAGCGCGGTCAGGGCCGAGATCAGGGCCGGCAACTGACCTGGGTCATACGTGATCGCCAGGCTTATCCACTGCCGGTATCCGGTGAACGTGAGCTTGCCCAGGCCATTCGGCAGCGCGATCGACTGGCCCGGTGCCAGCGGCCGGGGATTGACCTCCAGCCGCTGCATCTGGGACGTATCGAGGCTGTAGACCGACTGGGACTGGCCGCTGTTCTCCCCGAGGTTGCCCGCATAGGACACCAGGCTCACCCGAGGCAGCTCAGGCGCCGGGAACGCCGATGCCAGCGTTCCCACCGGGGTGACGTACTCGGTCGGCAGGAAGACTCCGGCGAAGCCGAGCTGTTTCGGGCTCGCGTCAGGAACCTTGATGACGCCCGCTGAGGTCAGCCCCGCCTGCTCCACCGGAATGAACGGCACGGGCTGGTCGAACCGAACTGCCCCGGTCCCGTCGGTCACCTTGAACACCGGCGCGTAGCCATGCCCGATCAGGAAAACCTGCACGCCGTCCACGTTGAGTGGGTGATTGACCTGCAGGTTGTAGGGATGCTGCGGGCTGCCGAATTGCGACGAGTAACTCACCGAAGCCCTGAAGGACGCCGGCTGTCCGCGCTCTGACCCGTTCGTGATGTACGTCGCGGCGAAGCTCTTGAGCGTCAGGCTGAACGGCTGCAGGTCGGCGGCCGTGACCAGCCGGCCCGGGTGGAAGACGTCGAGCGCGGTCGGGGTGTTGGAGAAGCTGTCGCCGGTCACGAGCAGCCGGTTGGCCTTGTAGCCGAACAGGCCGCCCATCGCGACCGAGCAGAGCAAACCGAGCAGCGCCACGTGGAACAGCAGGTTGCCGACCTCGTGCAGGTAGCCCTTCTCGGCCGCGACCCAGCCGTCGCCGGTCCGCAACCGGAACCGCCGGCGCCCGAGCAGCCCGGAAGCCGACTCCAGCGCCGCCGACGGCTCCTCCGCCACGACGAACCTGGTCGACTGCGGCAGCCGGCCGAGGTGGCGCGGCGCCTTGGGCGGTGGCTGCTTGGCCGATCGCGCGAGGCGGTAGGCCCTGGGCAGCACGCATCCGGCGAGTGAGGTGAACAGCAGCAGGTAGATCGCCGCGAACCAGGGCGCACCGAACACGTCGAAGCCGGAGAGCTTGGCCAGAATCGGTGCCAGCGTCGGATGCGCGGCGTAGTACTGGGTCACCGCCGCCGGGTCGATGCCCTCCTGGGGAAGCACGGAGCCCGGGATGCTGGCCAGCGCGAGCAGGAACAGCAGGACGAGCGCGGTGCGCATCGAGGTCAGCTGCCGCCAGCCCCATCGCAGCCAGGCAACCGGTCCGAACCGCGCCGTCGAGCCAGCCGGGCCCGCCGGGCCCGCCGAGCCAGCCGGGCCCGCCGAAGTCACAGTCTCCTGGGTCATGACCGCTCCGCCAGCACCTTATCGATCAGCGCCCGCATCCCGTTATAGGTGATCTGGCCGACCACGATGCCGGCGATATGCCCGGTGCGGTCGATCAGCAGCGTGCTCGGAATGGCGATCGGCGGGACCGAGTCGTGGAACGCCAGCGCTACCTTGGAGCCCGGGTCGTCCAGGCTCGGATAGGGGATGCTGAAGGTGTGCTCGAACGCCTTGGCCGACGCCGAGTAGTCGTGCACGTCGTCGCCGACGAACCGGACCGGGTCATGGCTGAAGCGCGCCGCGAGCGTGGCCAGCGCCGGTGCCTCGGCCCGGCAGGGCGAGCACCACGAACCCCAGAAGTTCATCACCACGAGGTCGCCGTGATCAGCGGCCAGGCTGAACTTCTGGCCGGTCAGCGTCGTGCCGGTCACCGCGGGCGCCGCCGGCCGGGAGCCTGGGCTGAAGTACCGGCTGTTGTAGCTGGAACTGACGAATCCCTGGCCAGTACCTGAGTCCTGCGCGTTGCCGTCGGCGATCGAGCCGCCGCTGCATGAAGTGACGGCGAGCATCACTGCGCTTAGCAGCGCCGCCGTGCTGACGGGGGCCACCCAAGACAGGCGCGTGAACCTCGGCATGCGGGTCACAAGGAGATCTCCTACAGGCAGTAGTACCGTCACCCATTGTGCCTCACGAGATTCGGGCGCGTGGCGGCAGGCTCCAGGCTACGCGCCGGCGACCCGCGATCCCGACGAACCCGACGGCTCGTGGTAGGCGATTGAGGTGAATTTGCCCGCGGCGTAGGTGAGGCTGGTCACGCTGCCGAGAGCACACTGCCGCTTACGCGGGTCGTGCCACAGCCGCTTGCCCTCCACCGACCGGCGCGTGGTCCAGATCGGCAGCTGGTGGCTGACGCACACCGCCTCGTGGCCGGCCGCAGCCTTCGCGGCGTCCTCGGCGGCGACCAGAACCCTGGCCGCGACCTCGACGTACGGCTCGCCCCACGACGGCCGGAACGGGTTGCGCAGGTAGACCCAGTGACGAGGCGCGCGCCAGGAACCGTCGCCGACCGCCACCTTCATTCCCTCGAAGTGGTTCCACGGCTCGATCAGCCGGTCATCGGCCTCGACCGGCAGGCCCAGCTGCGCCGCGATCGGCTCGGCCGTCTGCCGCGCCCGCTCAAGGGGAGAGGACCTGAGCACGGTCACGTCCCGGCCCGCCATGAAATCGGCGGCGGCCTTGGCCATCATCTGACCGTCTTCTGACAGCCCGAAGCCGGGAAGCCGGCCGTAAAGAACGCCGGTCGGATTCGCCACCTCGCCGTGCCTGACGAGGTGAACGATCGTGATCTCGTGGGCTGGGGGGGCTTGCTCTGCGGCCTGGTCTGGGGGCGAGGAATCTGCTGTCATGGCGGGCTCAGCCTACCGGGCGCGCTCGCCGGTCCCAGAAGGCTGACCAGGATAAAGTGAGGCGAAATTCTCGCTACGCAGAGGCAGGCAGCCAGCATTGAGTCCAGCGGCGATCGCGCTCGTGCTCACGGCCGCCATCGCCCACGCCAGCTGGAACTTGTTCAGCAAGCAGGCCGCCGCTACCGGAGCGGTCTTCTTCCTGTGGCTGCTGGCGATGAGCGCCACGCTGATCTACCTGCCGGTGGTGCTGGTCGCCAGCTTGCTTACCAGCCCGCACCTGACCGCGCTCAACTGGGTATTCCTGGCCGGAACCGGCGTGATCCAGGCCGGCTACTTCCTGTTCCTGCAACTCGGCTACGGGCTGGGCGATCTGTCCCTGGTCTATCCGGTCGGCCGTGGCACCGGTGCCCTGCTCGCGGCGACCGCCGGAATCGTTCTGCTCGGCGAGCGGCCAGCAGCCATCGCGATCATCGGTATCGCGGCGATCATCGCGGGCGTCGCCGCGATCAGCTTGCCCAACCGAGCCGACAGCGCCGCCCGGCCGAGCCCCACTGCGGGGGTTCGAGGGGGTCGCCCCCCTCTGGCCAGCACCGCGATCGGCTTCGCGCTCGTGACCGGCGCGTTCATCGCCGCTTACACGATCTGGGACAAATACGCGGTCGGCAATCTCCACACCCCGCCGCTGCTGCAGGGCTACGCCGCGTTTCCGTTCATGGCCCTGGCGTTCTGGCCGTTCGTCGCCCGTGACCGGACCCGGCTAGCGACGGTCGCCCGCGAGTTCAGGCCGCAGATCCTCGGTGCGGGCGCCCTCGCGCCGCTGGCCTACATCCTCGTCCTGGCCGCGCTCAGCTTCACCGCGGTGAGCGCCATCGCCCCAGCCAGGGAAGTGAGCGTGCTCTTCGGGGTGCTGCTCGGCCGGCGTCTGCTCGGCGAGGGCGGCCTGGCCAGACGCCTGGCCGGCGCGGCCTTGATCGTGGCCGGGATCATCGCGATCGCCCTCGGCTAAGCAACGCAACGCGCGCATTTTTACCAATACACAAAAAACTAAAACATTATTTTTGGAATAACGCATTGCGGTGGTCGAATAGGTCACGAAAACAACACGGTCACGGGGCGTAATGCTTGAGTCTGTTAGCGTGCCTGCGAATGCATTACCCCACGGGGATGAACTAGAAAAAAGGGGATGCGAATGCTACGTCGTCATAAAAGGCTGACGGCCGCTCTAGCGGCCGCCGGCACGCTGGTCGGCCTGATGTCGGCGGTGCCAGCCACCGCCGCGATGGCGGCTCCGACCTGGTCAACGCACATCTGCCGAGGTTCGTTGCACCATCCGGGCCACCTGATCGGCAGGTATTGGAATGTGGTTGTCCACGGTGTCTGCGTGGTTAACCGGGGGCCGGTGTTCGTCCAGCGCAACATCTGGATTACCCGGGGAAGCGTGCTGCTCGCGGCATTTGCGCGGCATAATTCGCACCTGGTCGTAGGCCGCAATGTTTTCGTCAAGAAGGACGCCACCCTGATCCTCGGCTGCGAGGCCAAGCATTTCGCTTGCCTCGATGACAGCCAGAAGCACCCGAGGCTCAACAGCCATTCCACGATCTTCGGCAGCCTGCTCGGGGACCGTGCGCTCGGCATCGTGGTGCACAACAGCTCGATCGAGCACAGCGTGAGCCAGCACAAGGGTGGCGGCGGCCTCACCTGCAGGCCGCACGGCATCTTCAAGGCCTTCAAGAGCCCGGTCTACAGCGACTACGAGGACAACTTCATCCGAGGCAACGTGCACATCAGCGGCCTGCACTCGTGCTGGTTCGGCTTCATCAGGAACTTCGTCGCCTCAAGCGTGCGAGTCGGCAGCAACCGGTTCGCCGACAAGGACGCGAACGAGGTCGTCAGCAACGTCGTGCTGCTGAACCTGCTCTGCTTCAACAACAAGCCGAAGGTTCAGTTCGGCGACAGCCACGGCCGGCCGAACCGGGTCGGACGGCACGCGCTCGGCGAGTGCGGGTTCCACGTGCTCCGGCCCAACCCGGCCGGTCAGCACCACCACTTCTCGCACATCTCGGTGCACCTGCACCGTCGGTGAGCTAGGAACCTGAAGGGCCTCGCCTTGGCGCCATCACACCAAGGCGAGGCCCTCCGGCGCTAAGCGATCTCCAGGTAGCGCTGGCGCTCGCCGATGATCTCCTTGATCTTGCGGATTCTGGCCTCAACACCGGGCCCATCGAGCTGGTCGAGCACGGTGGCCTGATCCAGGTCGCGGGCCAGCTCGTCGGACTCGCCGACCAGCGTCCAGTCGAATTGCAGCAGATCTTCGAGCCCGATCCGGCGCACCCGGTCCCAGACCTTGTCCTGGTTCAGCACCGGCAGGCCCTTCACCAGGACCGCTACCTCGTCGATCGTCCTGATCAGCCGCTCGGCCCGACGGATCGGCTCCATCACCTCGGCGGGCGGAAACGGCTGCTCCCTGGTCGAGGGCGGCACCCGGTCCTTGCGCCAGACTGAGATCAGCTCGCGGATCCTGGCGGTGGCCTCGGTGAGCCCGCGATTGACCCGCTGCCTGATCAGCTGATCGTCGGATCGCAGCCGGCCCTTCTCCGAATAGACATCAGAGGCGAGCAGGCCACGCAGCCGGTCAGCGAAACTGTCAGGCATCGGCTCTGCGCCTTATCAGCCCGCAGGCGCGGCGTGCGCGCCTTGCGGCTCACCGAGCTGCGGCATGCCAGGCAGCGCGTTGCCGACCGGGGTGATCCCGATGTTGAAGGGCTCGCCCACCGCCATGTTCGGAGCCGAGACCAGGCCCTTCTCGGCCATCTTCATCGCGATGTAGTACCGCACGGCCTCGACCTCCGACAGGCCGAACGCCCGCAGCGAGATCAGCTCGCGCATGCGCTCATCGCGCGGCCGCATCAGCACCTTCACGTCGTTCAGCGTGATGCCGTAGATCGACAGGAAGTCCTGCAGGTGACCGCGAACCAGTTCGGTGATTTCGTGGATCCGCTCATTGACCTGCTCGAGCGGCGTCACCTGCACGATCTGGTTAATAGCCTGCTCGAGCACCGGACCGGCGTAGTTGTTCAGCATTTCGGTGGTGAAGAAATGCCCCGAGTACGGCATATGGGTCACCAGCTTGACCGCGTCTTCCTTGGAGTCGACGTGCACGTAGTAATCCACGTCGTAGACCAGTTCCGCCAGTTCGCGGGAGAGCGCGAGTCCCTTCGCCTTGGCCACGCTCTTCGCCGCCGACACGAAGAGCGCCTCGTACTGCCAGGGCGAGTTGCCGCCGTAAAAGGCCTGCTGGACGCTGCCGAGCAGCGGCCGGTCCGTGGTCTGCACCGGGTACTGGCCGCCCTCGTAGACGTTGAAGATGGCGCCGCGCGACTTGAGCACGCAGAAGTGGTTGCTCTCCACCGTGAGCAAACTGCCGGTCATGATGTCGTTACCGGGGTGGTGGTACATCAGGACCCCCGGGCCCATCACCTCGGAACCATCGTTGTTAAGCGTGCTAATGACATTGCGGATAGCCATCATTTGCCCCTTTGTCGATCAGGCTTGCCCGCCGTTAGCGGCTAATCGACAATACTGGCAGTTCGCCCGCAAAGCGGCCTGTTGTCCCCGCCTATCCCAGCGCGGCGGCCGCGGCCTCCGCCGCGTCCGGCAGGGCCTGCGCGATCAGGGATATCGCCGCGTCGTCATGGGCGGCCGACACAAACCAGGCCTCGTAGGGCGAGGGCGGCAGGTAGACGCCAGCATCCAGCATCGAGTGGAAGAAGGCCGCATAAGCGGCGCCGGATTGCGTGCGGGCCTGCGCGAAGTCCCTGACCGGCTCGGTAACGCCGAGGAACACCGAGAACAGGTTCCCGGCTTGCGACAGGCGGAACGGCACCCCGGCGCCGGTCAGGGCCTTGCTGGCCTCGTCGGCGATGGCGGCCGCGGCCGCGTCGACCCGCTCGTAGACCTCGGGCGTGCATTCGGCCAGCGTCGCGAGCCCGGCGGCGGTCGCGAGCGGGTTTCCTGACAGGGTGCCGGCCTGGTAGACGGGGCCGAGCGGGGCCATCAGGTCCATGATCTCGGCCCGTCCGCCGAACGCGGCGGCCGGGAGCCCGCCGCCCATGACCTTGCCGAACGTCATCAGGTCGCCAGGCACCTGCTCGCGCCCGTACCAGCCGGAACGAGTGACCCGGAAGCCGGTCAGCACCTCATCCATGATCAGCAGCGAGCCGTGTTCGCCGCACAGGGCGGCGAGCAGCTCGTTGAAGCCCGAGGACGGCGGCACCACGCCCATGTTGGCCGGGCACGCCTCGGTGATGACGCAGGCGATGTCCTGGCCGTGCTCGGCGAAGGCCTGCCTGACCGCCTCCTGGTCGTTGTAGGGCAGCACGACCGTGTCGGCCGTGACGGCACCAGTCACCCCTGGCGAGTCGGGCAGGCCGAAGGTGGCCACGCCTGAGCCGGCCGAGGCCAGCAGCGAGTCGACGTGCCCGTGATAGCAGCCGGCGAACTTCACGGTCAGCCGCCTGCCCGTATAGGCGCGCGCGAGCCGGAGCGCCGACATGGTCGCCTCGGTCCCCGAGTTCACCAGCCGCAACTTGTCTATCGGCGTCCGGGCGACGATCTGCTCGGCTAGCTCGACCTCGCCGGGTGTCACCGTGCCGAACGAGGTGCCAAGGTCGACGGACCGGTGCAGGGCGGAGATAACCGCAGGATGGGCGTGCCCCAGGATCATCGGCCCCCAGGAGCAGACCAGGTCGACGTAGCGCTTGCCGTCCACATCGGTCAGGTACGGCCCAGAGCCCGAGGCCATGAACACCGGCGTCCCGCCGACGGCGCCGAACGCCCGCACCGGCGAGTTCACTCCACCCGGCGCTACCGCCCGCGCCCGTGCGTACAGATCCGGTTCCGTCGGCCCGTCGGCCCCATGATTTGCGGGGGAACGCCCCCCCGCACCTTCGGCAAATTCGGGCTGGGCAGTCATCAGGCGATCTCCTCGCACGCATCCGCTAGAACTTCGAGCAGCCGCAGCGCGTCCGGCAGCGGCTGATCATCCGGCTCGGTCAGCCACCTGGCCACCGCTCCGTTGCTGAGCCTTGATGGCGGGGCGACCACGTAACTGTCCCGGCAATGCCAGCGCAGCCCGGTGACTTCGGGCAGCACCTCAGGCTCGCAGTCTAGGCGGCACGACCACCACTCATCCTCATCGGCATTCGCTGCCCGGGTCGCCACGAAGAACAACGTCCGCTCGTTCGCGCTGATCGCGACCGGACCCGACCTGATGGCGTCCCGCTCCAGCCGCCGGACCGCGCGCAGCCCGGCCTTCGCCGGGATATCGAGCACGTCGAAGGACCTGCCGGTGACCAGCAGGATGCTGGCCTGCGGACGCTCGGTCCACCACTGCCTGACCACCACGGGATCGCAGGTCGCCTGCAGTTTCCAGGCCGGTGAGAGCGGATGGGCGCCCGGTGCCGGACAGCCGACCCGGTCACAGGAACAGGCGCGGCCCAGCTGGGAGTGCTGGGGCTGGCGCTGCTGCGGGACTCGGTCGCGGCCCTGACGCTCACGCGGCTGCCGTCCGCGCATCTGAGCGCCCAGGCAGAGCGGCCAGCCCAGCGCCGCGTAACCGCTCGCGGCTTGCGCCAGGCGGTCGTTGTCCCGGCGACGCCTGCCCCGCAATACCGCTTCGACCATAGGCCGAACCTACCGCGCCGGCTCTGGGACTCCGCGAAGGCTTGGGTCACAGTTCGGCGCTCCATCCTTTCCGGTCCCATTAACGGCCGCGCGGGCGGTGCGGCATCCTTATTGCGTGCAGCACAATCAGGTGCAAGCCCCGAGTGACCGGGTCGAGAGCGCCACGACTCCGCCCGAGGCGGGGGTTGACAGGGGGTCGCCCCCCTCGGACAGCACCGCGGGGGTTGACAGGGGGTCGCCCCCCTCGGACAGCACCGCGGGGATTGACAGGGGGTCGCCCCCCTCGGACAGCACCGCGGAGGTTGACAGGGGG